>DASZLY010000323.1:0-20536 GCA_035552135.1 Allostellaceae bacterium | reverse complement strand
GGCTCGCTGATTACCGCGCGCTTCGCGCTGGAGCAGGGCCGCGACGTCTTTGCGGTGCCGGGCTCGCCGCTCGACCCGCGCAGCCGCGGCGCCAATGATTTGCTGCGCAATGGCGCGACGCTGACCGAGAGCGCGGCCGACATCGTCGGGCAATTGGGACCGCTCTTGCACGGCGCGCCGCTGCCGCCGCGCCGCGCGCCAAGTCAGCGCGAACTGGCGCTGCGGGCGACCGCGGCGGCGCCCGTGCCGGCATCGCTCGGCGGCGAGGACGGGCTCGGCCTCATCCTCGAAAAGCTCAGCCCGACCCCCGTCGCGGTTGACGAACTGGTGCGCCAATGCCAATTGTCAGCCGCCGACATCGCTAGTCTCTTGCTCGAATTGGAACTTGCGGGGCGCGTCGAGCGTCATCCCGGCAACCTCGTGTCGCGCCGCTGAGCAGGGCTCGGCGCTGTCCTTTGATTGGGTCCATGAACGTCGTCATCGTCGAATCGCCGGCCAAAGCGAAGACCATCAACAAGTATCTCGGCCGCGACTACACGGTCGTGGCGAGCTACGGCCATGTCCGCGATCTGCCGGCAAAGGACGGCTCGGTGCTGCCCGACAGCGATTTCGCGATGTCGTGGGAGATCGACGGCAAGTCCGAGAAACATGTCCGCGCGATGGCCGACGCGGTGCGCGGGGCCGACCGGCTCTACCTCGCCACCGACCCCGACCGCGAAGGCGAGGCGATCTCCTGGCACATCAACGAGGTGCTGAAGAGCCGCCGCGCGCTGAAGGGCGTCGACGTCAAGCGCGTCGTGTTCAACGAGGTGACGCGCAACGCGGTGCTCGACGCCTTTACCAAGCCGCGCGATATCGATATCGAGCTGGTCGATGCCTATCTGGCGCGCCGCGCGCTCGATTACCTCGTCGGCTTCACGCTGTCGCCGGTGCTATGGCGCAAGCTGCCGGGCAGCCGCTCGGCGGGCCGCGTGCAATCGGTGGCGCTGCGCCTCATCTGCGAGCGCGAGGCCGAGGTCGAGGCGTTCAAGGCGCGCGAATACTGGACGGTCGAGGTCGAGTTCACCACCGAGGCCGGCGACAAATTCACCGCGCGGCTGGCCCGGCTCGACGGCAAGGCGCTCGACCGCTTCGACCTCGACAGCGAGGCGAAGGCGCGCGCCGCCGCCGCGGCGATCCTCGCCGCGCCGGGTTTCGCGGTCACCGCGATCGAGCGGCGGCAGACGCGGCGCAACCCGTTCCCGCCGTTCACCACCTCGACCCTGCAGCAGGAAGCCTCGCGCAAGCTCGGCTTTGGCGCGAGCCGCACGATGCGCATCGCCCAGCGGCTCTACGAGGGTGTCGACCTCGGCGGCGAGACGGTCGGGCTCATCACCTATATGCGCACCGACGGCGTCGCCATCGCCGGCGAGGCGATCGCCGCCGCGCGCAGCCTCATCGCGCAGGATTTTGGCGATCGATATCTACCGAAATCGCCGCGCGTCTACCGCAGCCCGGCGAAGAACGCGCAGGAAGCGCACGAGGCGATCCGCCCGACCGACATGGCGCGCAAGCCCGGCGAGGCCGGCCGCCATCTCGATAGCGACCACCGCCGGCTTTACGAGCTGATCTGGAAGCGCACCGTCGCCAGCCAGATGGAATCGGCGGTGCTCGACCAGGTCGGCATCGACATCGCCGATCCGTCCGGCCGGGTCGGCCTGCACGCCACCGGCACGACGACGGCATTCGACGGCTTCCTCAAGCTCTATCAGGAAGACCAGGACGAACCGGCCGAGAGCGAAGACGGCCGCCGCCTGCCGGCGATGCGCGAGCAGGAGCGGCTCGGCCGAGGCGAGGTGACGCCGAGCCAGCACTTCACCCAGCCGCCGCCACGCTACAGCGAGGCCAGCCTCGTCAAGAAACTTGAAGAGCTCGGCATAGGAAGACCATCGACTTACGCCTCGATTCTTCAAGTACTGCAGGACCGCAACTACGTCCGGCTCGACAAGCGGCGCTTCCTGCCGGAGGACCGCGGCCGGCTGGTGACGGCGTTCCTCACCAGCTTTTTCGAGCGCTATGTCGAATACAATTTCACCGCCGACCTGGAAAACCAGCTCGACGATATTTCCGGCGGGCGGATCGACTGGAAAGAGGTGCTGCGCCGGTTCTGGCAGGATTTTTCGGGCGCGGTCGGCGGCACCAAGGATTTGACGATCGGCCAGGTGCTGCAAGCGCTCGACGAGGACCTCGGCAAGCACTTCTTTCCCGATGACGGGTCGGGGCGCGACGTGCGCCGCTGCCCGGTCTGCGACGACGGCAAGCTGTCGCTCAAGCTGGGGCGCTTCGGCGCGTTTATCGGCTGCTCGAACTACCCTAACTGCCGTTACACCCGCGCGCTCGGGCTCGAAACCGAAGGCGACGGCAAGGCGGCGATGCCCGAAACCGAGCTTGGCAGCGAGCCGGTGAGCGGGCTGCCGGTGACGCTGAAAAAGGGCCCATACGGGCACTACATCCAGCTTGGCGGCGGCGATAACGGCGACAAGCCGAAACGCGTGGCGCTGCCGCGCGGCCAGGAACCCGGCAGCGTCGATCTCAATATCGCTATCAAGCTGCTGTCGCTGCCGCGCGAGATTGGCCGCCACCCGGATACCGGCGAGACGATCACCGCCGGGCTCGGCCGGTTCGGGCCTTACCTCAAATACGGCAAGGAATTCACCTCGATCGGGCGCGACGACGACGTGCTCAATATCGGCCTCAACCGCGCGGTGACGCTGATCGCCGAGGCCAAGGCGAGCGGCGGACGGCGCGGACCGCAATTGCTGCGCGAACTGGGCGCGCATCCGGAGGGCGGCACGATTGGGCTCTATCGCGGCCGCTACGGGCCTTATGTCGGGCATGCGGGACTGATCGCCTCGCTGCCCAGGGGGGCCGACCCCGACGGCTTCACGCTCGCCGAGGCGCTGCCGCTGCTCGCCGCGCAAAAGGCCAAGGGCAAGACCGCGCGCAAGCCTCGCCCGGCCCACGCCGCCAGCAACGGCACGGCACGGCGCGATACCGCCGCGCGGCCGGCAAAGAAGGCGAAAGCGAAGAAGCCCGGCCCGCGCGCCAAGCCGGCGGCGAAACCGAGACGCGCCACATCGAGCCCGGCGAACTCCTAGACCGCGCGCCGGAACGCGGGGCGCCGGACCGCGTCGTCGGCGTCTTTCGCCGCGCCGCGAGCGGCGGGCGGATCGACCCGGCCGACCGCCGCGACCGCGGTGAATACCAGATCGCCGCCGGCGATACTGCCGACGCGACGGATGGCGAGCTGGTCGCCGGCGAGCTCCTGCCGGCGCGGCGCTATGGCCCGCCTCGCGCACGGGTGGTCGAGCGGCTCGGCGCCGCCGATTCGCCGCGCACAATCAGCCTCATCTCGATCGCGCAGTTCGAGATCCCGCACGCCTTTCCGCAAGCGGCGCTGGCCGAGGCGGCCGCCGCCAAACCCGCGGATTCGGGAGGGCGGGTCGATCTGCGCGGCCTGGACCTGGTGACGATCGACGGCAGCGACGCGCGCGATTTCGACGACGCGGTATGGGCCGAGCCCGACCCCGATGCGGCGAATCCCGGCGGCTGGCGCCTCGTCGTCGCGATTGCCGATGTCGCGCATTACGTGACGCCGGACAGCGCGCTCGACCGCGAGGCGCGGGAACGCGGCAACTCGGTCTATTTTCCTGACCGCGTCGTGCCGATGCTGCCCGAGGCGCTGTCGAACGGGCTGTGCTCGCTGAAACCCGGCGAAGACCGCGCCTGCCTCGCGGCCGAATTGTGGATCGACCGCAACGGCGTCAAGCGGCGCCATGCGTTTCACCGCGCGATCATGCGCTCGGCGGCGCAGCTGACCTATGAGCAGGTGCAGGCGGCGCAAGACGGCGCGGCGGCGGCGGCGATCGCGAGGGAGCGGCTTGCGGCGCTCTACGGCGCGTTCGCCGCGCTCGATCGCGCCCGCGTCGCGCGCGGCGCGCTGGCGCTCGACCTCGTCGAATACCGCGTGGTGCTCGACGCCGCGGGCGCGCCGGCCGCGGTCGAGCCACGGCAGCGCCTCGACAGCCACAGACTGATCGAGGAATTCATGATCCTCGCCAATGTCGCCGCGGCCGAGGAGCTGGAAGCGAAGCGGCTTCCCTGCCTCTACCGGGTGCACGACGCGCCCACCCCCGACCGGCTCGACGCGCTGCGCCAGGCACTCGCCGATATCGACGCGCCGGGTCTCGCTTTGGCGAAAGGCCAGGTGATCCGCCCGGAGCTGTTCAACCGTGTGCTGACGCGCGTCGTCGGCCGACCCGAGGCGCAGCTGGTCAACGACCTCGTGCTGCGCGCCCAGGCGCAGGCGATCTATAGCCCCGACAATATCGGCCATTTCGGCCTGGCGCTGCGCCGCTACGCCCATTTCACCTCGCCGATCCGGCGCTACGCCGACCTCCTGGTGCATCGTGCGCTGCTCGGCGAGGCAACGCCCGCCACGGCGCTCGACGCAATCGGCAAGCATGTCTCGGCGACCGAGCGGCGCGCGACCGCGGCCGAGCGCGCGGCACTTGAACGCTACCGGGCGCGGCTGCTGGGCGGCCGTATCGGCGAGGAATTCGCCGCGCGGGTCAACGGCGTCGCGCGTTTCGGGCTATTCGTGACGCTCACCGATAGCGGCACCGACGGGCTGCTGCCGATCGGCAGCCTACCGCCCGATTTCTATCGCTTCGACGCGCGCCATCTGACGCTGAGCGGGCGGCACTCGCGCCGCCGCTTCGGGCTCGGCGACGCGCTGACGGTGCGACTCGCCGAGGCGGACCCGATCGGCGGCCGGCTGACCTTCCGGCTCGACGAGGGGGTTCCGAACCGCCCGCGTGTCGCGGTGAAGCGGCACCGCCCTCGACCGGGCCGCCAGACCGGCCGCCGACGCTAACGGCGCGCCAGCGTCGCAGCCCGCCCGGCCGTGTTGATCGCGGCGCGGCGAGAAACTACTGTGGCGCGCCACTGATGGGCCGCTTGGGCTTGCATGCGCCGGGGATCGGCGGGCCAGGGGATTTTTGCATTTGCCTCAGCGCGCGTGCTTTTTGTCGTGGTTGCGGCTGCCGGCGCCCATGCGCCGGATGGTCCCGGCCCTCGCCTGCTGGGCCCTGGTCGCCTGCGGCACGCATAGCGCGTCGCATAGCGGCTCGACCGGCGAGCTTTTCGCGCGCGGCATCGACCAGATCACCGACCTCTATATCGAGCCGATCTCGGGCCAGAAGCTCGTCACGGCCGGCGCCAAGAACCTGTCGCGGCTCGATTCGCGGCTCAGCGTGTCGATAGGCGGCGATGTCCGCGAGCGCGACCAGCTGACCCTGGCCTATGACGGAATCGCCGTCGCCAGCTACCAGGTGCCGGCGGACATCGACGGCGGGGCGGCCGGCGACATCGTCGCCGGGCTGATCGCCGCCGCGAAGAAGGCGTCCGGCAAGGTCGCGGGCCTGCCCGAGGAGGCGATCGACAAGGCCGTGTTCGACGGCATGACCGGCGCGCTCGACCGCTTCTCGCGCTACTCGACGCCGAACGATGCGCGCGACCAGCGCGCCTCGCGCGACGGCTTCGGCGGCATCGGCGTCACCTTGGAGACCGCCAACAGCGACTTCAGCATCACCGCGGTCAGCGAGCAGAGCCCCGCCGAGCGCGGCGGGATCAAGGTCGGCGACAAGCTCGTCGCGATTGACGGCACGCCGGTCGGCGGCCGTCAGGCGAGCGACATCGTGCGCCAGCTGCGCGGGCCGATCGGCACGATCGTCGGGCTGACGATCGAGCGGCCGGGCACCCCGGGGACGCGCGAACTCAGGATCGAGCGCGCACTCGTCGTCGTGCCGACGGTGACCGCGTCGCGCGACGGCAACATCGCGATCTTCCACGTCGCCAGCTTCAACCAAAGCACCACGCAGCGCGTCACCGAGGGCATCATCGAGGCGCAGCGCCAGGCGAATGGCGGCCGCCTCGCCGGCATCGTCCTCGATCTGCGCGGTGATCCGGGCGGGCTGCTCGACCAGGCGGTGAGCCTCTCCGACCTGTTCATCTCCAAGGGGCCGATCATCGCCACCACCGGGCGCCACCCGGCGAGCCACCAGTATTTCGCCGCGACCGGGCACAGCCTCCTACCCAACACGCCGCTGGTGGTGCTGATCAACGGCGGGTCGGCCTCGGCCTCGGAGATCGTCGCGGCAGCGCTGCAGGATGTCGGGCGTGCCGTGGTCGTCGGCAGCGCCTCCTATGGCAAGGGCACGGTGCAGACGGTGATGCGCCTGCCGAATGACGGCGAGCTGACGCTCACCTGGGCGCGCCTCGTCACGCCGTCGGGCTATTTCCTGCAGCAGCACGGCGTGGTGCCGACGCTGTGCACCAGCGGGGTCAGCGACACCGACGGCTCGATCGACACCGTGCTGCGCCGGCCGGTCGACGCCGGCAACGCCGATGCCTCGCATCCGCGCGCCTCGCTCAACGACACGGCCTGGACGGCGCTGCGGCAAAGCTGCCCGGCGCAATCGACCAGCCCGGCGCTCGACGTCAAGGTCGCCGAGCGGGTGCTGTCCGATCCCGGACGCTATACCGCCGCGCTCGGCGCGATTCACCCCGCCGGGGTGTCATCGCTGTCGCCGCAGACACCTTCGGGCGTCGCCGCCTTGACAGCCAAGGACGCAAGACTATCTTCCACCCCACATTCGCCCTGAGCCCTCGCGAGATTCGGCATGGCCAAGACCAGCACCGTCCAGATCAAACTCGTCAGCAGCGCCGATACCGGCTTCTTCTACGTGACGAAGAAGAACCCGCGCACCAAGACCAACAAGCTCGAGCTGAAGAAATACGACCCGGTCGCGCGCAAGCACGTCGTCTTCAAGGAAGCCAAGATCAAATAGCCGGGTAGGCTGAAGCATTCTCGGTTTTCGCCTCCCGCGGGCTTGACCCGCGGGTCCACGTCTTCAAACGCAGGCTCCTGAGCCTGAAGGCGCGGATGGCCGGGTCAAGCCCGGCCAGGGGACCAACGAGGACCGTATCCGGACGGATACCGCTGAAGTTTTATGACGCGACGGCGAGCGGCGGCGCGGCCATCGCGCCGTCGTGTGCCACGACGCGGTTGCGGCCGCCATTTTTCGCCTGGTAGAGCGCGTCGTCGGAGCGCTGCAGCAGCGTATCGACGCTGTCGCCCGGCTGGGCCACCGCGACACCGATGCTGATCGTGATCGGCCGGCGCTCGGCGGCGGTATGGATCAGGAACGGCTCGGCCTCGACCGCGCGGCGCAGGCGCTCGGCGACCGTGACTGCCGCGCTGAGCCCGGTTTCGGGCATCACCACGACAAATTCTTCGCCGCCCAGCCGCGCCACCAGGTCGATGCTGCGCACGCCGCGCAGCGCGCGGTCGGCGAGCTGGCGCAGCGCGTCGTCGCCGCCCGGATGGCCGTACTGATCGTTGACCTGCTTGAAGTGGTCGACGTCGAAGATCATCAGCGCGGCCTCGCTCGCGCCGTCATGGTTGAAGCGCGCGATCAGCTCTTCGAGATGCGCGACGACATAGCGCCGGTTGTAGAGGCCGGTGAGTTCGTCGGTCAGCGCCAGCGACAGGCTGCGCCGGTAATTCTCGCGCAGCCGGTCCTGCAGCCGCTTGCGCCGCACCTGGCTGCGCACCCGCGCCAAGAGCTCGTTACGGTCGACCGGACGGATCAGATAATCGTTGGCGCCGAGGTCGAGCCCCTTGGCGAGCCGCGGCAGCTCGCCCTCGTCGGCGAGCAGCAGGATCGGCAACTGGCGCGATCCTTCGCTGGCGCGCCATTGCGACACCAGACGCAACGGATCGCCGTCGGGCATCGACAGGCTGAGGATGATGAGCTCGATCGAATCGTCGAGCACGGACTGGGCCTCGTCGCCGCTGCCCACCTGGCGCACGCTGTCGGCGAGCGGCGCCAGCGTCTCGGCAATCCGCGATGCGCCAAAGCCGGGCTGCTCGACGAGCATGATATGCGCGCCGGTGATCGCGTCGCCGTGGTTGAGATGCTCTTCCTGGCTGCCGAAGCGGCCGCAAATTTCCTCGCGCAGCCGCAGCTCTTCCATCATCCGCTTGAGGCGGACGAGCGAGCGGACGCGGGCGAACAGCGCGATGTCGTTGACCGGCTTGGTGAGGAAATCGTCGGCGCCGGCTTCGAGCCCGCGCAGCCGGTCGGCGATGTCGCTGAGCGCCGTCACCATGACGACCGGGATGTCGGTGGTGCGCGGATTGGCCTTCAGCCGCCGGCACACCTCGAACCCGTCCATTCGCGGCATCATCACATCCAACAGGATGATGTCGGGCGCCTCGGATTCGGCGAGCTCCAGCGCGGTCGGCCCGTTATAGGCCGGGATCACCTGAAAATATTCGCTCGACAGCTTGGCTTCGAGCAGCTTGACGTTGAGCTCAACGTCGTCGACGACGAGCACGCGTGCGGTCATGGCAGGGCTGCCGGTCTGGGGGTGAGGCTAAGCGGCGCGATCACGCCAGGAAACGTTCGACGGTGCGCAGGAAGCTCGCCACCGAGATCGGCTTGGCGATATAGGCCTCGCAGCCGCCGCCGCGGATCTTCTCTTCGTCGCCCTTCATCGCGAACGCGGTCACCGCGATCACCGGGATCGAGCGCAGATCGTCGTCCTCCTTGAGCCACTTGGTGACTTCAAGGCCGGAGATTTCGGGCAGCTGGATGTCCATCAGGATCAGATCGGGACGGTGCTGGCGCGCCAGCTTCAAGGCCTCGACCCCATCGCGCGTCTGCAGCGTGTTGTAGCCGTGCGCTTCCAGCAAATCGTTGAAAAGCTTCATATTGAGATCGTTGTCCTCGACGATCAGCACCTTTTTCGCGCACTGCTTGCCGGGGCCGTGATCTCCATTGATCAGTTCCAATGTCATTCTCGTCAGACCCCAGAGGTGGCTGAGCGTAGGCTCGCGGGACGCGATCGGCCGAGGCCCGTGCTACGATCCAGCGAGATTTTTAGCGGCCGGGACTTAAGAAAGGGTAAGGATGATTCGGCTTCCTGCAACGCTTTCCCGGCGCCCGGGCAACATCGCGTTTGCACGATAGCGGCGAATCGTTTACGGAGAACAAAGAGCGACCACGAGCCTCGAATGAGCGCAGGGTTTCGCATCGGCGTCGACCTCGGCGGCAGCAAGATCGAGGCCGCCGCCATCGATCGCGCGGGCGAGGTCCACGCCCGGCGCCGCGTCGTGACCCCGGCGGGCGATTATGCCGGGACGGTCGCGGCGATCACCGCGCTGGTGCGCGGCGTCGAAAGCGAGCTCGGCGGCGGGCTGACGGTCGGAATCGGCATTCCCGGGACGCTCGGCGCCGCCACCGGGCTCGTCAAGAACGCCAATTCGACCTGTCTTATCGGCCGTCCGCTCGGCCGCGACCTCGAAGCCGCGCTCGGCCGCACCGTGCGCCTCGCCAACGATGCCAATTGCTTCGCGCTTTCGGAAGCGAGCGACGGCGCCGCCGCGGGCTGCGCCAACGTGTTCGGCGTGATCCTCGGCACCGGGGTCGGCGGCGGGCTGGTGATCGACGGACGGATCGTCACCGGCGCCAACGCGGTCGCCGGCGAATGGGGACACAATCCCCTGCCCTGGCCGCGCGCCGGCGAATGGCCCGGCCCGCGCTGCTATTGCGGCCGCGACGGGTGCATCGAGACGTTCCTCTCGGGCCGCGGCCTCGCCGCCGACCATCGGCGGCACGGCGGCGCGGCGCTGACCGCCGAGGCGATCGCAGCCGGCGCGGCGAATGGCGACGCGGCCTGCCGCGCCAGCCTCGACCGCTACACCGAGCGGCTCGCCCGCGCGCTGGCCCATGTCATCAACATCCTCGACCCCGAGGCCATCGTGCTCGGCGGCGGGCTGTCGGCGATCGCCAGCCTCTACGCCGAGGTGCCGCGGCGCTGGGGCGGCTATGTCTTTTCCGACAGCGTGCTCACGCGTCTGCTGCCGCCCTGCCACGGCGATTCCAGCGGCGTGCGCGGCGCCGCCTGGCTGTGGCGGCCGGACGAAGTGTCGTGAGATGTCACGGCTGCAGAAACATCTCGCGTCCTTCGAGGCTTTGCTGGGCAAAGCACCTCGGGATGAGGATGGTTTGGATGCGGCATCAAGAAAGCCCTTCATCCTGAGGCGCTCGCGCAGCGAGCCTCGAAGGACGCACCGGCGGCCTTCCGGCCGCGGCTCGCTCCCCTCGTGAGCGCCCTCTGTCGCGACTGCGGCGCGCTCGCCGCGACGCCGCCCGAGAACCGGCGCTGCGCCGGCTGCGGCTCGCCGCGCCTTATCGAGCATGCC
This sequence comes from Allostellaceae bacterium, assembly GCA_035552135.1. Taxonomy (GTDB): domain Bacteria; phylum Pseudomonadota; class Alphaproteobacteria; order ATCC43930; family CGMCC-115725; genus DATARH01. The sequence goes on along the minus strand of DASZLY010000323.1, from coordinate 10,224 downwards.
GAGCTCGCCACGCTGGCGATCGCGCATATCGATTGCGACGCCTTCTACGCCACGGTCGAAAAGCGCGACCGGCCCGAACTCGCCGAGCAGCCGGTCATCGTCGGCGGCAGCCACCGCGGCGTCGTGCTCGCCTGCTGCTACGTCGCGCGGCTGTACGGCGTGCGCTCGGCGATGCCGATGTTCAAGGCGCTCGCCGCCTGCCCGCACGCGGTGGTGATCCGCCCCGACATGGCGAAATACCGCGAGGTCGGCAGGGCGGTGCGCGCCGAAATGCGGCGGCTGACGCCGCTGGTCGAGCCGCTGTCGATCGACGAGGCGTTTCTCGACCTCACCGGCACTGAACCGATCAAGGGCATGGCCCCGGCGCAGGCGCTGGTGCATCTGGTGCGGCGGATCGAAAGCGCGCTCGGCGTCACCGCGTCGATCGGGCTCAGCTACAACAAGTTCCTCGCCAAGATCGCCTCCGACCTCGACAAGCCGCGCGGCTTCGCGGTGATCGGCCAAAGCGAGGCGGCGCAATTCCTCGCCGACAAGCCGGTCGCGCTCTTGTGGGGCGTCGGCGCGGCGATGCAGCGGCGGCTGGCGGCGGACGGCATCGCGCTGATCGGCCAGCTGCGCGCGATCGACGAGCGCGAGATGGCGCGGCGTTACGGCAAGATGGGTGCGCGGCTGGCGCGGCTCGCGCGCGGCGAGGACCCGCGCCATGTCGAGGCAGAGTCGCGCACCAAGTCGATCTCGGCGGAAACCACCTTCGCGCGCGACGAAAGCGATTTCGCGGCGCTGGCGCGCACGTTGCGGCCGCTTTGCGACGAGGTGTCGAGGCGGCTCAAGGCGTCCGGTCTCGCCGCCGGGACCGTGACCCTGAAGCTCAAGACCAGCGATTTCCGCATCCGCACGCGCTCGCGCAAGCTCGCCGACCCGTCGCAGCTCGCCGACACCCTGTTCCGTACCGCGCGCCACCTGCTCGCCGCCGAGGCCGACGGTGCCACGCGTTTCCGGCTGATCGGGGTCGGCGCCGACGCGCTGGCCGGCGCCGAGACCGCCGACCTGCCGACATTATTCGATGAGCAGGACGGCAAGCCGCGCCGCCTCGAACGCGCGCTCGACGACATCAAGAGCCGTCTGGGCGAAGGCGCGGTGAAGGTGGGACGGGTGGTGGGTTAGGGCCTTCTTCTCTGAATGGCCCCACCAAATCGCCTTGGCCAGGCTTGACCGGCCACCCACGTCTTCATGCTCGCGCGTTCGCGCGCGAAGACGTGGACCCCCGGGTCAAGCCCGGGGGAGGCGAAAATATGGATCCCGGCCTTCGCCGGGACGACGGCATGACTAGCAATGCGGCTTGCCGAGCGCTTCGATCTTGGCGAGCTTGGCGCGGATCGTGTAGTCGCCGTAATCGATCATCATGTCGCGCGAGATGCCGTTGTCGAGGAGCAGCATACCGAGCTCGTAATCGGGCTTTTCGGTGTTGGGATCGGCCGGGAAAAAGGCGAGCCGCACATGCCACCCCGGATGCTGCAGCACCGGGTTGTCGAGGCCGTTCGCGGCGTCGGCTTGATCTTTGGCCTTACCCGGCGCCGTGGCGCCCGGATCGGCCTTCCCGCCAGTAGCATCCTTGGCCGGCGCGGCCTTCGCGGTGTCGGCTTTCGCCGGCGGTTCGACCTTGGAGCCGATCACCGCCGAGACCAGCACCGCACCCTCGACGGTGGCGCCGTCGAACACCTGGCGCGAGATGAAGTTCTCGCCCTGCTCGGCCTTCTGGATCAAGAGGATCGTGTGGGCGCTGGGGAACAGCGTCCCGGCGGGCAGCTTCATCGTCTGCGATTGCGGCTTCTCGAAGGTGATCGTCCCGCCTTTGCCGGGCCCGTCGAGCTGCGCCGCGCCGCGGATTTCCTCGTCGACCGTGCCGTTGCGGGTTTCCTTCTGGTTGAAGCGGTATTTGAGCCCGTCCTTCGATTCCCAGGTGACGAAATTGGAGACGATCTTGACGTCCTGCGACTCGGCATAGTTGATCGTCAGCTGGTAGCGCTGCTCGACGGTCCAGCCGTCGCAGGTCTCGCCCCACTGGTAGCCCATCTCGCCATGCGCGCCGGTAACGCCGGAATCGGTCTTCGAGTGTGCGAGGCTCATCGAATAGAGCGCGCGATGCGCGGCGATCTGCACCGGCGGGGCGGAGGCCGCCTGGACCGCGGTGGCCGAGCCGGTCTCGACCGCCGAGGCTGCGCCGGTCCACAGGCCCGCCAGCGCCAGTGCCGCCGCGCCGTAAGCGATCCGTCGTCCGTCGTTCATCAAGACCCTGTCCCTTCGCGTGACCGCCTCAGCCACGTACACCGCGTGCCGCCGGCAGGTCGAGCCGGATGTGTAACTCCTTGAGCCGCTCCGCCGGAATTGGCGCCGGCGCTTGCATCAACAGGTCCTGGGCCTGCTGATTCATCGGGAAGGCGACGATCTCGCGCAGATTCGGCTCGTCGGCCAGCAGCATGACGATGCGGTCGATGCCCGGCGCCGAGCCGCCATGCGGCGGCGCGCCGTATTTGAACGCGTTGAGCATGCCCGCGAAACGCGCCTCGACATCGTCGCGCGAATAGCCGGCAATCTCGAATGCCTTGTACATGATCTCGGGCAGGTGATTGCGGATCGCGCCCGACGACAACTCGGTGCCGTTGCACACGATGTCGTACTGGAAGGCGTTGATCGTCAGGGGGTCCTGGGTTTCGAGCGCTTCGAGCCCGCCCTGCGGCATCGAGAACGGGTTGTGGCTGAACTCGATCTTCCCGGTGTCCTCGTTTGATTCGTACATCGGGAAATCAGTGATCCAGCAGAATTCGAAGCGGCCCGTGGCACTCAGGCCGAGTTCGCTGCCAATCCTCAGACGCGCCAAGCTGGCGAAGGGCAGGAAGGTTTTCGGCACACCGGCGACAAAGAACACCGCGTCGCCGTCCTTCAAGCCCAGCGCCTGGCGCAGCGCCTCGGTGCGCTCGGGGCCGAGATTGCGCGCCACCGGCCCCGCGCCCTCGCCGTCGCGGAAGAGAATGTAGCCAAGGCCGGGCTGGCCCTCCTCTTGCGCCCAGGAGTTCATCCGGTCGCAGAAGGCCCGGCTGCCGCCGCCCGGCGCCGGGATCGCGCGTACCCGCACCGCAGGGTCGCCGTCGATCATCCCGGCGAAAATGCGAAAGCCCGAGCCACGGAAGGTCTCGGTCGCATCGTGAATCTCGATCGGGTTTCGGAGGTCGGGCTTGTCGCTGGCGTAGCGCAGCATCGCCTCGGCATAGGGAATGCGGCGAAACGGCGCCGGGCTGACCGGGCGGCTGTTGGCGAACTCCTCGAAGACGCCGTGCAGCACCGGCTCGATGGCCGCGAAGACATCTTCCTGCGTCACGAAGCTCATTTCGAAATCGAGCTGGTAGAACTCGCCGGGCGCGCGGTCGGCGCGGCTCGCCTCGTCGCGAAAGCACGGCGCGATCTGAAAATAGCGGTCGAACCCGGCGACCATCAGCAGCTGCTTGAACTGCTGCGGCGCCTGCGGCAGCGCGTAGAACTGCCCGGGATGCAGCCGGCTCGGCACGTAATAGGGGCGCGCGCCCTCCGGCGAATCGGCGGTGAGGATCGGCGTCTGGAACTCGATGAAGCCCTGATCGATCATCCGCCGGCGGATCGAGGTGATGACCCGCGAGCGCAGCACGATATTGGCGTGCACCCGCTCGCGCCGCAGATCGAGGAAGCGATAGGCGAGGCGGATGTCCTCGGGATAGTCGGCCTCGCTGTTGACCGGCAGCGGCAGCGGATCGGCGGCCGATTGCAGCGTCAGCTCGGCGATCGACAGCTCGACCTCGCCGGTCGGTAGGTTCGGGTTCACCGTGTCGTCGGAACGGGCGAGAATCTTGCCGGTCACGGTGATGACGCTTTCGAGACGCAGCGCATCGGCTGCGGCAAAAAGCGCCGACGACACGTCGATCACGCATTGCGTGATCCCGTAATGGTCGCGCAGGTCGATGAACAGGAGCTGTCCGTGATCGCGCTTCCTATGCACCCAGCCCGACAGCCGCACGCTTTGCCCTGCATCGGCAAGGCGCAGCGCGCCGCAAGTATGGGTGCGATAGGCATGCATCGCCGCAAAATCCCTCGGTAAATCGACCAGCCGGCGGTGGAGAGCGCGGAGGACGCACGGAATGCCCGCGATTGTCAAGCCGACCGCCCCGGCCGTGACATATTGTATACGAAAGCCGCGGCGATAAATTTCCCCGCCGCCGCTCTTCCGGCACTTGCCCGGAGAGTAGGCATTTCGGCGCGGGCCGTTTCGCGCTATAGCCGTCGCCAATGAGCCTCATCACCGACAGCGCCGGGCTCGCGGAATTCTGCGAGCGTCAAACCGGCACGGACTTCATCGCCGTCGACACCGAGTTCATGCGCGAGCGGACGTATTGGCCCGTGCTGTGCCTGGTGCAGATCGCCGGCCCCAGCGAGGCGGTGGCGATCGACTCGCTGGCGCCGGGCATCGACCTCGCGCCGCTGCTGGCGCTGATGGCCGACCAGCGCACGCTCAAAGTCTTTCATGCCGCGCGCCAGGACCTCGAAATCTTCTTTCACCTATCGGGCGCGGTGCCGCAGCCGCTTTTCGACACGCAGGTCGCGGCGATGGTCTGCGGCTTTGGCGATTCGGCGAGCTACGAGACGCTGGTGCGCAAGCTCGCCGGGGTATCGCTCGACAAGGCCTCGCGCTTTACCGACTGGTCGCATCGGCCGCTGACCGAGCGGCAGATCGACTACGCGCTCGGCGACGTCGTGCATCTGCGCACCGCCTATGAGCGGATGCAGCAGCGCCTCGCCACGAACGGCCGGGCGAGCTGGTTTGCCGAGGAGATGGCGGCGCTCGCCGAGCCGGCGCTCTACCGCGCCGAGCCGGCCGAGTCATGGCGGCGTTTCCGGCTGCGCGGGCGCGCCGATTCGCGCTTTCTCGCGGTGCTGCGCGCGCTCGCCGCGTGGCGCGAAGCGGCAGCGCAGCAGCGCGACCTGCCGCGCGGCCGAGTCTTGCGCGACGAAGCGGTAATCGAGATCGCCAGCCACGCGCCGCGCAACATCGAGGCGCTGGCGCGCACCCGCGGTCTCGCCCGCGGCATCGCCGAGGGCCGGCTCGGCAAGGAAATCCTCGACGCGGTCGCGGCCGGGATCGCCGACCCCGACCCGCCGCCGGCGATCGACCAAAAGGCGCAGAACCCGCCGGGCCTCGGCCCGCTCGTAGAGCTGCTGCGCGTGCTGCTCAAGCAGCGCTGCGAGGATTTCGAAGTGGCACAGAAGCTTGTCGCCTCGGCCGACGACCTCGAAGCCATCGCCGCCGACGACCAGGCCGACGTCGCGGCGCTGCACGGCTGGCGGCGCGAGGTGTTCGGCGGCGACGCACTCGCCCTGAAGCACGGCACGCTCGCGCTGACCGCCGGCCGCAACCGCATCGAATTGGTGCCGCTGCCCGGGCATTGATCCACTGCCCAGAATATTGGTCAGCGGCGCACAAGAAAACCGAACAGATGAAGATTGTAAATAACCATTCATCTAGTGGTTTAGCAAACAATTACACTTTGTTACTTAGGAACCGATAACGCACCGGCCGCGTTTCTTTGCCATCTGGTCTTTTGCGAAGGATGCGCAAATGTCGCGACGTGTTGTTTCCATCGCCGCAGCGGCGATCGCGTTTGGGCTGCTTGCGGCAGCGCCGCGCTGCGAAGCGGCGGCCGATCCGCGGGTCTTCGTCAACCAGCTGGGGGATCAGGGGATCGAGACGCTCGGCGCCAACATCCCGCCGGAGCAGCGCCTGGCGCGCTTCCGCGAGTTGTTCCGCACCGATTTCGATGTGACCGGCATCGGCCGCTTTGCGATCGGGCGCTACTGGGCGGCGCTAAACCCCGACCAGCAGCAGGAATTCCTTCACCTCTACCAAGAATACACGGTGCAGGCCTATGCCGATAAGCTCGGCCAATACGGCGGCGCGCAATTCCAGGTCACCGGGGCCGAGAACATGGGCGATGAGACGGTCGTGCACAGCGCCGTCATCCGCCAGAACGGCGCGCCAGTGCAAATGGATTGGCATGTGATGCAGAAGGACGGCGGCTATAAGGTGACCGATGTGTTCGTCGACCGCGTCAGCATGAAGGTCACCCAGCGCGACGAATTCGCCAAGATCATCCAGAACAATGGCGGCCAGCCGGCCGCGATCCTCGCGGTGCTGCGCCAGCAGCTGCACAGCGAGAAGGCGCCCGCGCCGACGACGCACTAAGCGCCGGCGTCGAGCGCCAAGCCGCCGTCGCGTGCAAGCCCGCCGTCGCGTGGCTGAGGTCTATGCCTCCACCGGCCGGCGGGCGCGGCGTTTGGCGGTCTGCGGGGTGAGGCCGAGCGCGCGAGCAAGAGCGCCGAGGCGACGCTCGACCGCTTCGCCCTGAAACAGGCTGCCGCGCGGCGGCAATTCGAGCAGCAAATTGCGGCTGTCGCGCGACAGGCTTACCTCGTTCAGCAAATTGAGCGCGCCGCCGCACAGCGTATAGGCGAGCCGCAGCGCCAGGCCGAGACTGCGTGCCTCGGCCGCCTCGGCATCGTCGAGCAGCGAGCGGGTCGGCGCCTTGATCGGATCGTCCGGCGCGCCGCCATAGCGCGCGTGCAGCACCTGGGCGATGAACACCCGCTCGCGATGGCTGACCGCGCCGATCGGCATGCGCAGACTGCGGGTAAAGGCCTGCTCCGCGCGGTAGTCGGGGTGCTCGGTCCAGGCGATGTCGCTGAGCCAGCACGCAGCGCGATGGAGGCGGCGCGCTTCGGCCGACGGCGTGCCGAAGATCGGCATCGTCCACTCTTCGAGCAAATCGCCGTCGCTGCGGCCCGGGCTCTGGCTGACCGCGACGCCGATGCAGGCGGCGATCAGCGGGTCGATGTCGGGCTGTGCCGGCAAGAGACTATAGGCATAGCCTTCGCGCAGGCCGTAAGCCGAAAAAATAATCCGCTCGGGCGCGCCGACCGCGACCAGCTCGTTGAGGATCAGCGCCGCCAGCGGCACCAGCTCGAGGCGCTTGCGGTTGATCGCGGTGATCCGCTCGAGCGAACGCCGCGACATCCCGGCGAGGATTGCGAGAAACGCCTCGGCCGAGCGGCGGTGCACCGAATACTGATGGATGATGTGGAGCGGGTAATGCGCCTGCTCCATGTGCAACCGGGCGATCGCGCGCCACGCCCCGCCGACAAGGAAGAGCGGCTTGCCCGACGCCGCGCGCAACAGATCCGCGGTGGCGACGTGGCGCTTGACCGCCTCGGCGAGACCGCGCGGGTTGTCGGCAAACTCGGCGAGGCGCAGCGGCCCCAAGGGCAGCGATATCCCCTCGCCGATCGGTTCTCGGCCGCCGATCCGCACCAGCTCGACCGAGCCGCCGCCAAGATCGCCGACCACCCCATCCGCGCCGGGAATGCCCGCCAGCACGCCGGCCGCCGAAAGCCGCGCCTCTTCCGGCCCGTCGACGATCCGCACCGGAAGGCCGCTTTGCCGCTCGATCTCGGCGGCGAATTCCGCGCCGTCGCCGGCCTCGCGCACCGCCGCGGTGGCAATCCCCATGAGGTGATCGGCATTGAGCGCGCGGGCGAGCGCGACAAAGCGCTGCAAATTGGCGTAGGCGAGCTCGACCCCCTCCCGGTTGAGCCGGCCGGTGCGGGCGATGCCGCGGCCGAGCCCGCACATCACCTTCTCGTTGAGCAGCGGCAGCAGCGTCGCGCCCAGCCGCTCGAAGACGACGAGGCGCAGCGAGTTCGAGCCGATATCGATGACCGCGATCCGGTCGACCGCGGGCGTCGCGTTGTGATCCGGCATCAAGCGGCCGTCACCCTCATCTGGCGACCAGCCGCGGCTGGCGCCGCCTGAGCGCCCTGCCTCGCCCGGACAGGCTGGGATTGGTCATGAAATAGACGTGGGCGGAGAATTCCTCGTCGATCGACGCGCGCGAATAGGTGCCGTCGGGCGCCAAAATCCAGCTCTGCAGCGTGTCGCGCAAATTCGCCACCATGATCTCGTCGAGCACCTGGCGATGCACGGTCAGGTTCTCGACCGGCACCAGCGCCTCGACCCGTCCGTTGAGGTTGCGCGGCATCCAGTCCGCCGAGCTGATGAAGACGCGCGCCTGGTCCGACGGCAGGCGGTTGCCGTTGCCGAAACAGACGACGCGGCCATGCTCCAGAAAGCGACCCACGATGCTCTTGACGCGAATATTGTCCGACATTCCGGGAACGCCCGGACGCAGGCAACAAATCCCGCGCACCACAAGATCGATCTGCACCCCGGCCTGGGAAGCGGCATAAAGCAGATCGATGATCCCAGGATCGACCAATTGGTTCATCTTGGCCCAGATCTGCGCCGGCTTGCCGGCCCGGGCATTGTCGATCTCGGCCTCGATCAGTGTTTCCAGCCGCTCGCGCAGGTTGATCGGCGCGATGGCGATCTTTTCCAGGCTCGCCGGCGTCGCATAGCCGGTCATGAAGTTGAACAGCCGCGCCGCGTCGTGGCACAGCCCGGCATCGCAGGTAAAGAACGACAGGTCGGTGTAAACCCGCGCCGTATAGGGGTGGTAATTGCCGGTGCCGTAATGCACGTAGGAGCGCAGCTCGCCGCCCTCGCGCCGCACCACGAGCGAGACCTTGGCGTGCGTCTTCAGCTGCAGGAAGCCGTAGACGACCTGCACCCCGGCGCGCTCCAGGTCGCGCGCCCAGCGGATATTCGCCTCTTCGTCGAAGCGCGCCTTCAGCTCGATCATCGCGGTGACCGACTTGCCCGCCTCGGCCGCCTCGGCGAGCGCGCGCACGATCGGGCTGTCGCTGCTGGTGCGGTAGAGCGTCTGCTTGATCGCCACGACCGCCGGGTCGCGCGCCGCCTGGCGCAGGAACTGCACCACCACGTCGAAGCTCTCATACGGGTGGTGGACGACGATGTCCTTCTGGCGGATCGCGGCAAAGCAATCGCCGCCGAAATCGCGGATGCGTTCGGGGAAGCGCGCGTTGTAGGGGGTGAACAGCAGGTCGGGCCGCTCGTCGGTGATGAGCTCGTGCGTCGCCTCGAGCCCCAATATGCCGGCGGTGGCGAAGACGTCGGTCGCCGCCGCGTCAAGCTTCTCGGTGAGGAACTCGCGCAGCTCGGCGGGCATCCGCATATCGAGCGCCAGATGGATCACGTGGCCGCGGCGGCGCTGTTTCAACGCTGTCTCGAACACCGAGACGAGATCCTCGGCTTCTTCCTCGACCTCCATCTCGCTGTCGCGCAGCACGCGGAACACGCCCTGCGACAGCACCGCGAAACCGGGGAACAGATGGTCGAGGAAGAGGCCGATCATCTGCTCGACCGGGAGATAGCGGATGCGCTCGCCCGGCAGGCGGATAAAGCGGTCGACCGAAGAGGGAATGAGGATCAGCGCCTGCAGGCGGTGACTGTCGCTGACCCGCTCCAGCTGCAGCGCGAGGCCGAAGCCGCGATTGGCGACAAATGGAAACGGGTGCGCCGGGTCGAGCGCCAGCGGCGTCAGCACCGGGAAGATGTCGGCCTCGAAGCGGTGTTCGAGCCAGGCGCGGTCGCCGGGTTCGAGATCGGTCGGTTCGAGCATGCCGATCCCCGCCGCGCCGAGCTGCAGCCGCATCGAGGTCCATGCCGCCTGCTGATCCTGCATCAGGCTGTGCGCGCGCTGATAGATCGCGTCGAGCTGCTGGCTCGGGGTCATGCCGTCCTGGCTGACGGTGACGATCCCCGCCTGCACCTGGCCCTTCAGCCCGGCGACGCGCACCATGTAGAATTCGTCGAGGTTGTTCGCCGAGATCGACAGGAAGCGCAGCCGTTCGAGCAGCGGGTGGCGCTGGTTGTCGGCTTCCGCCAATACCCGCTCGTTGAAGGAGAGCCACGACAGCTCGCGGTTGAAGAAGCGCGCCGCCGAGCCCGTATCAGCCGGCCGCATCTCGACGATCTGCGCGCTCGTGCTCACACCCTGTCCTCCGGCCTGATCCCGCGACGGGTCAGGCTAGTCGCCGGAGTTTACAGGCGGGTGACGACACTGTCATGCACGGGCGGTGGCGCAGGGCTGATGACCGCGGCGCGCGTGGCGGTGTAGAACGGAGCCGGCAGCGACGAGAGGGACAAGCGGCATGATCCGCGCGGCAATTGTGGGAATCGGTCATTGGGGGCGCACGCTGGTCAGCGCCGTGCAGGGCAAGAGCGACAAG
>DASZLY010000322.1:0-2525 GCA_035552135.1 Allostellaceae bacterium | reverse complement strand
CGCAACATAACTGCCACAGACCGACCACGAGTCACGCCGCCATTGGCGCTCGGCGGGGGCGAGGTTAGTTTAGCCGATGGGCTCGATTTACGCTCTCGTTCTCGCTGCGGGCCGCGGTACGCGGTTTGGCGGCACGCTGCCGAAGCAATATCTGCCGCTCGGCGGGTCGAGCGTCCTGCGCCATGCGGTGAGCGCCTTTGCGGCCAACCCGCGCATCGCCGGCATCCAGCTGACGATCCGTGCCGAGGATCGCGGCGAATACGATACGGCGCTCGCCGGATTGGACCTGCTGCCCCCGGTGGCGGGCGGCGCCGAGCGCCAGGACTCGGTCCGGCTCGGCCTCGAGGCGCTGGCGCCGCTCGAGCCCGATCGCGTGCTGATCCATGACGGCGCACGGCCGTTTCCCGAGACCGCGATGATCGACCGGGTGATCGATGCGCTCGATCGCGCGCCGGCCGCCATTCCCGGCCTGCCGCTCGGCGATACGATCAAGCGCGTCACCGGCGGCACGATCACCGGGACGGTCGACCGGACCGGGCTGTGGCGGGTGCAGACGCCGCAAGGCTTTCATTTCGACGCGATCCTCGCGGCGCACCGCGCCGCCGCCGGCAAGGCGCTGACCGACGACGCGGCAGTCGCCGAGGCCGCCGGCATCGCACCGCTGATCGTCGCCGGCAGCGAGACGAACCTCAAGGTGACTACCGTCGACGATCTTGCCGCCGCCGAGCGGCTCATCGCCGCGCGGCAGGGGGATATCAGGGTCGGCCAAGGCTTCGACGTGCACCCGTTCGGCCCGGGCGACGGCCTGATGGTGTGCGGCATCGCGATCCCGCACAGCGCCGGGGTGGTTGGGCATTCCGACGCCGATGTCGGGCTGCATGCGCTGACCGATGCGATCCTCGGCGCGATCGGCGCGGGCGATATCGGCATGCACTTCCCGCCGAGCGATCCGCTATGGAAGGGCGCCAGCTCCGACCGCTTTCTCGCGCATGCCGCCGGGCTGGTGCGCGAGCGCGGCGGCAGCATCGCGGCGCTCGATGTGACGGTCATTTGCGAGCAGCCGCGCATCGGCCCGCACCGCGCGGCGATGGTCGAGCGGGTCGCGGCGATCGCCGGGATCGCCCCCGGCCGGGTCAGCGTCAAGGCGACGACGACCGAGAAGCTCGGCTTCACCGGCCGCGGCGAAGGCATTGCCGCCCAGGCGGTCGCGACCGTCAGGCTGCCGCTCTGAACCCAACGATGTCCCTACCCCCTCCCCCGGGCTTGCCCCGGGGGTCCACGTCGCCAAGTTCGTACGCCCGAGTAAGAAGACGTGGATGGCCGGATCAAGTCCGGCCAAGGCGAGCTTTTTGATGCCGGGCTTAAGCCGGTTGGGTTTACCGCTGTCGCATCCCGCAGCCCTGATCGCGACCGGGTTCGGCATCGGCGTGCTGCCGAAAGCGCCCGGCACCTGGGCGTCGCTTGCCGCCTTGCCCGTTGGCTGGCTGATCCAGACCTGGTTCGGCATCGCCGGCCTGCTAATCGCGGCAGCAGTCTCGTTCGTCGCCGGCTGCTGGGCCGCGGCGCGCGTGGCGGAGGCGAGCGGCACTTTCGATCCGGGTTTTGTGGTGATCGACGAGATCGCCGCGCAGCTCCTGGTCCTTGCCGCCGCGCCGCGCGACTGGCGCTTCTATCTGGCGGCTTTCCTGCTGTTCCGGCTGTTCGACATCTGGAAGCCGCCGCCGGTCGGTTGGCTCGACCGCGCCGTCAAAGGCGGGTTCGGCATCATGCTCGACGACATCGCGGCGGCGCTCTACGCTCTGATCCTTATCGCGATTGTCAGAGGGCTCACCGGTGTTTGACGCGGCGACGATGGCGCTGGCGGCGGAAGTGCTGGCGGCCTGCCGAAGCAAAGGCTGGCGCGTCGCGACGGCCGAAAGCTGCACCGGCGGCCTCGTCGCCGCGGCGCTGACCGCGATCGCCGATTCGTCGGATGTCGTCGACCGCGGTTTCGTGGCCTATTCGAACGAAGCGAAGACGGCTCTGCTCGGCGTGCCCGAGGGGACGCTCGCTTCGGCCGGCGGGGTCAGCGCCGAGACGGCGCGGCTGATGGCGATGGGCGCGGTCAGCCGCGCCGGGGTCGACCTCGCGGTGTCGGTCACCGGGATCGCCGGACCGGGCGGCGGCAGCGTCGAGAAGCCGGTCGGGCTCGTCTGTCTCGGGGTCGCGACCAAGGACAGCGTCCGCAGCGAGCGCCATCTCTTCCCCGGCGACCGCGCCGCGATCCGCCGCGCGGCGATGATCCGCGCGCTGGACATGCTGAAGGAAGCGGCGGGTTAGGCCGGCGCCCCTGCCCCGTCGGGCGCCGGCTTGCCGTAGAGTTGGCGGGCGCGGCTCTCGAAGGCGGCCACCATGCGCTTGACCGCCTCGCCGAAGAGCAGCTCGATTGCCTTTTGCAAAAGCCGCGATTTGAACTCGAAATCGACAAAGAAATCGACGCGGCAGCCGCCGGGCGCGCGCTCGAAAATCCAGTGGTTGTCGAGGTA
>DASZLY010000321.1:0-5782 GCA_035552135.1 Allostellaceae bacterium | reverse complement strand
ACCGTGGGGAGACTGCCTGATGGGACAAAAGGTCAATCCGATCGGGCTGCGGCTCGGCATCAACCGAACCTGGGACTCGCGCTGGTTTGCGCGTAAGCGCTACGGCGATCAGCTGCTCGACGACCTCAAGCTGCGCCGGTTCCTCAACAGCCGGCTGTCGCAGGCGGCGATCGCCCGCATCCTCATCGAGCGCGCCGCCAACAAGACCCGGATCACGCTGCATTCGGCGCGGCCCGGTGTCGTCATCGGCAAGAAGGGCGCCGACATCGACAGGCTGCGCGGCGATATCGGCAAGATGACGACGAGCGAGGTAAGCCTCAACATCGTCGAAATCCGCAAGCCCGAGATCGAGGCGAAGCTGATCGCCGAGGGCATCGCCCAGCAGCTCGAGCGCCGCGTCGCCTTCCGCCGCGCGATGAAGCGCGCGGTGCAGTCGGCGATGCGCTTTGGCGCGCAGGGCATCCGCATCAACTGCTCGGGCCGGCTCGGCGGCGCCGAGATCGCGCGGATGGAGTGGTACCGCGAAGGCCGCGTGCCGCTGCATACGCTGCGCGCCGACGTCGATTTCGGCTACGGCACGGCCAAGACCACTTACGGCACCTGCGGCGTCAAGGTCTGGGTGTTCAAGGGCGAGATCCTCGCGCACGACCCGATGGCGCAAGACAAGCGGCTCGCCGAGGCGCAACCGGCCGGCATGGACCGGCGGCCGAGCGGCGGGCGCGACCGCGACCGTGAACGCGATAGGGATTAGAGATGCTTTCCCCGAAACGCACCAAGTACCGCAAGGCGCATAAGGGCCGCGTCCACGGCATGGCCAAGGGCGGCACGTCGCTCAATTTCGGCGCCTATGGCATGAAGTCGGTCGAGCCGGGCCGCATCACCGCGCGCCAGATCGAGGCGGCGCGGCGGGCGATCACCCGCCATATCCGCCGCGTCGGCCGGGTGTGGATCCGCATCTTCCCGGACGTGCCGGTGTCGACCAAGCCGGCCGAAGTCCGCATGGGCAGCGGCAAGGGGTCGCCCGAATACTGGATCGCCCGGGTCAAGCCGGGGCGGATCATGTTCGAGTTGGACGGGGTCGAACGCGAGGTGGCACGCGAGGCGTTCGAGCTGGCGTCGGCGAAACTGCCGGTGGCGACGAAATTCGTCGTCCGCGCCGGTGAGGAGCGCGCGCCATGAAGGCGATGAAATCCGGCGACCTGCGCAGCCAGACGCCCGATCAGCTCGCCGAGCAGGCCGAGACGCTGGGCAAGGAAATTTTCAATTTGCGCTTCCAGCGCGCCAGCGGCCAGCTCGAGAACACGGCGCGGGTGCGCCAGGCGCGGCGCGATATCGCGCGGATCAAGACAATCCTTGGCGAGCGGCAGCGCGCCGCCGCGAAGGGCTAGGGGCTTTCGATGCCGAAGCGAGTTCTGCAGGGGGTGGTCGTCAGCGACGCCCAGGACAAGACGATCATCGTGCGCGTCGAGCGCCGCGTGATGCACCCGATCTACAAGAAGTTCATCACCCGCTCGAAGAAATACGCGGCGCATGACGAGGAAAACAAATTCCACACCGGCGACCCGGTGCAGATCGAGGAAAGCAGGCCGCTCTCCAAGCGCAAGAGCTGGGTCGTGCTGGGCTCGGCAGCCGGCGTCGCGCCGGGACTCGCGCGGCGCCGTGCGCGAGCGGCTGCGGCCGAACATGAGGCCGAGGTGACCGGCGGGACGACCGAGGCTGGGGGTGCCGCATGATCCAGATGCAGACCAATCTCGACGTCGCCGACAATTCGGGCGCACGCCGGGTCCAGTGCATCAAGGTGCTCGGCGGGTCGAAGCGCAGGACCGCGGGCGTCGGCGACGTCATCATCGTCTCGGTCAAGGAGGCGATCCCGCGCGGCCGCGTCAAGAAGGGCGACGTGCATCGGGCGGTGATCGTGCGCACCGCCAAGGAGATCCGCCGCATCGACGGCAGCGCGATCCGCTTCGACCGCAACGCCGCGGTGCTGATCAACCGCCAGAACGAGCCGATCGGCACGCGCGTCTTCGGCCCGGTGACCCGCGAGCTGCGCGCCCGCAAGTTCATGAAGATCGCCTCCCTCGCCCCCGAAGTCCTTTAAGCGAAGTGCTGTGAGATGCCGAAGCTGAAGATCAAGAAGGGCGACAACGTGGTCGTCATCAGCGGCCGCGACAAGGGTAAGCAGGGCGCGGTGCTGCGCGTCTTCCCGGCGGAGTCACGGCTCGTCGTGCAGGGCGTCCATGTCGCGCGGCGGCACACGCGGGCGCGCATGGGCGATCCCGGCGGCATCGTCGAGAAGGAGCTGACGATCCACGTCTCGAATGTCGCCCATATCGATCCGTCTTCCGGCCGGCCGACCCGGGTCGGCTACAAGACGTTGGATGATGGCCGCAAGGTCCGCGTCGCCCGCCGTTCGGGCGAAGTGCTCGACAAATGAGGTAAGGGATATGGCCCGTCTGCAGGAACGCTACGCAGAGGTGGTGCATCCGGCGCTGATGCAGGAATTCAGCTACGAAAACCGGATGCAGGTGCCGCGCCTCGAAAAGATCGTCGTCAATATGGGCGTCGGCGAGGCGGTGCAGGATGCGAAGAAGATCGATGCCGCGGTCGGCGACCTGACCGCGATCACCGGCCAGCACCCGGTGGTGATCCGCGCCAAGCAATCGATCGCCACCTACAAGCTGCGCAAGGGCATGCCCATCGGCGTCAAGGTGACGCTGCGCCGCGAGCGCATGTACGAGTTCCTCGACCGGCTGATCAATATCGCCTTGCCGCGCGTGCGCGATTTCCGCGGCGTCTCGGGCCGCAGCTTTGACGGACGAGGCAATTACGCGCTGGGGCTGCGCGAGCAGCTCGTCTTCCCCGAGATCGACTATGACAAGGTCGATAGCCAGCGCGGCATGGACATCGTCATCGTCACGACCGCCAAGACCGATGCCGAAGCCAAGGCATTGCTCAAGGCGTTCGACATGCCGTTTTCAAACTGACCTATCTGCCGGAAAGACCAGCGATGGCAAAGAAGAGCTCGATCGAAAAGAACACCCGGCGCGCCAAGATGGCGAAGGCGATCGCGCCGCGCCGCGCCCGCCTCAAGGCGCTCGCGCGCGACCGCGAGGCCAACCCGGAGGATCGTTTCGCGGCCCAGCTGAAGCTCGCCCAGCTGCCGCGCAACAGCTCGGCGACGCGGGTGCGCAACCGCTGCGAGCTGTCGGGCCGGCCGCGCGGCGTCTATCGCAAGTTCAGGCTGTCGCGCATCGCGGTGCGCGAACTGGCCTCGTCCGGGCAGATCCCGGGCATGGTCAAGTCGAGCTGGTGAGGAGAGAACCTTCATGACGATGAGTGATCCTCTCGGCGATATGCTGACGCGCATCCGCAACGGGCAGCGGGCGCGGATGGCGGTGGTCGCGTCGCCGGCCTCGAAGCATCGCGCCAACGTGCTTGAAGTGCTGAAGCGCGAAGGCTACATCCGCGGCTATTCGCACGAGCACGTGCGCCCGGGCGTGGCCGAACTCAAGATCGAGCTGAAATACGTCGACGGCGAGCCGGTGATCCGCGAAATATCGCGCGTCTCGAAACCGGGACGGCGGATTTATTCGAAGCTGGTCGATCTGCCGCGCGTCTATAACGGGCTCGGCATCTCGATCCTGTCGACGCCGCGCGGCGTCATGTCGGACAGCGAGGCCCGCGCCGCCAAGGTTGGCGGCGAGGTGCTCTGCCGGGTGTTCTAACGCGAGGGATCGAGGACAAGCGTCATGTCACGCATCGGCAAAAACCCCGTGGCGATCCCCGCCGGCGTGCAGGCCGCGCTGGCCGGGCAGGTGCTCAACGTCAGCGGCGGCAAGGGCAAGTTGAGCCTCGCGATCAGCCCGGACGTCACCGCCACGGTCGACGACGGCCATATCACGATCGCGCCCAAGGACGAATCGAAGCGCTCGCGTGCGATGTGGGGTACGGTACGGGCGCTGGTCAACAACATGGTGACCGGCGTCTCCACCGGCTTCACCCGTACGCTCGAGATCAACGGCGTCGGTTATCGTGCCGCGGTGCAGGGCAGCACGCTCAACCTGCAGCTCGGCTACAGTCACGACATTCCCTATCCGATCCCGCAGGACATCCATATCGCCTGCGAACGGCCGACCCTTATCGCGATCAGCGGCGCCGACAAGCAGCGCGTCGGCCAGGTCGCCGCCGAAATCCGCGCCTACCGGCCGCCCGAACCCTATAAGGGCAAGGGCATCAAGTACTCGGACGAAACGGTCCGCCGTAAGGAAGGCAAGAAGAAGTAAGCGCCATGGCGAACAAACCAGCAGAGCTCTTCGCGCGCCGCAAGCAGCGGGTGCGCTACAAGCTGCGGCAGACGGGCAAGCTGCGCCCGCGGCTCACCGTCTTCCGCTCGTCGCGCCACATTTACGCGCAGGTCATCGACGATGCGGCCGGCCGCACGCTCGCGGCCGCTTCGACGCTCGATGCCGGCGTCAAAAAGGACGTGAAGAGCGGCACCGACAAGGCCGCCGCTTCCGCCGTTGGCAAGCTCATCGCCGAGCGCGCCAAGGAAGCGGGTGTCGCCCAGGTCATCTTCGACCGCGGCGCCTACATGTTCCATGGCCGGGTCAAGGCCCTGGCCGATGCCGCCCGCGAGGGCGGGCTCGATTTCTAGGAAAGGCTCGCAATGGCACGCACACAGGGCGGACCGCCGCGCGGTCCAGGCGGCGGCCCGTCGCGGGGCCCCGGAGGCCAGCGCGACGGCGGCGGCGGCGACCGGCGCCGCCGCGGCGGTGACGACCGGCAATCGCGCGAGCGGAACGAAGAGAGCGAGTTCGCCGAGAAGCTGGTGAGCATCAACCGCGTCGCCAAGGTGGTGAAAGGCGGCCGGCGCTTCGGCTTTGCCGCGCTCGTCGTCGTCGGCGACCGCAAGGGCCGGGTCGGCTACGGCTCCGGCAAGGCACGCGAGGTGCCCGAGGCGATCCGCAAGGCGACCGAACAGGCGCGACGCGGCCTCGTCCGCGTGCCGCTGCGCGAGGGCCGCACCTTCCACCACGATATCGCCGACAGTTTCGGCGCCGGCAAGGTCGTCATTCGCGCCGCCAAACCTGGCACTGGCATCATCGCGGGCGGTCCGATGCGCGCGATCTTCGAGGCGCTCGGGGTGCAGGACGTGGTGGCGAAGTCGGTCGGCAGCTCGAACCCGCACAACATGATCAAGGCGACCTTCGAGGCGCTGGCCCATGCGACGAGCCCGCGCGCGGTCGCGGCGCGGCGCGGCAAGAAGGTCAACGAGGTGCTCGGCCGCCGCGAGGCCGAGGCGAAGGAGCCCGCGTAATGGCCCGCGCCAGCCAGGCCAAGGCCGACGGCAAGCCGACCGTCACGATCGTGCAGACGGGCAGCCCGATCGGCCGCCGCAACGACCAGGAGGCGACGCTCAAGGGCCTCGGCCTCAACAAATTGCGTCGCCAGCGCACGCTCGAGGATACGCCCTCGGTGCGCGGCATGATCAGGAAGGTCCAGCATCTCGTGCGGGTGGTGGAGTAGGGGTTCGTTGTCATTGCGAGGAGCCGTAGGCGACGCGGCAATCTCCACGAGTGCGTGGCTGCGCGAGATTGCTTCGCTCCGCTCGCAATGACGGGAAGGTGGAACAAACGATGAAGCTCAACGAGATCAGGGACAATCCGGGCGCGCATTACCGCTCGAAGCGGCTCGGGCGCGGCATCGGCTCGGGCAAGGGCAAGACCGCGGGTCATGGCGGCAAGGGCCAGCTCGGGCGCTCGGGCGTCGCGATCAACGGCTT
>DASZLY010000320.1:0-1642 GCA_035552135.1 Allostellaceae bacterium | reverse complement strand
GGCTGGGTGAATGCCGGACGACACGCCGCACTGCACGGGAGCTCTGCCGATGGCGCTTTCCGCCGCGAACGAGCGCGACGACAAGGACCTGCCGCTGCGCGAGGATATCAGGCTCCTCGGCCGCATCCTCGGCGACACGGTGCGCGAGCAGCGCGGCGCGGCGGCGTTCGGCACCGTCGAGCGCATCCGGCAAAGCTCGATCCGCTTCCGCCGCGACGCCGACGGTGCGGCGCGCGAGGAACTGGAGCGCACGCTCGACGCGCTGCCGCGCGGCGAGGCGCTGCACATCATCCGCTCTTTCGGCTTTTTCTCGCATCTCGCGAATATCGCTGAGGATCAGCACCACATCCGGCGCAACCGCGCGCATGCCTTCGCGCCGTCGGCGCCGCGCGAGGGCACGATGGCGCACGCCTTGGAGCGCGTCCGTGCCGCCGATATCGGACCCGACCGGGTGCGCCGCTTCTTCGCCGAGGCGATGGTCGTCCCGGTACTGACCGCGCACCCGACCGAGGTGCGGCGCAAGAGCATGATCGATCGCGACATGGAGGTCGCGGGCCTCTTGGCGGCGCGCGACCGCTATCCGCTGACCGATGATGAGCTCGCCGCCAACGAGGCGGCGTTGCGCCGGGCGATCCTGACGCTGTGGCAGACCAACCTGTTGCGCCGCACCCGGCTGCAGGTCGCCGACGAAGTCAATAACGGGCTTGCCTATTACGACTACACTTTCCTCACCGAGCTGCCGCATTTCTACGCCGATCTCGAGGACGCGCTGGCGGTGTGCGGCGCCGGCTCGGCGCCGTTGCCGTCCTTCCTGCGCATGGGCAGCTGGATCGGCGGCGACCGCGACGGCAACCCGTTCGTCAGCGACACCGTGCTGCGCGACGCGCTGCGCCTGCAGAGCGCCAAGGCGCTCGGCCACTACCTCGCGGAATTACGCCTGCTCGGCGCCGAGCTGTCGCTCGACAGCCGGCTCGTCGAGGTGTCGCCGTCGCTCAACGAGCTGGCGGCGCGCTCGCCCGACCGCTCGCCGTACCGCCGCTACGAGCCCTATCGCCGGGCGATCACCGGCATCTATGCCCGGCTCGCCGCGACGGCGCGCCAGCTCGGCCAGGCCGAGCCGGCGCCGCCGCCGGTCGGCATCGCGCCGCCTTACGGCGACAGCGGCGAATTGCTCGCCGATCTGGCGATCGTCGGCAATTCGCTCGTCGCCAACGGGTCGGCGCCGCTCGCCAAGGGCCGGCTGCGCGATCTGCGCCGCGCCGTCGACGTCTTCGGCTTTCATCTCGCGGCGATCGATCTGCGGCAGAATTCCGATGTGCACGAGCGGGTGGTCGGCGAGTTGCTGGAGACCGCGCAGCCCGGCACCGACTATCTCGCGCTCGACGAGGCGCAGCGCGTCCGTCTGCTGCTCGCCGAACTGGCGACGGCGCGGCCGCTGGCCTCGCCCTTCGCCAGCTATTCGAACGAGACCGCCGGCGAGCTGGCAATCGTGCGCGCGGCGGCCGAGGCGCATCGCCGCTACGGCGCGGCCGCGGTGCCGCATTACGTGATCTCGAAGGCGACGAGCGTCTCCGACGTGCTCGAAGTCGGCGTGCTGCTCAAGGAAGCCGGGCTCCTCTCCCCGCGCGACGGCCGGCTCGAT
>DASZLY010000319.1:0-7336 GCA_035552135.1 Allostellaceae bacterium | reverse complement strand
ATCACGCTCGACGAGAAAAGCGTCGTCCGGCGCAGCCCGGAGATCGAGAACGAGCGCAACGCGGCGATCGCCGACCTGCTGCACGACAACAGCTTTTCGCCATGCTCCGGTCGGAAGGGACCGTTTGCGCTGCATCTCGCGATCGAGGAAAACCGGCTGCTGATCGAAATCGGCGGCGCCGACCGGTCGAGCGAGACGATCCAGGTCGGGCTCGGCCCATTCCGCCGCATCGTCAAAGACTATTTTGTCGTCTGCGAAAGCTATTACGACGCGGTGCGCCGGCAGAACCTGTCCCAGGTCGAGGCGATCGACGCCGGCCGCCGCTCGCTGCACGACGAGGGCTCGGCGCTGCTGATCGAGCGCCTCGCCGACAAGGTCGCGCTCGACCACGATACCGGCCGCCGTCTGTTCACGCTGATCTGCGTGCTGCACCTGCGGGCGTGAGGCTCGCCGATGCCCGTCCTGGTGCTCGCCTCTGCTTCGCCGCGCCGGCTCGACCTGCTGCGCCAGATCGGCATCGCGCCCGATTCGGTCGACCCGGCGGAGATCGACGAGACGCCGCTGCCGCGCGAGCTGCCGGCGAGCCATGTGCTGCGTCTGGCGCGGGCCAAGGCCGAGGCGGTGCAGGAACGACATCCCGGCGCGTTCATTCTGGCGGCGGATACGGTCGTCGCCTGCGGGCGGCGCATCCTCGGCAAGCCGGACGACGAGGCGGCGGCGCGAAGCTGCCTGACACTGCTGTCGGGCCGGCGGCATCGGGTTTATGGCGGCGTCGCGGTGGTCGCGCCCGACGGCCGGGTGGCGACGCGCCGCGTCGTCAGCCAGGTCGCGGTCAAGCGGCTCAGCGACCCCGAGCTCACCGCCTATCTCGCCACCGGCGAGTGGCGCGGCAAGGCCGGCGGCTACGCGATCCAGGGCCGCGCCGCGCCGCTGGTGGCGTGGATGCAGGGCTCGTACTCGAACGTCGTCGGGCTGCCGCTGTTCGAGACGGCGCAGCTTTTGACCGGTCTCGGCTATCCGGTATGGGCGAGCTGCTGATCGCCGCCGGGCCCGGCGAGTGGCGCGCCGCCTGGGTCGCAGACGGCGCGGCGATCGAGCTGTACGTCGAGCGCGGCGACACCAAACCCCCGGGCAGCCGGCATCTCGGCCGAGTGGTCCGGGTGGTGACGGGGCTCGATGCCGCGCTCGTCGATATCGGCGACGAGCGGCCCGGGTTCCTGCCGCTGCGCGATGTGCCCGCCGGGGTCAAGGCCGAGGAAGGCGCGCGGATCGTCGTCACGGTCCGCCGCGAGGCTTGGGCCGACAAGGCGCCGCGCCTCGCCGCTATGCCGCCCGGCTTCGGCGCCGATGCCGGCGCAGGCCGCGAGCCGCCGGCACAGCTTTCCCCGGCGCCCGGACTGGCGCCGGCGCTGGCCTTACGCTTGCCCGCTGCGCCTAGCCGCATCGTCGCCGACGACGCGGCGCCGCTCGCCGCGCTGCGCAGCACCTTCCCCGCCGCGTCGGTCGCATACGAGCCCGCCGGTGATTGGCCGATCGACCTCGATGCCGCGTTCGCGGCGGCACTCGCGCCGAGCCTGGTCTTGGCGCAAGGCGTCGCGGTACATGTCGACGAGGTGCGGGCCGCGACGCTGATAGATGTCGATACCGGCACCCCGGTGAGCGGCGGCTCGGCGCGGGCGGCGCTCGCTGCGAACCGCGCAGCGGCATCGGTGATCGCGCGCGAGCTGCGGCTGCGCAATATCGGCGGCGCGGTGACGATCGATTTTGTCGGGCTCGAGCGGCGCGACCACCGCGACCAGATCCGTCGGACGCTGGAGGCCGCGCTTGCCGGCGACCCGGCCGCGCCGCAGGTTTTAGGCTGGACCCGGCTGGGTCATCTCGAGCTGACGCGGGTGCGGCGCGGACGCTCGCTCGCCGACGCGATGCTGGCGCCGGGCGAGCGCGCCGTCTTGCCGCTGGCGCTGGCGCACGAGGCGCTGCGCGGCGTGTTGCGTGCGGCGCGCGCGAACCCGGCAGCGAACTGGCGGCTCAGCGTGCCGCGCGCGGTCGAAGCGGCACTGCGCGGGCCGGCGGCGGCAGCATTGGCTGCCCTCGAAACCCGGCTCGGCCGGCGCCTTGCCATCGTTGCCGAGCCGCGCCGCGAGGGTTTTGACATCGCACCGCTCTAGCCCCATATCGCAGGCATGGCGAACGACCTTTCGATCCAGCCGCCGCGGCTCGCTCCCTGCCCGATCTGCGGCAAGCCGGCGGTGCGCGCGCAGCGGCCGTTTTGTTCGCCGCGCTGTCGTAACGTCGATCTCGGGCGCTGGCTGCACGGGGTCTACCGCGTCGAGACCGACGAGAGCGACGTCAGCGAAGCCGATGACGACGCTTAGAGCGAACCCGATCCATCTTGCGACGGCCGGCGCCGGCGGCGCGCGCGCCGGACCCGACGGGCATCGGCATCGCGTTGCACGCGGAAAATGCAGGCCGCATCGCAATCCCGCAGCCGGCAATGGCCGGTCCCGGGGACCCAGCCGCAAAGCCGCGCCCAATCGGCGGCGCCGGCCTCGCACGCCAGCTCTTCGGCGCGGCTGGCGACCGGCGACGATGCGAGCGAAGGTGTGGCCTCGAAGACCGCCATAAAAACGCGATCCAATATAATGTCTATAGAACTAAATTAATCCAATTTTGCTTCAACCGACAAGCGGCTTTCGCGCGATTAATCTCAAATCGGCCCCATCGCGTAGACGACGACGCCGAGCAGCTCAGCCGGGTCGTCCGGGCGCGGCTGGTAGTCGATCGCGGCGTCGCGCGCCGCGTAGACGAGCCCTCGCTCGGCGAGGCCGACGCCGCTCGCCGCGGCCGGCTGAATCTGCGCGTTGCGCGGGATCAGCCGGTTGCGCGTGCGGGTGATCAGCACGAGCTCCCCGACGATGTTGCGGTCGAGGATGCCGTAGAGGATTTCGTGCGTCGGACGCATTGCGTCTCCGGCGGCGGGATCGAGGAAGAAGCGCACCAGCACCTTGGCGCCGACCGGCACTGCACGCGCCGGCACGATGCGGCGCACGAAAAGGATGGTCCCGGGCTCGAAATCGACATCGGCGCTATCGTCAAAAACCTCGGCGGCGAAACATTCTTCCGGCGCATCGAGGCGGCGTGGCCGCAACCGCTCGCGCGGCTCGGGCAGGTCGTAAACCGGCGGGCGCGCCTCGGATTCGGCGGCAGCAACCGCGATGGCAAGCGGCACCGACGGCCCCTGCCGTCCCGCCAGCAGATCGCCCGCAGCGCAGCGCAGCACAGCCGCGAGGCTGGCCGCCGTATCGGCATTGATCCGCTTGTCGCCACGTTCCAGCGCGCCGTAATAGGGGCCGCTAATCCGCGCCGCGCCGGCGACCGCCTGCTGCGACAGGCCGCACGCCTCGCGCAACGCGCGCAGCCGGTTCGGGTAGCGGCGCTCGCCGGTCAGTGATGGGGGACGGCCGCGACCGCGCATCGCTCGAACGCTCTCCCGAGGCGATTTTTCGCAATCATAATGCGATGACATCGTGAGCCATAATTACTTCTATATAGTATTAAATAACTACATTCGTCTGCACGCGACATTGCACGCGTGCATGGCAGCGCGGATCGCGCTAGGTGTCGGGCGATGAGCGTGACATTGGCGGCAAGCGAATACGGCGCGGGTGCGCCGGTGGCGATCCTGCATGGGCTGTTTGGCCAAGCGCGGAACTGGGCGAGCATCGCCCGGCGCCTTGGCGTGCGACACCGCGTCGTTGTCTTCGACCTGCGTAACCACGGCACCTCGCCCTGGGACGCGGCGATGGATTATCCGGCAATGGCGGAGGATGTCCGGGAGGCGATGCTGGTGCGCGGCCATCCGCGCTTCGCGCTGATCGGCCATAGCATGGGCGGCAAGGCGGCAATGACGCTGGCGCTCGGCGACCCGGCGGCGGTCGAGCGGCTGGTCGTCGTCGACGCCGCGCCGGTCGCGCAGCCGATCCCCTATCTCTCTTATGTACAAGCGATGCGCGCGCTCGACCTCGAGGCCATCGTCCGGCGGGGCGAGGCCGACGCTGCACTCGCGGCAACGATCCCCGACGCCGCCGAGCGGAACTTTCTGTTGCAGAGCCTCGATTTTGGCGGCGAGCCGCCGCGCTGGCGGCTCAATCTGGCGGCGCTCGAGACGGCGATGCCGGCGCTGGGCGGCTTCCCGGATTTCCGCCCGGGGACGCGCTATGACGGCCCGGCGCTATTTATCGCCGGCGGCCGGTCGAGCGCGCTGACCGCCGCGCACGAGCCGGCGATCCGCGCGCTTTTCCCGTGCGCCCAGGTCGCGCGGATCGCCGATGCCGGGCACTGGGTGCATGCCGAACGGCCGGTGGAGTTCCTTGCCCTGGTCGAGCCGTTTCTCGCCGACTGATCGTAATACGCTTAACGATACGCGCAGCACACCGATGCCGATTGATTTCCCCACCGTTTCGCGCTGACATGGCAGCAAGGCACACGAAGATGCGACAGCTTGGGGTCGCGCGGGGGATGCGGCGTCTCATCCGTGCAGCGCGGAGGCTTGGAGGCTCATGCCGAGGATAACGGCTCTCGCCGCAGCGCTGTTGTGCGCGCTGCTCGCGCTGCCCCGCCCGGGCGGCGCGGCAGAGGCTGTTGTTTTGCAGCTGAGCGGACCGGCGACGTTCGAATTCGCCGGATATTACGCAGCCTTATGGCAGGGATATTACCGCGACGCCGGGCTCGACGTAACGATCCGCCCGGGCGGGGTTCGTGGTCAGCCCCAGATCGACCCGGTGCGCGAAGTGACCGAGCGGCGCGCGCAATTCGGCGTCGGCTCGATGCAGCTGGTGATCCGCCGCGCGCAAGGGCTGCCGCTGTTGTTGGTGGCGCCGATCTTCCAGCAGAGCGGCGCGGCGGTCTATTACCGCGCCGACAGCGATTTCTCCTCGCCGGCGACCCTCGTCAATGCCAGGCTCGGACGTCTGCCGGCGAGCGACATCCTCGACATCGAGCTGGCGACCGCGCTGCGCTCGGAAGGGATAGACCCGGCGCGGGCGAAATCGGTGACGATCGCCCCCGACCAGATCGTGGCCGCGCTTGCCAACAAGACGATCGACGCGGCGGCCGGTTCGGGCTGGATTGTCCCGTGGCAGGCGCATGAGCGCAGCCTCGTGCTCAAATCGTTCAATCCGGCTAATTATCGCGTCGAATATTATGGCGACAGCCTTTTCACGCTGGAGCAACTGGAAACTGCCGAGCCGCACACGGTGCGCGACTTCCGCGCCGCGACGCTGAAGGGCTGGGAATACGCACTGCGCCACCCGGACGACATGATCGCCCGGCTTATCGCCGACAAGCCGGGCGAGCCGCCGATCGCCGATATCGCCGGGTTCAACCGCTTCCAAGCCGATGTCGCACGCCGGCTATCGCGCTGGCCCGACATTCCGCTCGGCTATTCCAACGCCGACCGCTGGACGCAGATTGAGGCTGGGATGATCGGCGCCGGAGCGCTGGAACGAACCGCCGATCTCACCAGCTTTGTCTACGACCCCACCGGGGAGACGCCTCGCCGCGGCCGGCTCGCGCGCTGGCTGGCGATTGCCGGCGCGATCGGCATCGCCGCACTCGTGCTGGCTGGGACGGCATGGTACAGGCCGACGCTCGCCAGGCGACTCTGGGCGCTTCTGCCGCCGGGTCTGCCGCATCGCCAGAAGCAAGCCGCCGCGCCGACGGAGCGGATCGAGCCGCCGCCGGTACCGATCGCCGCCGCGCGGCGCACCCGAATGCGGCCGGTGCCGGTTCCGCCGACTCCGCCGCTACCACCGCCGACCAACCTCAACGATGTGCTCGGGCCGCTCGAACGGCGCATCCGCCAGCAGGTACGCGGCAAGGTGCGTTGCCGCTATTCGCTGCTAGCCGAGTTGTGGCCGTGTCGCACCGAGGGCGGTCCGGTCGCGGCCGCGGTCATCGAACTGGTAGGCGCGGCGACCGCGGCAATGGACGACGACGGCACGCTGATCGTCGGCACGCGCAACATCACGATCGATCTCGATACGGTCGCCGACTATCCCGGTGCCCGGATCGGCCATTTTGCGCGCATCACCGTGCGCGACAGCGGGAAAGGGCTAAGCGAGTCCGAATTCGAGGGCATCCTTGACCCCGCGACGACGTCCCGTCCGGCAGTCGCCAAGGCGGCAGCGACGATGGAGCGGCTTCACGGCTTCCTGCGCGTCGAGAGCGCCGAGGGAGTCGGCACGGCCGTGCATCTCTATTTCGTGCGGCTCGGCGACGAAGCGGCCGCCGAGACGCTTCCGGCGGCGCAAGTCGCGGAATAAGCCAGGCCCGCCGCCGGTTTAGTCGGGCGGCCGCGAGACCGAAGAGGCCAGGGCGTCGTATTTCTCGGCGAGCTGCAGCAGCGCGTCGCGCAGCTTGGAATTGCGCTCGACCCCCGCCAGCGCGCGCAGCCGCGCAGCCTCATCCTGATAGCGGGCCTCGCGCACATGCGACGCATTGAGGATTATCTCGAGGATCGGCAGGCCCGAGGAATTCTCCGACATAACGATGACCGCGTACTGTTCCCCCGGTCTGGCAACGCGCCCCGCGGCAAGCGGTTCCAACCTCCGCCGGTATATTCGAGTTCGCTATAGCAGGTTCTCGCCGCGCAGCAGCCGGGCGATCGCGCCCAGCAGCTCCGCGGGGCGCATCGGCTTGAGCAGCACGTTGTACGCCGACAAGTCGACGCAGTCGCTGTCACGCAGATTGAAGGCGTAGCCGGTGACAATCAGCGATGGGATACCCTTCTCCCGCGCCTTGTCCGCGAGCGTCATGCCGGTGCCGTCGGGCAGCCTGCCGTCTGAGACGAGCAGGTCGTAGTCACTGCGCCGCAGCAGGTCATCGCCGCCGAGGACGGTCGCCGTCGCGTCAACATCGTGGCCGTCATCAAGCAGAATGTGCTCGAAAACCACGCGAACGTCAGCATCATCCTCAACGAGTAGGATTCGCGCCACCGGCCGCGCCCCCGAGTGTCCGTTTACGGCACAACTCGGTCGGTTCTAGGTCAGGCGGCGCGCCCAAGCCAGCGATCAAGTGCAACAAAACGTAACAGCGGCGGCGCGGGCGGCCAGCCTACTCGCTCTCGGCGGCGACGTTGCGGAGATAGGCGCCATAGCCGTTCTTGTCGAAGCGGGCGGCCTGGCGCAGCAGATTCTCGGTGGCGATATAGCCCATGCGCCAGGCGATTTCCTCGAGGCAGGCGATCTTCCAGCCCTGGCGGTGTTCGATCGTGCGCACGAACTCGGCGGCCTCGAGCAGCGAATCGTGCGTGCCGGTGTCGAACCAGGCATAGCCG
>DASZLY010000318.1:0-6044 GCA_035552135.1 Allostellaceae bacterium | reverse complement strand
GCGGCACGGCAGGTTCATCGCCTGCGGCCCGACGATCGCCGCGTAGAGCGCCTCACCCATGCCGTGCAGGCGCTGGAATTCCCAGTCTTCTCCCGTGGCGCGCCGCTGGCCGGCGAGTTCAAGCACGGCGGCAATGGTGTGGGCGTTGTGCGTCGCGAATTGCGGGTAGACCGCGCCGCCGGCGGCGAAGAGGCGCTTGGCGCAGGCGAGATACGAGACGTCGGTCGCCACCTTGCGGGTATAGACCGGGTAGGTCGCGAGGCCGCGTTCCTGCGCACGCTTGATCTCGCTGTCCCAGTAGGCGCCCTTAACCAGGCGCACCATCAGCCGGCGCCGCGCCCGCGCCGCCAGATCGGCAAGCCAGTCGACCACCGCCGGCGCGCGCTTCTGATAGGCCTGCAGCGCGAGGCCGAGCCCGTCCCAGCCCGCCAGCCCCGGCATTTCCGCCAGCGGCGCGAGCAGATCGAGCGACAGCTCGAGCCGGTCGGCCTCCTCGGCATCGATGGTGAGCCCGATCCCGGCGTCGCGCGCCTTGGCGGCGAGGTCGGCGAGGCGCGGCAGCAGCTCGCGCATCACCCGTTCGCGCTGCGCCACCTCGTAGCGCGGGTGCAGCGCCGACAGCTTGACCGAGATGCCGGGTGCCTCCTCAACCGCGCGCCCGCCGGCCGCCGCGCCCAGCGCCGCGATCGCCGCTGCATAGGCGGCCTGATAGCGCTCGGCGTCGGACGCAGTGCGCGCCGCCTCGCCCAGCATGTCGTAGGAATGGCGGTAGCCCTCGCGCTCCGCGGCGCGGGCGCGGTCGAGCGCCTCGCCGATCGTGCGGCCCATGACGAATTGCCGCCCGAGAATGCGCATCGCCGCGAGCACCGCCTGGCGCACCACCGGCTCGCCCGAGCGCGCCACCAGCCGGTGCAGGACATGCGGGAGATCGCCCTCGCCCGGATTGTCGCGCAGCAGCCGCCCGGTCAGCATCAGCGCCCAGGTCGAGGCGTTGACGAAGACCGAGCCCGAATGACCGAGATGACTTTGCCAGTCGGCGGCGGCGATCTTGTCGCGGATCAGCCGGTCGACCGTGTCGCTGTCGGGGATGCGTAAGAGCGCCTCGGCGAGGCACATCAGCGCCACGCCCTCGGGCGAGGACAGGCGGTATTCGTGCAGAAACGCATCGATGCCACCCTGCGCCGCGCCCGCCTCGCGCACCCGGGTGACGAGCCGGTGCGCGGTCGCCGCGATGCGCTTGTTCGCCGCCGGCGAGAGTTTCGCTGCGGCGAGGATCAGCGCATCGGCGGCGTCCTCGTCGCGCCGGTTGGCCTCGCCGATCGTCGCGCGCAGCCGCGTCTCGGGCGACGGCGGGACGGTGAAGACGAGGTCCATGCCGTAAAGGTTGGGCGGCGCGGGTTACTTGCCAACTAGCGGAAATCACGGCTGCGGATATTGATGGCGGGCTCGTGGAAATCATGCGCATCGCGCTCGGGCGGCGCGAAGGGCAGAGCGGGCTGGCCTTCGCCGCCGCTGCGGCGGCGCAGCGTCTTGAGGCGCGGGCTCAAATCACGCAGCTCCTCGGCGACGACATGGATGACGCCTTCCTCGCGCTGCAGCCGGCCGCGGCAACAGAGCAGCGACGCACCCAGCGCCACGCGCCGGAAGCGTTCGAGGATCGGCGGCCAGACGATCAGATTGGCGACGCCGGTCTCGTCCTCCATGGTGATGAAGATGACGCCCTTGGCGCTGCCCGGCCGCTGGCGGATCAGCACCAGCCCGGCAACCCGGACGCGGCGCCCGCCGGTGATGTAGGCCTCGGGCAGGGTCGCCAACTCGGCGGCGGTGACGATGCCCTCGGCCCGGAGCTCGGCGCGCAGAAAAGCGAGCGGGTGCCGCTTGAGGCTGAGACTGAGGCTCAAGTAGTCCTCGACGACATGCTCGCCCAGCGGCATCGGCGGCAGCAGCGCAGCCGTGCGATCCTCCTTTTCCTCTCCCGCAGTGCGGGAGAGGGTGGCCGCGGGCGACAGCCCGCGGACGGGCGAGGGTCGGGAGGCAATACCCTCACCCTTCCAGCGCTGCGCGCCGGGCCCCTCCCTCTCCCGCAATGCGGGAGAGGGGTCAGACGCAGCGGCGAATAGCGGCAACGGCGTCTCGCCCAGCGCCTTCAGCGCCCACAAGCCCTGGCGGCGGTCATGGCCCAGCGAGCGCAGCGCGTCGGCCGCGGCGAGCCGCTCCAGCGCCAAGCGGCCGAGCCCGCTCTTGCGCCACAGTTCCGCCGCATCGCGATAACCGTCGCCGCGCGCGGCGACGAGGCGCGCAGCGTCGGCCGCGGAAAAGCCCTTGACCTGGCGGAAACCGAGACGAAGGGCATATTTATCTCCACCCCGGCGCAGGCCGGGGCCCATTTCTGCATCATCGCGAAAGCTTCCCGATGGGTCCCGGCCTTCGCCGGGATGGTGTTCTTCGGGCTCCAGCGTGCAATCCCATTCGCTGCGGTTGACGTCGACCGGCAGCACCGTGACGCCGTGTTCGCGAGCATCGCGGACGATCTGCGCCGGGGCATAGAACCCCATCGGTTGCGAATTGAGCAGCGCGCAGGCGAAGGCCTCGGGGTGGAAGCATTTGATCCAGGCCGAGACATAGACGAGGAGCGCGAAGCTCGCAGCATGGCTTTCCGGGAAGCCGTAGGTGCCAAAACCCTCGATCTGGCTGAAGCAGCGCTCGGCGAAATCGCGCGGATAGCGGTTGGCGACCATGCCGGCGACGAACTTGTCGCGGAACAGATGCACCTCGCCGCTGCGCTTGAAGGTCGCCATCGCGCGGCGCAGCCGGTCGGCCTCGCCGGGCGGGAAGCCGGCGCCGACGATCGCGATCTTCATCGCCTGTTCCTGGAACAGCGGCACGCCCAGCGTCTTGCCGAGCACCTCCTGCAATGCCTCCGACGGGTAGTCGACCGGCTCCCTGCCGCTGCGGCGGCGCAGATAGGGGTGCACCATGTCGCCCTGGATCGGCCCCGGGCGGACGATCGCGACCTCGATGACGAGGTCGTAGAACTCGCGGGGCTTGAGGCGCGGCAGCATCGTCATCTGGGCGCGGCTCTCGACCTGGAAGACGCCCAGCGAATCGGCGCGCGACAGCATCTCATAGACCGCCGGTTCCTCGGGCGGGATCGTCGCCAGCTCGTAGTTCCGGCCGCGATGCCGCCGGATCAGGTCGAACGCCTTGCGGATGCAGGTCAGCATGCCGAGCGCGAGGATGTCGATCTTGAGGATGCCCAGCGCGTCGAGATCGTCCTTGTCCCATTCGATGACGGTGCGGTCCTCCATCGCCGCGTTCTCGATCGGCACGAGCTGCGACAGCGGCCCGCGGGTGATGACGAACCCGCCGACATGCTGCGACAAATGCCGCGGGAAACCGATCAGCGCCGCGGCGAGATCAAGGGTCAGGCGGAGGTTGCGGTCGGCCGGGTCGAGCCCGGCCTCGCGCACCCGCCCGTCGTCGATCCCCTCGCTCGACCAGCCCCACACCATGCCGCCCAGCGCGGCGACGGTATCGGCCGACAGCCCCATCGCCTTGCCGACCTCGCGGATCGCGCCGCGCGAGCGGTAGCAGATCACCGTCGCGGCGAGCCCGGCACGGTCGCGGCCGTATTTCTTGTAGATGTACTGGATCACCTCCTCGCGCCGCTCGTGCTCGAAATCGACGTCGATATCCGGCGGCTCGCCGCGCGCGGCGCTGATGAAGCGCTCGAACAGCACGTCGATCCTGTCGGGATCGACCGAGGTAATCCCAAGACAATAGCAGACCACCGAATTGGCCGCCGAGCCGCGCCCCTGGCAGAGAATTTGCCGCGAGCGCGCAAAGCACACGATGTCGTGCACGGTGAGGAAATAGCGCGCGAAATCGAGCTGCTCGATGAGTTCGAGCTCATGCGCGATGAGGCCGCTTATCTTGTCCGGGGCGCCGGCCGGAAAGCGTTCCACGGCGCCCGCCCAGGCGAGCTGCGCGAGGCGCGACTGCGCCGTCATGCCGGGCGGCACCGGCTCTTCGGGGTATTCGTAGCGCAGCTCGCCGAGGCTGAAGCGGCAGCGCTCGGCAATTTCCAGGCTCGCCGCCAGCGCCGCCTCGCGGCCGCGGAACAGCCGCGCCATCTCCGGCGCCGGCTTCAGGTGGCGCTCGGCATTGGCGGCGAGCCGGAACCCGGCCTCGGCCACCGTGCAATGCCCGCGGATCGCGGTCACCACATCCTGCAGCGGCCGCCGCTCGGGGGCGTGGTAGAGCACATCGCCGGTGGCGAGCAGGCGCAGCCCGGTCTCGCCGGCGATCCGCTCAAGGCGCGCCAGGCGCCGCGCATCGTCGCCGCGATAGAGGTGATGCGCCGCGAGATAGCCGCGGCCGGCGAAATCCGCCGCGACCCGGGCGGCGCGCTGGCGATGCGCCGCGAGGCTCACCCGGTCGGCCGCCTCGGGCGGCAGCAGCGCGACGACGAGCCCGGCGCCGTGGGCGACGACATCGGCATAGTCGAGATGGCATTCGCCCTTGGGCGCGCGCCGCTTGCCGAGCGTCAACAGCGCGGTCAGCCGGCCATAGGCGGCGCGGTCTTCGGGGAAGGCGATGAGGCTCATCCCGTCGCGCAGCTCGAGCCGGGCGCCGACCACGAGGCGGATGCCGCATTCCTGCGCCGCCTGGTGTGCGCGGACAATCCCGGCGAGGCTGTTGCGGTCGGTAATGGCGATCGCCGCGAGGCCGAGCGCCGCCGCCCGCTCGACCAGCTCGTCCGGATGCGAGGCGCCGCGCAGGAATGAGAAATTGCTGGTGACCTGCAGCTCGGCATAGGCGTGCGAGGCTTCCGACGAAGCCCCTCGGCCGCCACCGGCCGGCTTGCGCCGCTCCTTGGCGCCAAAGCGCAGGCTGCCGTCGCCGATCGTGCGCGACAACCGGGCGAATTCGGCTTTTGGCGGCAACTCAGGCATCGCGCATCAGGCAAAGATGCCGTGCATGAACCAGCGCGGCGGCGGGTCGCCGGGCAGCCCGGCACGGAACAGCCAGAAGCGCCGGCCGGTCTCGTCCTCGACCCGGTAATAGTCGCGGATCGCCTCCGCCGTGGCGATGGCATCGGGCGCCGGGCCGTCCGCAAGCCACCATTCCTCGGCAATGCGCTCGGGCCCGTCGGCCTGGGCCACGCGATGCGTCCGGCGCCGCCAGGTGAAGTGAAACGGCGGGTCGTCGGGCAGCACCCAGAACGCTTCGACCGGCTCGGGCGGCGCAAACAGCCGCACCGGACGCGGCGGTTTTGGCGGAGCCGAATACCCCTCTCCCCCAGTGCGGTTGGCTCCGCCGCTGCCTGCGCCCCTCACCCTGCCCTCTCCCGCCAATGGGGGGCGAGGGGGTTCTTTAGAGGCGCCGCTCTCGGTTATCGGCACCGCCACCGAGGCGCGTTCCGGGATATGGCTTTCGCGCGCCTCGAAGCGGGCAAGCGCGTCGAGGCCGAGCCGGGCGCCGAGCCGATCGAGCAGCGGAGACACCGAGCCGTTGCTGCCCCTCACCCCACCCCTCTCCCCGCCAGCAGGGAGAGGGAGCATGGCCGGGCCGGCAAGTTCGAGCTGCTCGGGCGCCAGCGCTTCGATCGCGAAGGCGGCGAGGATCGCGTCCTCGATGCCGAGGCCGGGATCGACCGTATCGAGCTTGCCGGCCAGCAACCCGGCGAGGTGGCGGGCGTCGCGGCTCGGCCGGGCAGTGCCGATGCGGATGCGCTCGACCCTGCCGTCGACGCGGTGAAAGCCGAGATCGAGCCGGCGCGCGCCCATGCCCTCGCGCGCCAGGCGGCCGACAAGGTCTTCGGTCAGCCGCTCGGCGGCACGGGCGAGATCGGCCGGATCGGCGATCGGCTCGGCAAAGCTGAGGCGCACCCGCCGCGCCGGCACCTCGCCGAGCGGCGACAGCGGCTCGGGGAGCGCGCCCAGCGCCTGGTCGAGACGGCGGCCCAGCGCCTCGCCGAACCGTCGGGCGAGCGCGTCGCGCGGCATCGCCAGAACCTCGCCGATCCGCCGCAGACCGACGCG
>DASZLY010000317.1:0-10148 GCA_035552135.1 Allostellaceae bacterium | reverse complement strand
CGGCGCGTCACGTCGGCTTTCTCTATCGCAGCGGCGATGGCGTCGCGGCCGATTATGCGGAGGCGATGCGCTGGTTCGTGAAGGCGGCCGACCGCGGCGATGCGACGGCGCAATCGAGCATCGGCTGGATGTACCAAGCGGGCATGGGGGTTTCCAAAGACTACGCCGAGGCCATGCGCTGGTACCGGCTCGCGGCCGATCAAGGGAATGTCGACGCCGAATTCGGGATCGGCCTGCTCTATGCCAATGGCTGGGGCGTGCCGAGCGATATCGGCGCGGCGTCGCAGTGGATGCAAAAATCCGCCGGCGCCGGAAATCCCGATGCGGCAGATTGGCTGAAGACGCATCCCGGCGCGGATTGAGCCGGTCGCCCGGGTCGCGCAGCAAAAACGCCCCCATTTCCGGGGGCGTCTCGCTGTCAGGCCGAGGCTGTAATTACGCTGCCTTTTGCTGCGTCACCTGCGGCTGGCTCACCGACTCACCGATCTTGATCTGGCGGGGCTTCGCCTCTTCCGGCACCTCGCGCACGAGGTCGACGTGGAGCAGGCCGTTATCCATGCTTGCGCCGGA
This sequence comes from Allostellaceae bacterium, assembly GCA_035552135.1. Taxonomy (GTDB): domain Bacteria; phylum Pseudomonadota; class Alphaproteobacteria; order ATCC43930; family CGMCC-115725; genus DATARH01. The sequence goes on along the minus strand of DASZLY010000317.1, from coordinate 9,578 downwards.
GACCTTGATGTGGTCCGCCAGGCTGAAGCGCCGGTCGAAGGCGCGTCGGGCGATGCCGCGGTGCAGGTAGCGGCCTTGCGCTTCCTCGTCCTCCTTCTGCGCTTTGCCCACGATCACCAGCGAGTTCTTCTCGACGGTGATCTCGATCTCGTCGCGCGAGAAGCCCGCCACCGCCATGGTCAGGCGGTAGGAATCGTCGCCAGTCGATTCGATGTTGTAGGGCGGGTAGGCGGGAGCCGCGGTGTCGAAGCGCGTGGCGCTGTCGACCAGGCGGGCGAGGCGATCGAAGCCGATCGTCGAACGCAACAAGGGCGAGAAGTCAAAGCGATCCATGACCATATCCTCCATCGAGCAACATGGGTTAGGGCACCGGCCGCAAATGGCCCAGCACCGTCATCAATGCACGGCCCCGAAACGGGCGTCCGCGCAGAGTTGATTTGGGGAGAAGTCAGCGGGTTTCAAGCATCCATCTTCTGGCGCGGGCGTCAGCGCACAAAGATGTGGATGGGCCGGATCACGTCCGGCCGAGGGGGTAGTGCGGCGAAGTACGCCGCCGCTAGCTCTTCAGCCCGAAGCCCTGGAAGCGCTTGTTGAAGCGGGCGAGCTGGCCGCCGGTGTCGAGCAGGCGTTGCTGGCCGCCCGTCCAGGCCGGGTGTGATTTCGGGTCGATGTCGAGACGCAGCGTGTCGCCTTCCTTGCCGTAGGTCGAGCGCGTCTTGTACGAGCTGCCATCGGTCATCAGGATGGTGATCTCGTGGTACTCCGGGTGGATGCCGTCTTTCATCGCGCTTCGCCCTTTCGCGGAAGGGGCGGTTTATACCCGCCCCGGCGCGGCCAGGCAATCGCAGCGAAGCAACATCGCGGGCGAGAAAACCGCCGGCCCGGAGTTGCCGGGGCGGCGGCTCTCATTGGTGCGCCGGTTAGTGCAGGATGTGCACCACGCGGCGGGTCGCCGGATCGACCAGCACGGTCTGGTCGCCGATCGTCGCGTATTCGTAGCGCCAGTTGCGCTCGGCCGGGAAATTGTAGAGCGTCATCGATTCCGGTAGGATCGCGCCGGTGGTCACGGTGAAGCCCGGCGGGGGTGCGATCTCGGCGCGATGCTCCTTCACGATGTAATCGTGCATCTCGGTCTCTTCCGCCGGCGCGATCGTCGTCGTGGTGACGGTCTTGGTTTCCGTCATCGACTGCGCCAGGGCAGGCCCCGCAATCAGCGCGAACGCCGCCGCTGCAATAATCGATTTCACAGCTAATTCCTTTCCAGAGTGCGCGTGTCGTGTCGCGAACACCAAAAGGAAATGCGAGTTCCCGGCTATTGTCGCCTTTCGTTTGCTGCGAGTTTACTTGGCAAACGCAAGAGTTGACCGGCACGTTCTTTATACGCCGGTTGACAGATACTCCATCGCCGCGAGCACGCCGCCCTTGCCGTGGGGGACGCCAGTCATGTCGAGCGCCATCTCGATCGTGGCGAGCGAGCCCAGCACCATCGCCTCGTTGAGGTCGCCGAGATGGCCGATGCGAAAGAGCTTGCCTTTCAGATGGCCGAGCCCGCCGCCGAGCGAGACATTGAACTTGTCGAGGCAGATCTGCCGCACCGCGTCGGCATCGCAGCCATCGGGCAACAGCACCGCGGTCACCGTGTCCGACTGGCCGCTCGGGTCGATCGAGAAGATTTCCGGCCCGTCATTCTGCCGCCAGGCGCGCACCGCCCGCCGGGTCGCCTCGGCGAGGCGATGATGCCGCGCAAAGACATTGTCGAGCCCCTCTTCCTCGAACAGGCGTAGCGCTTCCTGGAGCCCGTAGAAGAAGTGCACCGGCACGGTGCCGTTCCAGTATCCCTGGGTCGAGGCGCCCTGGCCGAGCAGGCGGCGCCAGTCCCAATAGACGCGCGGCAGCTTCGCCACCGCGCACGCGGCGATCGCCTTGGCGCTGACCCCGGTGAAGGCCATGCCGGTCGGCAGCATCAGGCCCTTTTGCGAGCCGACGACGACGACGTCGACCCCCCACTCGTCCATGCGGAAATCGAATGAGCCGAGCGAGGAGATCACGTCGACGCAGAACAGCGCCGGGTGTTTCGCGGCGTCGATCGCCTTGCGCATCGCCGCGACCGGGAAGCACACGCCCGTCGAGGTCTCGTTATGCACGGCGAGCACGGCCTTGATCTCGTGCGCCTTGTCCTCGCGCAGCCGGGCTTCGAGCTTCCCTGCGTCGAGCGGGCGGCGCCAATCATTGGCCAATGTCTCGACCTGGAGGCCGAACGACTCGGCGCGCAGCCCCCAGTTCAGCGAGAAATAGCCGCTCTCGACGACCAGCACCTTGTCTCCCGGCGAGAACAAATTGACCAGCGCGGCTTCCCACGCGCCATGACCGGTCGCGGCATAGCCGAGGATCGGCTGCGCCGTCTTGAATACCTTCTGCAGGCCGGCGAAGCATTCGTCGGAGATTTCCTTGAACGCGGCGCCGGTGAAATCAATCGTGCCGCGATCCATCGCGCGCAGAATCCGGTCCGGTATATTGGTCGGCCCGGGGTTCATGAAAAAATGAAAGCCGTGCGTGTTTGCCATTTCTCGTCCCTGCCTCGACCGCCGCGATCTCGCCCTTTGGCGAAGGCGCGGCATAGTTGCGAGCCCCCGTTAAGGAAGCGTCAAGGAAGCGTCGACCGACCGGTTGAACCCGTAGCCGATCGCCGCGCGCCTTCGCGTCGTTGCATAAAAAATAGGCAGGGTCGGTTACCCTGCCTGCGGTTTCTCCAGTTTCTTCGGCCGCGGACCACCGCCGTCGACCGGTACTCGGAGCCTCCCTGAACTCGGGCCGGACTGTTTGCCCGTGCTGAGTGCTGTTGCTGTCATTCTACGCAGCGGGCCGCGCGCGGTCACCTATTTTCTCGTCAGAATGCCGCATATTTAACGACGAAAATTGCCGCTAGGATGAGCAGCGACGGGCTAATCTCGCGCCATCGTCCGGCCACCAGCTTGACCGCCGCATAGGTGATGAAACCGAAGGCGATGCCGTTGGCGATCGAGAAGGTGAGCGGCATGATGAGCGCGGTCACCACGGCCGGCGCGTATTCGGTGACATCGCTCCAGTCGAGCTCGGAAAATCCGCGCGCCATCAGACAGGCGACAAAGAGCAGCGCCGGCGCGGTCGCGTATTCCGGCACCGACTCGGCGAGCGGCGCAAAGAACAGCGTCAGAAGGAACAGCGCCGCGACGACGATGCCGGTCAGCCCGGTGCGGCCGCCCGCGCGCACCCCGGCGGCGCTTTCGATGTAACTGGTGACCGTCGAGGTGCCGAGCAGCGAGCCGACGATCGAGGCGATTGAATCGACCAGCAGCACGTGCCGCAGGCGCGGAATGTTGCCGCGCGCGTCGACAAAGCCGGCGCGGTACGCGACGCCGACCAGCGTCCCGGTATTGTCGAACAGGTCGACGAACAGAAAGACGAAGACGATCGTCGCGACGCCGATATCGAGCGCGCCCTTGAGGTCGAGCGCGAGAAAGGTCGGCGCGAGGCTCGGCGGCAGGCTGGCGACGCCGGCAAACGGCGAGACGTGCAGCACCACCCCGGCCAGCGCCGTGCCGAGCACCGCGATGATGATGGCGCCCGGCACTTGCCGGCGATCGAGCGCCACCATGACGATAAACCCGGCTGCGGCGAGCAGCGTCCCCGGCGCTTTCAGGTTGCCCAGCGTCACCAGCGTCGCCGGGTCGGCAACGACGAACCCGGCATCCTTGAGCGCGATGATCCCGAGGAACAGGCCGATCCCGGCCGAGATCGCGATCTTCTGCGACATCGGAATCGTGTCGATGATCCAGCGCCGCACCGGCGTCGCGCTCAAGACGACGAACAGGCAGCCGGAAAAGAACACCGCGCCGAGCGCGACCTGCCAGGGGTAATGCAACCCCAGCACGACGCTGTAGGTAAAATAGGCGTTGAGCCCCATGCCGGGGGCCAGCGCCAGCGGGTAGTTGGCGTAAAGCGCCATGAAGGCTGTCGCGAAGGCCGCGCCGAGGCAGGTCGCGACAAACACCGCGCCTTTGTCCATTCCCGCCGCCGACAGGATCTGCGGATTGACGAAGGCGATGTACGCCATGGTGAGAAACGTCGTCACGCCGGCGACGATCTCGGTGCGAACCGTCGTGCGGTTTTCGGTCAGGCGAAACAATCGATCGAGCATCGGCGCCCCCTTCCGCTGGTTGGGTGCGCCGAGTTTGCCTTCAGGTTGCAGGGTGGCGCGAGAAAATCTCGCCACCCCACTCTGCCGATAGATTATCCGGGAAACGCGCCGCAGGATGCGGCGCGAATCGGCCGATGCCGATACCGCGGGTGCTAATCGCCGGCGCCCGCCTTCGCCTTCTCGAGCTCGTTGGGGTGGATGCGATGCACCGGAAAGCCGCTCGGCGAGGAGCACGCCCAAACGCCGCGGAAGCAGGCGAAGATAAGCACGATCAGCGCCACGTTGACGTACCAGGGGAACATCCGACCCTCTCCTCTGCGCGGCGCTTTTGCCCGCGGCTTGTTCTACTGGGCGCATTATGCGCGACGCCGCGGCCGGAAGGTCATTACAAACGGTTACAACCTTCGGCGAAGTCGTAAAGGCTGCCATGTTGCTTTCGCTCTATCGGGCCATCGGCCTTTTCGGCGCGGCGATCTTTGTCGTCGCCTATCTCGCCAACCAGGCGCGCTGGCTGCGCTCCGACGATTGGCGGTTTCCGGCGGCCAATCTCGCGGGGGCGCTGCTGATCCTCGTTTCGCTGTTCGGCGAATGGAACCTGCCATCGGTGGTGATCGAGGCGTTCTGGGCGGCAATCAGCGTTTACGGCTTGGTGAACCGCGCCTAGAGTGCGGCCCTCCGAAAATAGGATCGAGTGCAAGGCCGCATGCGCCTCTCTCAGTATTTTCTGCCCGTGCTGCGCGAGAACCCGGCCGAGGCGCAGATCGTTTCGCACCGGCTGATGCTGCGCGCCGGGATGGTCCGCCAGTCGAGCGCCGGGATCTATTCCTGGCTGCCGCTCGGGCTGAGGGTCTTGAGGCGGGTCGAGCAGATCGTCCGCGAGGAGCAGGATCGCAGCGGCGCGCAGGAAATCCTGATGCCGACGATCCAGCCGGCCGAATTGTGGCGCGAGAGCGGGCGCTACGACGATTACGGCAAGGAGATGCTGCGCATCCGCGACCGCCACGATCGCGAGATGCTTTACGGGCCGACCAACGAGGAGCAGGTCACCGAGATCGTCCGCGCCGCGATCAAGAGCTATCGCGAGCTGCCGAAGAACCTCTATCACATCCAGTGGAAATTCCGCGACGAGGTGCGCCCGCGCTTTGGCGTGATGCGCGGCCGCGAGTTCCTGATGAAGGACGCCTACAGCTTCGATCTCGACGCGGCCGGCGCCAAGCATTCCTACAACAAGATGCTGGTCGCCTATCTGCGCACCTTCGCGCGGATGGGACTAAAGGCGATCCCGATGCGCGCCGATACCGGGCCGATCGGCGGCGAACTGTCCCACGAATTCCAGATCCTCGCCGACACCGGCGAGAGCGAAGTCTATTGCGACAAGGCCTGGCTCGAGACCGACATCCTCGCCGAGGAGGTCGATTACGACGGCGATCTCGAGCCTTTCTTCAAGAAGTGGACCGCGCGCTACGCCGCGACCGACGAGATGCACGACGCCGCGAAATGCCCTGTGCCGGCGGATGAGCTGGTCACCGCACGCGGCATCGAGGTCGGCCACATCTTCAATTTCGGCACCAAGTACTCGAAGCCGATGGGCGCGGTGGTGAGCCTCGCGGACGGCAGCAGCGCACCGCTGGAGATGGGGTCCTACGGCATCGGCGTGTCGCGCCTCGTCGGTGCGCTGATCGAGGCCAATCACGACGACAGCGGCATCATCTGGCCGGAAAGCGTCGCGCCGTTCCATGTCGGACTCGTCAATCTGCGCGCCGCGGACGCCAAGTGCGTCGCCGCGGCCGGCGAGCTCTACGGCAAGCTGCGCGCGGCGGGCATTGCCGTGCTCTACGACGACCGCGACGAGTCGCCCGGCGCCAAGTTCGCGACGATGGACCTGATCGGCTTGCCCTGGCAGCTGATCGTCGGCCCGCGCGGCGTCGCCGCCGGCACGCTCGAAGTGAAGAACCGGCGCACCGGCGAGCGCCACGAACTGCCCGCCGATGCGGCGCTCAGCAAACTAACCGCATGATCTTCGGCACCTTCGAGCGGATGGTCGCGTTCCGCTATTTGCGAGCGCGGCGGCAGGAGGGATTCGTCTCGGTCATCGCGATCTTCTCGCTGCTCGGCATCGCGCTGGGGGTGGCGACGCTCATTATCGTGATGTCGGTGATGAACGGGTTCCGCGCCGATTTGATCGGCCGGATCCTCGGGCTCAACGGACATCTCGGCGTCTACGGCCCGAGCGCGACGATGCCCGACTTTGACGCGGTCGCTGCCAAGGTGCGCGCGGTGCCGGGCGTGGTCAGCGTCACCCCGCTCGTCGAGGGACAGGTCATGGCGACGAGCCCTCAGGGCGCGTCGGGGGCGCTCGTCCGCGGCATCCGCGCCGACGACATCCGCGCGCGCCAGCTCATCGCCGACCATGTCGTCGCCGGCTCGCTCGCCGATTTCGGCGACGACGATGTGGCGATCGGTGACCGTCTCGCGCAGCGGCTCGGCCTCAAGGCCGGCGACAAGATCACGCTGATCGCGCCGGAAGGCACCGACACGGTGTTCGGCACCATGCCGCGGCTCAAGACCTACACGATCGCCGCGCTCTTCGATGTCGGCTTCTACGAGTACGACAGCACCTTCATCTTTGTGCCGCTCGAGGCGGCGCAGGCGTTTTTCAAGCTGTCGGGCGCGATCAACTACCTCGAAGTCTTTGTCACCAATGCCGACCAGTCGAAGGAGGTCGGCCAGGCGATCACCGCGGCGCTCGGCGGCCAAGACCGCATCCTCGACTGGCAGCGCGCCAATTCCAGCATCGTCAACGCCGTCGAGATCGAGCGCAACGTGATGTTCCTGATCCTGACGCTGATCATCGTCGTCGCCGCGTTCAACATCATCTCCGGCATGATCATGATGGTGAAGGACAAGGGCCGTGACATCGCCATCCTGCGCACGATGGGCGCGTCGCGCGGCATGATCCTGCGCATCTTCATGCTGTCCGGCGCCAGCATCGGCGTGCTCGGCACGCTGCTCGGCTACGCGCTGGGTCTGGTGATCACGGTGAACCTGGAGGCGATCCGGCAGTTTCTGCAGCACGTGCTGCACGTCGAGCTGTTCTCCGCCGAGATCTATTTCTTCACCCGCATCCCGGCGCATATCGACCACGGCGAGGTGACGGCGGTGGTGCTGATGGCGCTGGCGCTGTCGTTTCTCGCAACGCTCTACCCGTCATGGCGCGCGGCACGGCTCGATCCGGTCGAGGGACTGCGCTACGAATGACCGCGCTCGAACTCGCCGGGGTCAAGCGCATCTTCCGGCAGGGCGGCGTCGAGCTCGCGGTGCTCAACGGCGTCGATCTCGCGCTGAGGCCGGGCGAATTGGTGGCGCTGGTCGGGCCGTCCGGCGCGGGCAAGTCGACCCTGCTGCATCTCGCCGGCCTCCTGGAGCGGCCCGACGCGGGCGAGGTGAGGATTGCCGGTCAGGAATGCGGCAGCCTCGGCGACGAGCGGCGCACTCTGCTGCGCCGCGCGACGCTCGGCTTCGTCTATCAGTTCCACCATTTGCTGGCCGAGTTCTCGGCGCTCGAAAACGTCATGATCCCGCAGATGATCGCCGGGGTCGCGCGCGGCACGGCGCGCGACAAGGCGGCGGGGCTGCTGCGCCGCGTCGGGCTAGGCGAACGCCTCGGTCATCGCCCGGCGCGGCTGTCGGGCGGCGAGCAGCAGCGCGTCGCGATCGTCCGCGCGCTCGCCAACGACCCAAAGGTACTGCTCGCCGACGAACCGACCGGCAATCTCGACCACAACACCGCGGACGGGGTGATGGCGACGCTGATCGAGGTCGCCCGCGCGACCGGTCTCGCGGCGCTGATCGCGACGCATAATCTCGACCTGGCCCGCCGCCTCGACCGCACGGTCACGCTGGAGAACGGCCGGCTGGTGCCGGTCTGACCGAGGTCTGCCTGTAAGTTGAAAGACTTGCGGACGGCGCAATCAACGCTCTTGTGCGGCCGCTGACGTTATAGTCGTATTTCCTTATCCGAACTCACCGTCGGCGATCAGGGGGCCGCATGAGGTTGCGCGATTGTACGCGGGGCGCCGGCCTCGCCGTGCTGGTCTTGAGCGGCTGCAATAACGCGGCGCTGCAAGGGAGACCTGACTTTCCCAATGCGGGCATGTTGCCGCCGGAGGGACAGCTCATTACCGCCGCGGCGCAGAGCGCGCCGAGCGCCGGCTTCGACTGGGCGCATTCGGCCAACTGCGCCGCGGCGATCGCGGCCGACAACCGGGGCAGCTTGCCGGGCGATCCGACCTATGTCGTCGCGCGGAACAACTGCATCTATGAATTCCTCGGCGCGATCGATTACCAGTACGATCTTTATAAGGAGCAGGTCTTCAAGCTGGCGAACGGGCTCAACGCCTCGGCCGACACGCTGACCACGGTGCTGAGCGCCGGCGCAACTGGAGTCGCCGGAAATGCCGGGCGGATACTGTCGGGGATCGCTGCCGGCATCGGAACCCTTAAGGGCACGATCGCTCAGGACGTTCTGTATAATCAAACGATTACCGCGATTATCGCCAAGATGGACGGCGATCGGGCGGACAGGCTCAAGACCATTCTGCAGCAGATGCAGCCGTCCACGGTGGTGGCCGGCTCGCCGCCGCCACCGGCCTATACGATGTACGCCGCATCGGTCGACCTGCTCGCGTACTTCGAGGCCGGGACGGTGCATCACGCCATCGTCGACCTGCAGACGACGGCCGGCTCCAAAGCCGTCAGCTGCCAGGCCGCGGTAGCGAACCTCAAGGCTACCGGCAGCGCCATCGGGAATGGCTCCACTCCCATGGCCTCGCAGCAGGCGGCCTCCGGGTGCTGACGGGCGAGTCGGGGGCCCGCAGGGACATCGCCCCGCAGGAGCTGTGGTTTGCTCGGCGGATTTGCTAGGTCCGTGGCGCGCAGCTGATTTTGCCGTTGCCGCGTGCAATGCTGCGCGCACGCCTTAAATAAGCGAGAGCCCGATGCCGCTCGCCGATTTCATCCATCTCCGCGTCCACACCGCCTATTCGCTGTCGGCTGGGGCGATCAAGATCAAGGAGCTGGTGGGCCTCTGCAAAAAGAACGCGATGCCGGCGGTGGCGATCACCGACAGCGGCAACCTGTTCGGTGCGCTCGAATTCGCCACGGCATGCGCCGCCGAGGGTGTGCAGCCGATCGTCGGCTGCGAGATCGCGCTGGTCGCGCATGAGGCCGGGGAGAGCGGCGCCCGCCCGCAGCGCGAGCTGGAGCGCATCGTCGTCCTGGTGCAGAGCGAGGCGGGCTATCGCAATCTCCTGGCGCTGGTCAGCCGCTCCTATCTCGACAGCGAAGCGGGGGCCGAGCCGGCGATCGCGCTCACTGAGCTCGCCGCCAACAGCGACGGGCT
>DASZLY010000316.1:0-2802 GCA_035552135.1 Allostellaceae bacterium | reverse complement strand
CCCGATCTCGTCTTGACCAACATTCTCGAGGACTGGCCCGCCATGTTCGGCAATACCGCCGATCAGGTCAAAGACGGCAAGCTGTTCGGAACGTTCGTCCAATACGGCTACGACACCCCGCCGGTGACGGGCGGCACATTGATGTACGAGGAAGGCAAGCCGTTCAATCCGATCGTGCCCGCCGCCGTAGTGACCGAGCTGCAGGACATGGCGAAGAAATTCGCTTCCGGCGACATGAAGGTCGCGCCGACGCGCGAGGACGCCCGCGGCGGGTCGTGAGGTAGAACCGTCGGCGATATTGTAGACGCGGTCGCCGACCGCGTTCGGCGCGAAGCGCCTCACTTACTCGCCGCGGCCGGGAGAAGCGCGGTCGGCGACCGCGCCTACAAAAGCGGCGAGAAGCGCGGTCGGCGACCGCGCCTACAAAATTGCGGCGCGTTCAGCCTGGCCCGTGGAAGCGGCATGACCAACCTTCTCGAAATGCGCGGCGTCGTTCGCTGCTTCGGCGCGCTGCGCGCCAACGACGGCGTCGACTTCGACGTGCGACCCGGCCAGATCGTCGGGCTGCTCGGCGAGAACGGTTCGGGCAAGAGCACCTTGATGAAGGTGCTGTTCGGCATGATCCCTCCCGACTCCGGGAGCATCGTGTTTCGCGGCCGGCCGCTCGTCGGCCACCGTCCGGGAAACGCGATGGCGGCGGGCATCGCGATGATCCATCAGCATTTCATGCTGGTCGAGGCGATGAGTGTCGCGGACAACGTCATGCTCGGCTGGCGCGAGGCGGGCCGCGTCTTACGCAGTGCGGCGATCGTGAATCGCGTCCGCGAGGCAAGCCGGCGGTTCGGACTGGACCTCGATCCGAACGCGCGCATCGGCGATCTCCCGCTGGGGCGCCGGCAGCGCGTGGAAATTCTGAAAGCCATACTGCGCGAGGCCGAACTGCTCGTGCTGGACGAGCCGACCTCAAACCTCGCTCCGAGCGAAGTCGCCGACCTGCTGACGATTCTCAGGCGCCTGCGCGGGGAAGGCAAGGGCATCGTCTTCATCACGCACAAGCTGCCCGAGGTTCTGGAAGTCTGCGACGAGGTGGTGGTTTTGCGCGCGGGCCGTGTGGCCGGCCGCGCGGCGGTGGCGGGCGTCAGCCGCGCCCAGCTCGCCGAAATGATGGTCGGGCGCGACATAACGGCCCCGCACACGCCAAATACGCGCGCGCCGGGGGCCGTGCGGCTGGCTGTCCAGGGTCTCGCCGCGCCGGGGCTGGCGCCGGTGACCTTCGAGCTGCGCTCCGGCGAAATCCTCGGCGTCGCCGGCGTGGACGGCAACGGGCAGATCGAACTCGCGGAGACCCTCGCGGGTCTGCGACCAACGCGAGCGGGGACCGTCGCGCTCGATGGGCGCGACATCACGCGGGCGAGCGTCGCGGATCGGGTGCGCGCGGGGCTCGCCTATATGCCCGCGGATCGCGGCCATACCGCGCTGGTGCGGACGATGTCGATCACCGACAACCTGATGCTGCGCGACAGCGATCGGCCGCCCTATGCGCGCGGCGCGTTTCTGACGCGGCGCTCCGGATTCGCAAAGGCGCGGACCTTGATGGCCGATTTCGATATTCGCGCGCCCGATTCGGGCGCGGTGGTCGCGCGGCTCTCCGGCGGCAATCAGCAGAAGATCGTGGTCGCGCGGGAGCTCGACCGTGCGCCCGCGGTGCTGGTCGCGCACCAGGCCGCCTGGGGCCTCGATCCCGGCGCGACCCGTTTCGTGCTCGACCGCGTGACCGCGCTGCGCGATTCCGGGGCCGCGGTGCTCTATATTTCCTCGGAGCTGGAAGAGGTGCTCGCGATCAGCGACCGGATCGCGGTGCTGGCGGGCGGCGGTTTCGCTGGGGTAGTCGCGCGCGCTGCGGCGGACTTGCGGCAGATCGGGCTCTGGATGTCCGGGCGCGCGGCATGACCGAGCGGGTTTCAGCGCGGCCGATCGCACCGATACGGCCAAGCCTCCGGCTCCGGCCGCGGTTCGGGCTGGCCGGCCGCATCGGGCTCGCCGTGGCGCTCTCGATGCTTTGCGCCGCCGCGCTGATCGCGCTATCCGGCCACAATCCCCTGACCGCTTTCGCGGCGATGGCGTCTGGCGCAGTCGGATCTAGGCACCAGATCGGCATCGCGCTCAACCGCACCACGCCCTATCTGATCAGCGGCGCCGGCGTGGCGATGTGTTTTCGCGCCGGGATCATCAACATCGGCGCCGAAGGCCAGATTGCGGTAGGCGGCATCGGCGCCGCCGCGGTCGCGCTGGCCTGGCCGAGCGGCCCGCCAGTGTTGCTGATCGTCGCGGCGCTGCTCGGCGGGGCGTTCGCCGGCGCGGCCTGGGCGGCCGTCGCGACCGCGATCCATCTCGGGCGTCGCGTGCACGAGGTGCTCGCGACGCTGCTGCTGAACTTCGTCGCGCTGTTGTTGGTGCAGCAGGTCCTGGCCGGGCCGCTCGGACAGTTCGGCGCCGGCTTCCTGCAATCGCGCTTGATGCCGGTCTCGGCGTGGCTGCCGGAATGGGAGGGATGGGACGCCCATGCGGGCTTTCTGATCGCGATCGTCGCGGCCGCCGCACTTTCCTTCTTGCTGTGGCGCACCGGCTTCGGCTTCGCCCTGCGCGTCGCGGGAAGCTCGCGGCCCGCGGCGGCCTATGCCGGATTTTCCGTGCCGCGGCTCACCTGGAGCGCGATGTTGCTCGCGGGGGCGCTCGCCGGCCTCGCCGGCGGCATCGAGGTTTTGGGAGTCCATCACCGGCTGATCGAGGGTTTTTCGCTCG
>DASZLY010000315.1:0-20895 GCA_035552135.1 Allostellaceae bacterium | reverse complement strand
CGGCGTGGGACCCGTTCTATCGCCTGTGCGTCGAGGCCAAGGCGCCGGCATTGATCTTTGTCGGCACCACCGGGCTCGGCGCCGGGCTGCCCGGCGGCAACGGCATAACACTCGATGCCTGCCACCCGCGCCATCTCGATGCCGTCGCCGCGCGCTTCGCCGAATTGACGATCATCGCCGCGCGGCCGGCCTGGCCGTGGCAGAGCGAGATGATCGCGGTGCTCTTGCACAAGCCCAACGTCTGGTACGAACTGCACGGCTGGTCGCCGAAATACTTTACCGATGAGCTGAAGCGCGAAATCCCCCGTCGCCTTGCCGAACGCGTGATGTTCGCGGCCGACTATCCCCTGTTCCGCTACGATCGGCTGTTTGCCGACTGGCGTGACCTCGGTTATTCCGAGGCGGTGCTGAACCAGGTGTTCCGCACCAATGCCGAGACATTCCTCGCAAGTCTCGGCCGCTGACATGGATTTGGGACTCGCCGGCAAGGTGGCGATCGTCAACGGTGCCTCGCAAGGGATCGGCTACGCCATCGCCCGTCTGCTCGCCGAGGAAGGCGCCCGCGTCGTCATCAGCGCACGCCGTCTCCCGGGGCTCGACGCGGCGGCCGAACGCATCCGCGGCGAGACCGGCGGCGAAGTCCTCGCGGCGCAGGGCGACATTCGCAAAGCCGACGATTGCGCGCGCATCGTCGCCGAAGCGGTCGCCGGCTTCGGGCGGCTCGACATCCTCGTCAACAACGACGGTGCCCCGCCGCTGGGCCCGGCGCTCGACTTCGACGATGCGGCCTAGCACCGCGCGGTCGAGCAGAACTTGCTCAGCGTCGTGCGGATGAGCCGCGCCGCCGTCCCGCACATACGGCAGGCAGGCGGCGGCAGCATCCTCAACATCAGCGCGCTGTCGATGCTGCAGCCGATCGCCGGTTTTGGCCTTTCGGTGGCGAGTTGGGCGGGCGTGATGGGACTGGCCAAGACGCTGTCGCTGGAACTCGCGGCCGACCACATCACCGTCAATACGCTCTGCCCCGGCCTGATCGATACACCTCGCCTGCAGCTTGTCACGCGGCAATCGGGGCAGGCGATGGCGGATCTCGCCGCCGAGATCCCGCTCGGCCGGCTCGGCCGCGCCGATGACATCGCCGCGATCGTCGGGTTTCTGGTCTCCCCTCGCGGCGCCTACATCACTGGCGTCACCCTGCAAGTTGACGGCGGGTTGTTGCGTAGCCTGCGATAGCCGCTCTCCGCGCGTCTGCATGAGCGATCTGCGACGGAGGTCGCCGATACCCAGTGCCGCTACGGCGCATCGCGCAGTTCCGCGGTTTGCCATGCACTGCGGCGAAGCCATCCATCAACGCTACTTTGAATATTTCCATGACAACGCCCTGCCAGTATTCTCCGGAAGGCGAGGCAGACAGGGACGACGGCTGTGAATTCGAGGAGCTCGGTGAAGTCGGCGAACCGGCCGCCGTGGGCAGGCGCCGCCTAGGCTTTTCCCGTGTTTTGAGAGGCGCCCATGTGAGTGAGCGCTACAGCTTGATCGTCGCCCGCAGGCCGATCACGAGCGCGTCGGACAGCGGCGTCGTGCCGAAATTGTTGGGAATCCCGGCGTTGGGATGGATCACGTATTGCAGGTCAGGCTGCAGGGTGAGCCAACCGGTGAGCGGCGCCTGATAGGTTGCCTCGATCACCGTCTCGTTCGTGGCGTAACGCGACGTCGCCTGCCCGAACGCGACGAGATCGGCGCTGAAGGCGCGCGCCGCCGAACTGATGCCGAGATAGCACACCGCCAGCCCGGCCACATCATCCGCGCGCTGCGCGAACGGCCCATACCAATTGATCCCGGCCTCGGCGGACCGGTCGCTGAGGTTGCGGTCGCTCGGCCCGGCCATCGCCAAAGCGAAGACGCCGACGCCGCGGTCCTTGGACTGCGGGTGCTGCCACACCATCTGGTCGACGACACCATAGACGGCCCAGTCGCCGCTGTGCTGCAGCGCCATGCCTGTACCTGCGGGGTTGGCGAGGAATCCGCCACCCGTGTCGAAACGCCGATCGGCAAAATTGCTGGTCGCATACCAGGCGCCGATCTTGTAGGTCGTCGGCAGCTTCTTCGAAGCGTTCGGGTCGGGGGAATATGAGACTTCGCCGAAGGCCAGCGTGTGATCGTTGAGGCGGAAGGCGGTGCCGTTGCGATCGCGCACCTGCGGATCGCCAGCGCCGGGCGGCGCCGGGTCGCCCGAGTAGACCGCGCCGATGACGCTGACCGCATCGCTCGGCGTATACAGCACGCGGGCAAACGGCGTGGCGAGCGGGTAGTTGGGCCCGCCCGACGGCAGATCGGCCGCGGCGAGGCCGGGAAAGCCGAAGCTCGCATTCATGTACAACCCGCCATAAGCGGTGATCATCAGCTCGTCATCGGCGCCTTCCTGACCGGCGCGGATCGACAGCTTCTTGTCGAACAGCTTCTGTTCGAACCAGAGATCGTAAAGCTTGATGCTCGGGGTCGCCTCCAGGCTGCTGACCAGCTGCTGATTGCCCACCAGGCTACGCGACGGGCCGTGGCCGTGGATATCGTAGGCCGAGACGGAAATCGCGCCACCCGACCAGCCGAGCAGCGCGTCGAGATCGAGGTCCAATTTGGCGGTGGTCCGCCCGTCGTAACTGAACCCGCGATGCCCGCCGCCCACGATATTGGCCCACACCTCGCTCTCTTCCTGCAGCGAGAAGGTGATGCCGATGTCCTTGAGGTGCTGCCGCTGCTTTTGAAATTCGCTGGATAGCGTGCCCAGGAGAAGAGGCGGCTCCGGCTTCTCCTCTTTTTGCGCAGCCGGGGCGGCATCGCCACCCGGTTGCGGCGCCGGACCGGGCACCTGTCCCATCCCGGCGGCGGCCGAACACAGATAGAAGATGAAAACTGCGAAAACCCGCCCGAAACCGCCAACGCGCATGTCCGCCTCCACCCCGGAACGGTCAACGCGAACGGCGAAGACCGGGCGATGTGTATCCACAAACACGCGGCCGGCCTCACCGTGTTCCCATTTGATTCCCGAAGGGCGCTATCAACCGACGATAGGCGCGGATTGCGACATTTGTCCACCGCTCGGATGGCGGCGCGCGCTCAGCCCGGCGCGTTCGCCCGCGCCTCGCTCGCCTGCGCCCCGGCAGGCGCGGCGAGGAGCGGTTCCAGCTCCGGCCGCAACACCTTCAACACCTGCACCGCGAGCGCGCTGCTGAAGGTGAAATGCGCCGCGTCCGGCCCCGGCACATAGGCGGTGACGGTACCGAAGAAGCGATCGCCGAGGAAGAACACGAAAGTCGCGGTGCGGTCGATCGCGCGCGACGAGATGATCCCGCCGCCGGCCGCGAAGCGGTCGAAGCGGTTGTCGCCGGTGCCGGTCTTGCCGCCCACCGGCAACGCGCTGCCGTCGGCGGTGAGGTAGGCGCCGCGCAGCCGCGAGGCGGTGCCGTCGGCGACGACGCCCGTCAGCACGCGGCGCAGGGTCTGCGCGACCTCGGGGGCCATGACGCGAACCGGGGCGGCGCTGCGCACCAGCGTCGTTTCGTAGGGCGTTCCATCGGCGAAGCGCAACCGGCTGATCGACTCGCTCGGCAGCTTGATGCCGTCGTTGAGGATGATGCCCATCAGCTCGGCGAGCGCGTCCGGCCGGTCGCCCGACGCGCCGAGCGCGGTGCCGAGCGAGGGCACAAGATGCTCGAAGGGATAACCCAGCGTGTGCCAGTTATCGAGGATGCGGCCGAAGGCGTCCTGCTCCAGCAGGATCTTGATGCGCTCGTCCTGCTTGAACATGTTGCCTTTGAAGAGCCAGGAATAGACCTGCTGGCGTATGTCGGTGCTGGCCTCGACCGCCTGGTTCCACGACGCGCCCGGATGCTCCTGCAAGTAGGTCGCCAGCCATAGCTCCAGCGGATGGATGCCGGCGACGTAGCCGCGATCCTTGAGCGATAGCCGGTAGGGCGTGTCGGTGATGTAGTAGTGCCAGATATCCTCGTCGGTCAGCCCCGCGTGGGGCAGATGCGCGAGCAGGAAGTTCTGGAATTCCGCCAGCCGTGCCTCGGGATACATCGACAGGTAGACGGTCGCCAGCGGTCCCGGCGACGGCCGTGCCCGGCGCGCCATCAGCTGCAGCATCTGCTGCGGGTCGAGCCCCTGGAAATCCTTGTAGTAGCGATGGAGGAAATGGCGACTGTCGGCTTCCGCGAAGCGGTGCAGGTAGGCCTCGCGCTCGGGGTCGGCGGGATCGTTCATCAGCCGCGCCGGATCGGCCCCGCCCTGCACGTCGTAATAGGTGGCGATGTCTTTTAGCAGGCGGACGTAGACAAGGTTGATCGAGTGCTGGAAGGCGACGAACAGCGTCTGGTCGCCGCCATTCTCGCTGCTCTCGAAATTGCCGAAGCTCTGATTGCCGCCGCCGGTGAAAAAGGTCGCTGGCGCCGCCGAATAGTGCCGCTGCATCGCGGCGTCGAGCATCGGCTGCAGCGCGCGGTTGGACGTATGCGCGAGGTATTGCGCCGCCCAGTCGGTCAGCGGGTCCCGCGCCGCCCCGGCCATCCGCATCAGCTCGCGCGGCGCGGTGCCAGCGAAGCGGTCGTGCAGTTGGCGGATGATTTCGAGATAAGTCGCCAGCGTGCGCAGCTTGGCGGTCGAGCCGAGCATCAGCTTGCCGCCCGAATTGATGTCGAACGGCCGGTTGGCGCTGTCGGCGCGAACGCGCAGGAAGTTGCCGGCGGCGCCGCGCTCGTAGAGCACAAAGCTATAGGTGACTTTCGCCGGGTCTACGCCGCCGAGCAACTGCTTGCCGACCATGCCGTTGTCTTGCACGAACTTGCGGTCGGACAAATGCTGCAGGAAGGCGGTGACCCGCGCCTGCGCGGCGGTATCGATCGTGGTCTCGGCGGTCAGGTCGAGCCGGTCGAGACTGTAGAAATCCGGCAGCTTGAGCAGCGAGACCAGCTTGTCGCGGATGTCCTCGGTAGCCTTTTCGCGGACGTAGGAGAGGTTGCTGACCGGCGGTGGCCGATCGCGGAAGGTCAGTGGCGCGGCGAGCGCGGCGTCGCGTAGCCGCGCGTCGATGATCCCCGCGTCGCACAGCACGCGGAGATACTTGTCGGTGAGCCGCCCGAGCGCGTCGCGGTCGGTGACGAGATAGTAGCTCGGCCGCCGCTCGGAGAGGACCAGGCTCAGCACCTCGCGGTAGACGATGCCTTTGCGCGCCCATTCGGCCGCGTTGCGCGGCTCGCTGTCGAGGATGCGCGCGGCCTCGGCGCTGTCGGTGCCGAACCATACATAAAGCGCCTCGGGCACGCCGATGACCTCGCCATAGCCCGGCATCGAGGCAAGCGGGTTCGAATTGAGGTAGGTCGTCACCACCTCTTGACGCCGCTCCATCGTGTTGCGGCCGCCGGCATAGACCGCCGCGGAGGCGGTCAGCATCTGCCGTATCTTCTCAGCGACGCCGCCGGTCAACCCATTCGGCGAATGGCGGAATTTCTCGATTTGCGTCGCCAGCGTGCTGCCGCCGCCATCGTTGACATGCGGCACGAAGATGCGCACCACCCGGCCGAGCACCGCCAGTCCGAAGCGCCCCCAATCGATTGCCGCATTGCGCTCGGCGTATTGCGGGTCCATCAGATAGCGGTCCTCGATGAAGAGAAGGCTGTTGACGACGAGCGGCGGAACGCTGGCGAAATCGCGATAGGTCCGCTCGGGAAAGCGCGCGCGGTAGACCTCGCCGCCCGAGCGATCGAAAATGCTGAGCCCAGCCTGGTTTTTTTCCTGGTAGATCGGGAACGCACCCCAGCCGATAAAGCGCAGCAACCCTGCCGACCAGCGCGCCTGCCGCTGGATGGCGAAGCCGTTGCCCGTCAGGTCGTCGACAAATTTCGGCAGGCCGGCATAGCCGAGCCGCTCGTCATAGGGGCCGCCTTTAGGGAAGCGGATCGCCGGGCTCGGCCCGGGTTGTACGTCGCTCGTCAGCGTGCGGTCGAGCCGGGTGAAATACGACGCTTCGAGACGCGAAGTACGCATCTCCCAGGACGCAGCCCAGGCAATGAGCGCGAGGACAGCGATGAGCGTGCCCCAGCGTAAGAGCGTGATCGCGCGCAAGAGCGGAAAGTGCCAGCGCCGCACGCGGCGCTGCGGCTTTTCGCGCCGGGCCAGTCTTTCCCAGACCGAATCGACAAGGGCCATGGCTGCCGATTTCCCCTATAACCGAAGCAGGAATGTTCAAGCGAAGCGCCATCGCGCCGTTTCCTAGGCCAAGAAACGCTCATGCGTTACGAAGCGATCCCGCACTGGGTTCGTCAAAAAGTGACATCAGTCGAAAAGCGGATCGGGAACGGGGAAGTATTAAGCGCATCACGCAATCTATGAGATAATAACCGCCGGCAAGTTGATTTTAAGCGTTGGCTACCATAGGGACCAAAGCGCCGTTGATTTTTAAATAACTAAATGAATTCGTAAAAAGAGCGTAGGCCGGGCGCGCGGCACTATGCCGGATAGAGCCCGACCTGGCCCGCGACCCAGGTGCCGAGCACCCGCACGGTCGCGGGATCGAGCGCGACCAGATCGGCGCGGAAGCCGGGCCGCAAATGGCCGAGCCGGTCGTCCAGGCCGAGCGCGGCGGCCGGTGCCGGCGCTGCCATCTGCAGTGCCTCGGCCAGCGTCAGGCCGAGCAAGCGCACGCTATTGCGCACCGCGCTCGCCATGTCGAGCAGCGAGCCAGCGAGGCGGCCCTCGGCATCGGTCAGCCGCCCGTCGCGTTGCCGGATCGGGCGGCCTTGCAGCATGAAATCGCCGCGCATCCCGCCGACCGGCGGCATCGCGTCGGTGATGAGAAGCGGCCGGCCGCGCCCGCGCAACGCCAGGCGCAGCATGGCCGGGGCGACATGCTCGCCATCGGCGATGAGGCCGTACCACGCGCCCGGTGTTTCGAGCGCCGCGGCGATCGGGCCGGGCGCGCGCGACGCGAGCGGCGGCACCGCGTTGAAAAGATGGGTAAAGCCGCCGAGCCCTTCGCCGAGCGCCGCGTGCGTTTCGTCATAACTCGCCGCCGAATGGCCTAGAGCGACGCGTACCCCCGCCTTCGCCAGCGCCGCAACAAAGCCCGCCGGCACAAGCTCAGGCGCCAGCGTCACCAGCGTGACGCCGGGAAACGGCGCGGTGAGCAAGGCGAGATCGTCGGCGTCCGGCCCGCGCATCAGCGCCGGGTCGTGGATGCCGGCGCGCTCGGGCGACAAAAACGGCCCCTCGAAATGAATGCCGAGCACCCCGGGCTGCGCCGCCATCGCCGCCGCGGCCGCCGCGCGCGCGGCGCGCATCTTCTCCCGCGTGTCGGTAATCAGCGTCGGCAGCAGGCTTGTCGTGCCGAAGCGCCGGTGCGCGGCGGCGATCGCCGCAATGCCTCCTCGGGTCGGCGCGTCGTTGAACAGCACGTCGCCGCCGCCATTGACCTGCAGGTCGATAAAGCCAGGGGCGAGCCATGCCCCGTCGGGTAGGCGCTGCACCGCCATTTCCGCCGGGATATCGGCGGCGGGAATGACGGCGCGGATCGTCGCGCCGTCGATAACCACCGCCGCGTCGCGATGCGGCACGGCGCCGTCGAATACGGTCTCCGCGATCAGCGCGACTTCGCTCATCGCGTCCGCGTGACCTTCTGTAGATGGCGCGGATGGTCGGCGTCGACACCGCGCGCAGCGGCGAGACGCGGCGCCATCGCGTAAAAGCTCTGGATCAGGCAGAGCGCGTCGGCATCGGGGTGGTCTGGCGGCAGAACCGGCAGCGCGGCGGCACCGTCGTCGCCCGGACCGGCGCAGAGCAGTAGCGCGCCCTTGGCGCGCAAATCGCCGGCGAGGCGGCGCAACCCGGCGGCGGTCTCATCGTCCGCGACGAACATCAACAGCGGGTAGTCGCGGCCGACCAGCGCGACCGGGCCGTGCAGGAATTCGGCGCCGCTGAACGCTTCGGCGTGCAAATTGGCGACCTCCTTCAGTTTCAGCGCCGCCTCGCGGGCGATCGCCAACGTCGGGCCGCGGCCGATCGCGACGAGGCTGCGCGCGGGTACAAAGGCCTCGACGGCGCCGCGCCAATCGAGGCGTCCGGCCTTGTCGATCCGCTCCGGCAGGCGGGCGAGCGCGTCGCGCAGCGCGCCATCCCTGCCCCACATTGCGGTGAGGCGCAACAGCGCCGACAGCGTCACGACAAAGCTCTTGGTCGCGGCAACCGCGCGTTCCGGCCCGGCGCCGGCCGGCAGCACGATGTCGCAGGCCGCGGCAAGCGGGCTCTCGGCGTCGTTGACCAGCGCTGCGGTCAGCGCGCCGGCGCGCTTTGCCGACAGCGCCGCCTCGATCAGATCGTCGCTGCGCCCCGATTGCGAGATCGCCAGAAAGAACTGGCCGGCGAGCGCGAGGTCACGGCGATAGGCGGTGGCGACGACCGGCGCGGCGGCGGCGACCGGGATCGCCAGATGCCGCTCGATCAGATGCTTGGCGAAGGTCGCGGCATGCGCAGAGCTGCCGCGTGCGCAGGTCACGACGACAGCGGGCGGGTCGCGCACGAGGCGCGTCGCCAGGTCGCGCAGCGGCGCGACCAGCGCCGCTTCCTGGCGCGCCACCGCCTCGGGCGCCTCGCGCCGCTCGCGGTCGAATTCCGCTTTATTCGGCATCGCCCCGCCTTTCGTCGCCACTTCAACGCCGGCAGAACCGAAAAAGCACCCGGCGCGTTGACCCTTACGAGCCAGCGCGAGCGAGAGCGAATGAGCACCGAGCATGCGAGCCCGCGCTATTCGGGCATCGAACTATGGACGCCCGCGGAAATCCTCGACGCGATGGTCGAGGGGCAGTTCGTCGCGGTCGCGGCCGTGCGTGGTGCGCGTGCGGCGCTGGAGCAGGCCGCGCTGGCGATCGAGACGCGGCTCAAGGATGGTGGCCGCCTCGTCTATGCCGGCGCCGGCACCTCGGGGCGCCTCGCGATCCAGGATGGCGCGGAGTTGCTGCCGACCTTCGGCTGGCCGGCGGAGCGGCTGGTGCTATTGCTGGCAGGCGGCGATGCGGCGCTGTTGCGCGCGGTCGAGGGCGCCGAGGACGACGCAGCCCAGGCGGCAGCGCAGGTGCGGCGCCACGGCGTCGAGGCGCGCGACGCGGTGGTCGCGGTCGCGGCGAGCGGCACCACCCCGTTTACCGTCGCGGCACTGCGCGAGGCGAAGCGGCTGGGCGCGCTGACCGTCGGCATCGCCAACAACCGTGACACGCCGCTTCTCGCCGAGGCCGAGCATCCGATCTGGCTCGACACCGGCGCCGAGCCGATCGCCGGCTCGACCCGGATGAAGGCCGGCACCGCGCAGCGTGTCGCGCTGACCCTCTTGTCGAGCCTCTTGATGATCCGCTTGGGCCGGGTCTATCGCGGGCTGATGGTCGAGATGCGCGCGGTCAACCTCAAGCTGGCGCGGCGCAGCGAGGCCATCCTGATGCATGTCACCGGCAGCGAGCGCGAGGCGGCGCGCGAGGCGCTGGCACGCGCCGGCGGCGACCTCAAGACCGCGATCCTGCTGCTCGAAGGCTGCGTCCCCGAGGAGGCCGCGGCGATCCTCGAACGCGCCGGCGGCCGGCTGCACGCCGCCAAGACCCTGGCGCACGGCCGGCGGCAGAAGAAGGACGGCTGATCGATCGCCTCTTGGAGCGAGTGCCGGTTTATTGCCTCCCCCGGGCTTGACCCCGGGGGTCTACGTCTCTCTCCACGAATGCCGGAGCATGAAGACGTGGATGGCCGGATCAAGTCCGGGCAAGGGGATAAAAAGGGAATCCTAACCCAGCGCTTCAATGTCAGGCGGCGGCCTTCACCGGCGAATTCGCCCGCAGGAAGGTGCGGATGTGGCGCATCGCGAGCGGGATTTTGTCCGGCGTGTCCTTCCACGGATACATGCTGACCTGGGCGTTTGGCGCGAGCAGCGCGCTTTCCATTGCCACCTTGTAGGGGTGCGCCGGGACGTCGTCGGGCAGCACGAGCAGCGGCGTGCGGCAGTCGCGCACGAAATCCCGGCTCACGGTGAACACGAAATCAGACCGCTTCGTGTACATGCTGTTGAGGAAGTCGCCGACCATCGCCAGCGTGATGTCCGGCCGCCGCTCGACCAGCCCCGGGCCCCAGCCCTTGATGTTGTTCTGGTAGAACAGGTCGGGCATCTCCGGCCGGTAGCCGCTCGGCTGGGTCAGCACGCCGGCGACCACGCGGCTGTGCGCCCGGTTGATCAGGTTCCAGATGAACGGCCCGCCGATGCAGAAGCCGAGCACCATGAACTCGCTGATGCCGAGATGATCCAAGAGGCCGATATGGTCGTCGGTATAGGCGTCCCACGGCCGGTCGATCTCGAGCGGGCCGGTCGACGCGCCGCCATTGGCGTTGCGCAAATCGGCGGCGATGACGCGGTACTCGTTGCTGAACTCGACCAAGGGATTGAACGGGTGAGTCTCAAGTCCCTTGACCGTCGAGTTGAGCCCGCCGCCGGGAATCACCAGCAGCGGAAATCCCGCGCCGGCCTCCTCGTAATGGATGCGAACCTCGCCTCTTTGGTAGACCGGCATGGCGTTTTCTCCTTGCCCTGTATGGTATCTCGCGCCGCTATGATTGAAGCCGAGCGGCGGGAGCGCAAGCACAATGCAGAGATATGACTACATCGTCGTCGGCGCGGGCTCGGCCGGCGCCGCCGTGGCGTACCGGCTGTCGGCCAATCCGCGCAACAAGGTGCTGCTGCTAGAGGCCGGGCGGGCCAGCCATCCGTGGTCGTTCATCCCGGTCGGCTCGGCGCGGCTCATCACCAACCCGGCGGCGAACTGGCTCTATTCGGGCGAGCCCGAGGCCAATACCAAGGGCCGCCGCGTCCCGGTGCCGCGCGGCAAGCTGTTGGGCGGGTCGAGCTCGATCAACGGCATGGCCTTCGTGCGCGGCCAGGCACAGGATTTCGATACCTGGGCGCAGATGGGCAATCAGGGCTGGAGCTATCAGGACGTCCTGCCCTTCTTCAAGCGCATGGAGCGCTACGAAGGCGGCGGCGACAATCAGTTCCGCGGCCGCGACGGGCCGCTGCGCGTCACCGACCCGCCGCCGCGCGAGCCGATCTTCCAGGCGCTGATCGAGGCGGCGGGCGAAGTCGGCATCCGCCACAACCCCGACTATAACGGCGCCGCGCAAGACGGCATCGTGATGAGCCAGGCGACGATCGCCAGAGGCCGCCGCCAAAGTACCGCCCGCGCCTATCTCGACCCGATCCGCAAGCGTCCGAACCTGCATATCGAGACCAATGCGCTGGCCGAGGCGCTGGTCTTTAACGGCAAGCGCTGCGCCGGCGTGCGCTATTCGGTCGGCGGCGACGTGCGCGGCGCGGCCGCTTCGCGCGAGGTCGTGGTCTGCGGCGGCACGATCAACTCGCCGCAGCTGCTCGAACTTTCCGGCATCGGCGAGCCCGGGCGGCTGCGCCGGCTCGGCATCGAGGTGCGCCAGGCGCTGCCCGGGGTCGGCGAGAATTTGCGCGACCATTACGCACCGCGCACGCGCTGGCAGGTCGGCACCAGAGGGATCACCAACAACGACCGTGCGCGCGGCATCGGCATGGTGCGCCAGGCGCTGCGCTACGCGCTCTTCCGCAAGGGGTTTCTCGCCAGTGTCGGCGCGCCGATGCGCGCGTTCGTGTTTTCGCGCGAGGGGCTCGCGGCGCCCGATCTGCTGCTCGGTTGGGTCCCGATGCTGACCGAGCCCGGCCCCAAGGGGCCGCGCATCGCCAAGCAATCCGGCTTCACCTGCTACGCGCATCCGATGCGGCCGGAGAGCAAGGGGCACATCCACATCACCGCTGCGGACCCGCGCCAGCCGCCGGCGATCAATTTCAACTTCCTCTCGGCGCCGCCCGATGCCGAGCTGACCGTGAAGGCGATCCGCATCGCCCGCGCGATCATGACCGCGCCGGCGATGGCGGCGCTGCGGGTGAGCGAGATCGCGCCGGGCACCGAACGCATCAGCGACGACGAGATCATCGACTGGGTGAAGAGCGCGGCCGAAACCACCTATCACCCGGTCGGCACCTGCAAGATGGGCGCGGACGCGATGGCGGTGGTCGACAACCGGCTGCGCGTCCACGGCATTGAGGGGCTACGCGTCGCCGACGCCTCGATCATGCCGACCTTGACCTCGGGCAACACCAACGCGCCGGCGATCATGATCGGCGAAAAGGCAGCGGCGATGGTGCTGGAGGACGCCGCCGGCTGATGTGGACGCTTTCTCCTCGTTAAATCTTGCCGGATCGCCGCTATCGCGCGGCCGCTGACAGCGGCTAAGCCGCCACGGCCGGCCGGTGGGTCTTGAGGAAGCCGCGCACGTGCCGCAGCGCGATCTGGATCTGCAGCGGGCTCATCTTCCACGGATAGAGGCTGACCTGTGCATTCGGCGCGAGATAGGCGCTCTCCAGCGCGACGGCATAGGGATGCCCCGGCACATCGTCCGGCAGGATCAGGATCGGAGTCCGACACTGGCGCACGAAATCGCGGGTGACGGTGTAGACGAAGTCGGCGCGCTCCCCGCGATACATGTTGCCGAGGAACGTTTCGACCATCGCCATCGTGATGTCCGGCCGGCGAGCGCATAGCTCGGGGGCCCAGCCCTTCATGTTGTTCTTGTAGGAGAGCTCGGGCATCTCGTGGCGATAGCCGCTCGGCTGCACCGGCACGGCCGCGACGACGCGGTCGCCAGCCCGCTTCAACAGGTTCCAGATGAACGGGCCGCCGATGCAGAAGCCCATGACCATGAACTGCCCGACGCCGAGATGGTCCATCAGGCCGAGATGGTCATCGGTAAAGGCGTCCCACGGCCGGTCGGTTTCGAGCGGCCCGGTGGACTGACCGCCCTTGGCATGGCGCAGATCGGCGGCGATGACGCGGAATTCGCCCTTGAACTCGACCAGCGGGTTGAACGGGTGGGTCTTCAGACCTTCCACCGTCGAGTTGAGGCCGCCGCCCGGGATGACCAGCAAGGGAAACCCGGACCCGGCCTCTTCGTAATGGATGCGGACGGGGCCTTTTTCGTACATCGGCATGGCGCTTCTCCTATTCGGCGGCCGCGCGCGTCGGGACGTGCGCTTTCAGGAAGCTGCGTACCTTGCCAATCATCCGCTGCCGCAGCTCTTCCGGCTCGCGCCACGGAAAGACGGTGATGTCGGAATTGGGAGCCAGCGAGGCGACGTCGATCGAGGTCTGCAGCGGGTGCGACGCCGTGTCGTCGGGCAGCACCAGGATCGGCGTGTGGCAGTTTTTGATGAAATCGCGCGAGACGCTGTAAAGGAAGTCGGGCTGCACGTTCCACAGGCTGTGGAAATACTTGTCGACCGTGTCCTGCGACACGTCGGGCCGGCGCTTCTTGAAATCGCCCAGCCAGTTGTCGGTGCTGTGCCGGTACATGACGCCCGGGTCTTCCGGCCGATCGCCGACGCTCTGGCAGAACACCGCGGCGACGACGCGGTTAGGGGCGCGCTGCAGCAGCTTGCCGGCGAAACAGCCGCCGATGCAGTAGCCCATATAGAAAAACCGGTCGATGCCGAGGTGGTCCATCAGCCCGAGCTGGTCGTCGGCAAAGGCGTCCCACGCGTTTTCGGTCGGCACTGGGCCGGTCGACTCCCCGCCATTGGCGTTGCGCTGATCCATCGTGATGCAGCGGAAATCGTTTTTGAACGCCTCCATCGCATTGATCACCGCGTTCGGCCAGTTGCTGACCCGCGAGTTCAACCCGCCGCCCGGTGTGACGAGCAGCGGAAAGCCGGAGCCGGCTTCCTCGTAACGGATGCGAACATCGCCCTTTTCGTAGAACGGCATGGCTGTTTCTCCTCGCGGTCGCGCGCAAATCCAAAGAATTCCGCGCGAGAGTTCAGCCCAAATTTGGCCGCCACTCAACCCTGTTGCGGATCGGATGGCTCCAGCGTGAGCGCAGCGTCGTGGCGGGGAGCCGATTATGCCGCAGCCTTCTCAGGCCTTCTGCTTGCGAAGGACGATGGTGACGTCGCTGTTCACAGCGCAGAAATTGAGGAAATAATCTCGAATGATCTCGCTCTTCTAGCCCATGCACAAGATGAAGCGGCGAAACCCGAACGCCGCGTAGTGCTTGATGATGTGCAGAATGATCGGATCGCCACCGATCGGCACCATCGGCTTCGGCAAAATTCCGTCATTTCCTTCAGGCGAGTGCCGAGCCCGCCGCAAAGGATAAAGACCGGGACTTCAGCAACATCCACCCGGCC
The DNA here is from genome assembly GCA_035552135.1 of Allostellaceae bacterium. Lineage (GTDB taxonomy): Bacteria > Pseudomonadota > Alphaproteobacteria > ATCC43930 > CGMCC-115725 > DATARH01. The sequence continues at coordinate 6,608 of DASZLY010000315.1, read as the reverse complement.
GCCTCAGCCTTCAGATGCCCGCGGACACGGCGATTTCGCGGAATGCGAAGCCCAGCCGGCGCAAATCGCTGCCGAGGCCAATCTCTTTGGGCGACGTCGCGTTGGGCATGACAAAGGCCAAGACATTCTGGCCCGGCACGACGTATCGCGGCCCGATCGGACATTGCAGCACGTCGGCCTGCCGCACACGCGAGAAGCCGATCCACAGACCGTTTAAGTAGATGAAAAGGTCTTGGCTCGAAACCCGCTCGGCGATGTAAGGATCGACATTGATGCTAATGCGATCAACCGGCGCGACGACTTGAAACTTCAAACTCGCCGAATAACCATCATTCCAAGTATACCCGGAACTATCCTCCGAACCGAAACCTTCAGGCTGGAACGACATATAGTTGCCATTTCGCCCGAAAACAATTGAATCTCCGAGGCCTAAGGTGTTCATGCCCGGTGACTGACTGCGCATTCGTTGCTCCGACTATTTGCAACGCCAAATTCGAAACCGGCCGCACTCTATGTTAATCACATGCGCGTGAACAAGACCTAATCCCTACAACAATCGCGAATCGGTCGCCACAGCCATCTCAAGTCAGTTTTGTTGCGACCCGTAACAGAGTGTTTCGGGAAATTGCTGAAATGGCCATCGCGCGGTGAGCCGGTTGAATACCCTACAGTCACCTTCTATTATCCCGCGGCCAAGCCATTTCGCCTGACACCCACTTGTTCTCTCAACATAGTTCTCTCAACATAGCAACCGGTAGCGAAGATCAAATACCATGCCGAACGATCTGGCCGGGCCGCGCGGCACGTCCCACAGCGACCGACGTCGGAAAGCCCCACCCGGCCGGCTGCGCGAGGCGGTCGTGCGCGATCACGGAGCATTGAAAGTGTCTGCACCACCGAAAGCGGCGAAGCAACAGAAAAACCGGGCGCAGGACGTCATCCGCAAAGACAACGCAAGGTGGTTTCAAGAACAGAGGAAGCAATTATCGACCGCGCTTACCGATGCCACGGCCGAGTTGGCGCGGCGCGAGAGCGAGGCCGACCAGCATTCGCAGGACATCGCAACGCTCCGGCGCCGCAACGAGGAAACTGTGGCCGAACTCACGGCGGCGCGGGCGCGATTGGAAGCGCTGTCGGCTAACCTGGCGAAAGTCGAGGCGGCGGCGGCCACGGCAAAGGACGTGACGCATTATCTGACGGCCGGCCTGCGTGAAGTCACCGGCTTTGCCGAAACTGCAATGGCGTCGCGGCAAGGCGAGCTCGCCAGGCAGCTCGTGCAGCTGTGGCGTTACACCGAGGGCGACGGGGATGTGCCACGGCCGAGCCGCGCGATGTCGGCCGTCGGCAAGGGAAATGGCGGCGCCACCCGCCTGGGCTTCTACCCGCTGCTGACGATGGCGGAATGCGTCGGCCTGCAGTCGGAAATCGAAGCGAGCGGCGTTTTCGACCCGGACTGGTATGTGCGGCGTCACCCGCAATGCGGCGGGGCGGCGAAGGCAGTGGAATACTTTATTCGCGTCGGCCTTGCCGAAGATCACAACCCGCATCCGCTGTTTGATACTGCGTGGTACCGGCGGCAGGTTGCGGAGAAAGATCTGAACGGCGCCTTTCCGCTGCTCCATTTCCTGCGCGCCGGCGGGGCGCAGGGGTTGTCCCCGCACCCGCTGTTCGACACGCGCTGGTATCTCGAACAAAACCCCGCTGTTGCCGCCGGCAGCGGTAATCCGCTCAGCCATTTTCTGGCGCTCGGCGAAGCGCAGGAGCGCGCGCCGCACCCGGCCTTCGACATCGCCTGGTACCGCCAATCGCGACCCGCAACGATAACGATATTGAGCGGCCGCAACCTGCTCGTTGAGTATGTCGCCGACAGCGGAGCGCACGAGGCATCGCCGCACCCGCTATTCGATCCGGTCTGGTATGGAGCGCACCGGCCGCCCACTCGGGCAGACGTGCCGCTCCTGCTCGATTACCTTGGCACGAGCGTTGCCGCGGGGCGCAACCCGCATCCACTCTTCGATACGCAATGGTATCTCTCAGCGTATCCGGATGCCGTGACGAGCGGCCTGCATCCGTTCGTGCATTTTCTCTGTTCCGATCCCGCCGAATGCCGGCAGACCAGTCCGTGGTTCGACGCCAAATGGTACTGCGCCGAATACGCCGACGTCGCTTCTTCGGGCCTGCATCCGGTTGTGCACTACCTGACCCGGGGCCGGCGCGAAGGCCGCGCGCCGAGCCCGTCACTGCCGCTGCACGAGCTGCACGCCCTGGTGCGAGACATGGAGCCGGCTCGGCTGCCGAATATCGTCAGCTTTCTCACGAGGCCGGAGACGGGTTCGGGCGATGATGCGGCACGACCCGAATTGCCCGCGGCCTACGCATTCAACCGGGATGAGCCAGCGCCCGAATATCCGGTTTACTGGCTGCCCGACCCGCTGCGGGAATACGTCATCGACCGGTTCGGCGACGAATGGGTGCCCTTCATCCGCGAGATGATGGGGATCATCTCGCGGCATGGGGCCGGGGCCGCGGGCTTTGCTAGGTCCTACGACTGCCGGCGGCTGCTCGCCGAACTGCAAGAACTCGCTGTTGATCCGACGCCGGAAGCGCCGATCGACATGTCGATCGTGATCCCGGTCTATAACGGGCTCGTCTACACGCTGACCTGTCTTCGCTCGCTGTTCGAGATGAAGACCAACTACCGGTTCGAGGTGCTGATCGGCGACGACGCGTCGAACGACAACACCGATGCCGTCCTGCCGCTGATAGGCGGGCGGGTACGCTATATACGGCACCCTGAGAATCTCGGCTTTCTGCTGAACTGCAATGTTACTTCGCTGCACATGCATGGGCGTTACGTGCTGTTTCTCAACAGCGACGTCATCATCCTGCCGCGCTGGCTCGACGAGCTGACCGGACTGATGGACAGCGACCCGCAGATCGGGCTGGCCGGTTCGAAGCTGCTGAACGGCGACGGCAGCCTGCAGGAAGCTGGCGGCATCTTCTGGAGTGACGGCTCCGCATGGAATTTCGGCCGCGGGCAGAACCCGCGTCTGCCAGAATTCAACTACGTGAAGGACGCTGACTATTGCTCGGGCGCGTCGATCGCGCTGCCGGCGGTGGTGTGGAAGCAACTCGGCGGCTTCGACGCGACCTACACGCCGGCCTATTGCGAGGACGCCGACATCGCCTTCCGGGTGCGCGCGCTCGGCCTGCGCGTGGTGTACCATCCGTTTTCCGAAATCGTGCACCACGAGGGCAAGTCCCACGGCACCGACACATCGAGCGGTATCAAGGCCTTTCAGGTCATCAACCTGGCAAAACTGTTCGAGCGCTGGTGGTCGCCCCTGACGCGCGAGCATTTCCCCAACGGCGAGCATGTTTTCCTGGCGCGCGACCGCAGCCGGCTGCGGCCGCACATCCTGTTCATCGATCATTACATCCCGCAATGGGATCAGGATTGCGGCTCGCGCCTGATGTTTCTCTATCTGAAAATGTTCGTCGACGCCGGTTTCCGGGTGACCTTCTGGCCCGACAATCTGTACGAGGACCCGACCTATATCCGCACCTTGCAGAAGGCCGGCATCGAGGTGATCTACTCCAATCATTATCTCGATAAGTTCGACAGCTGGATCGAGGAGAACGGCGCCTACTTCAATTACTTCTTCATCAGCCGGCCGCATATCGCGATCAATTACATCGACAGCGTGCGCGAGCATTCGCCGGGCACGATCATGTATTACGGCCACGACATCCATTGGCAGCGCATCGCGCTGCAGTACGAGCTGACGGGCAATGCCGCGCTCGCCGGTGAAATCGAGCTATGGCGCGACATCGAGGCGCGGGTGTGTCAGGCGTCGGACGTCATCTTCTATCCCTCCGACGACGAATGCGCGGTGATCCGCGAGCAGTTCCCCGATAAACAGGTGATCGAGCTGCCGGTCGCCTATTACGGCGAGAGGCTGACGCGCGAGGTGGCTGAGATCGCGGCGGGCGACCGCCTGCGCGACCCGTTTCACCTGATGTTTGTCGGCGGCTTCGGGCACGAGCCCAATATCGACGCGATGCTGTGGTTCACCGGCGAGATTTTCCCGTGCCTCGTCGAGCGCGATGCGCGGTTCCGGCTGACGATCGTCGGTTCCAACCCGCCCGAGGCGATCCTCGCCTTGAAATCGAAACGCATCACCGTCACCGGGTTTATTTCCGACGCCACGCTGGCCGAGCTCTATCGCGGCATCGGGGTCGCGGTCGCACCGCTGCGCTACGGTGCGGGGGTTAAGGGCAAGGTCATCGAGAGCTTCTCGTTCGGTGCGCCGGTGGTCACCACGTCGATCGGCATGCAAGGCATCGACGATCCCCAGCAAACCGCCTTTGTCGCCGACGATGCCGACGGGCTGGTCGAACAAGTCTATCTCGCCGCGACCGACCGCGACGCCGCCATCGCCCGGATCGCGAAGGCGTATGAATTCCTCGATCGCAAATATTCGCGCGATCATGTCGGCGCGGTGCTCGGCCAGGCCGTTCCCGAACTGCGCCGGCAGCTCGCGCGGTGAGCGGGCTGTTCCGCTTAGCGCGCGCCGCAGCCGCTCGCGCCGTTGACGTCGACGCGGCTGCTGAACGCGGCGATGCGGCCAGTTTGTCCGGTCGCACGTGCGGTGATCGTGACGCTTCCGGCGGGCAGTCCCCCTGGGTCGAACGTCGCCGCGTAGGGCGGCGCCGGGACGGTTGCCACCGGCTTGCCATCCACCAGGAATTCGACCGATTTAACGCCCTCAACCCCGTCGCTCGCGACCGCTGAAAACTCAATCGGCCGGTCTATCGCCGCGCACGGCAGCGGCCAGGTCAGCACGACCCGCGGCACGGCGGTCGGCGCACGTGCCGGCGGTGCATCCCCCAACCGGCCTTCGGTCTTTATTAAGAGAGGGATGACGTCATCGAAATAGCCGGGCTCGATGCTGAAACGGGTCGCGCTGGTGTCGTGCGTGCGGTAGGTCGAGGTTTGGTAGAACTCCCACGCCCACACGGCTGCATAGGCCACTTGTTGGCGCGCAATCTCGTCGAACATGTGCGTCATGAACGGCGTTGCGCCATGCTCATCGCCGAATTCGCCGATAAATAACGGCTTGCGCGCCTGACGCGCGGCCGCCTCGCTATCGTCGACCAGCTTGTACTCCTCGCCCGGCGTCCGACCGAAACGAACATTCTCCTTACCGGGATAGATATGGACGCTGATGACGTCGAAGGACTGATTGACCGAAAACAAGTTGTCGCGAAATTCGGCCGGCGTGTCCGGAGTCCAGTCGGGTCCGCCTGGTGCGTAGGCCGGATGGCGAACGAGATGAGCCGCTGCCGGACGCGGGATAGCGTAGCCCGAATCGACTTGGCGTGAGGGATCGAGCGACTTAATTTGGCCCACGACATCGCGCGCGAAGGCGTTCATCTCGGCGGTTGAAAAATGATTCCAGACGCAGGGCGGCGGCCGGTCCTTCGGGCATCGGCCGTGGAGGTCGAGATCGGCGAGCAGGTTCATCTCGTTGCCGAGCTCATAGAAGAGGATCGTGCGACGCTTGCCGTAGCGGCCGATGAAGTCACCAAGGTAACGCGTGAACAGGCCCCGGCTGGGCGATTTTGGGTCGCTGACGAATGTCTCGAGCGAATCCTTGCCGAGTGCGGCGAATTGGCCGGCCTGCCAGAGAAAGCTCGGGACAAGGCGGACGCCCGCGCGGTCGAGGTCGTCGAACATGCGGTCCATCCCGGCCCAATAGGCGGCGGGATCACTCTGCCATTGCGCCAGAGCGTTGCGCTTGTCGCCGATATTGACCGGAAAATAGCCTGTCACACCGACGCGCAGGAATTTGAGCCCGGCGTCGCGCGCGTCCGCGATCGCCTTCTCGGCCATCGCCTGGCGCACCAGCCGGTAGCCGGCGTCATCGACGCCGTCCGGCGCCGGCGCGGTGTACTGCCCCGCCAGATCAAACTTGTTGGCGCCGAGTTCGCCGGCACTCGCGCCAGAAACGACCACGGACGTCACGATGGTTAGCGCCGCCAGCACGCGTGCGGAAAGCAGCAGCACTGGCAGTGGTACGCCTCCAACACTTGAAATAACGAAGCGGGAATTGCCCCTTTTCGTGGCAAATTTTATCACGGCGATGTGGAGATTGCGGCTAAGCCCAGAAAAACATGATAGCTTGCGCGGATAAGATGGCCGTTTTGTAAGAGATAAAGGCATGCAGTTAATCGAACCTACGGAGACAACGCTAAGACCGCAAGTCCGTTTCGCTGACGCCCTGCCCGAGTTCGTCTCGCCGCCGATAACGATCGATGGTGACGTGGATTCTGCGTGCTTCCGGCAAAGGATGGTCTTGGAGGTCCCCAAGCTGCTGTACCTGCTTGAGCGACCGCGCAGCGAGGGTGCCATCACCCACTTGGTCGTCGACGTCACATCCTCCTATTTCGCCAGCCATCACGATTGCGAGTGCGAGGTCTCGCTGGAGCTTGACGGGACGCCGGTCGGCGGCACGCGGCTGTTTCACAAATGGTATAGCCGGCACCAGTTTCTCGTTCCGGTAGCCGAATGCCGCTATCAGAGCCAACTGCTTCAGGCCACGGCC
>DASZLY010000314.1:0-3552 GCA_035552135.1 Allostellaceae bacterium | reverse complement strand
ATGCTGAAATAGAGCCCCTTGTCGCCGGCGAGCGGGTGGGTGCGGACCAGCGGGTGCACGACCTCGGCGGCTTTGAGCTTCTGCTCTTCGGTGAGCTGGATGCCGACGCGGCGATCGGCGGTGGCGGCGGAATGCACCGCGTTTTGGCCCTCGACCTTCGTCCGCAACGCCGGCGGCAGCGCGTCATAGGCGGCGCCGAGATCGCAGAACCAGGTGTCGCCGCCCTCGGGCGTCACCTCGATCGCGTAGAGGATGGTGCCGGCGGTCGGCTGGGCCATAAAGATCTGGTCCATGTGCCAGTTGAGTTCCTGGTTGCCGAGCCGGCCGATCGGCTTGCCGTCTTCCTTGATGTTGGAGACCAGCAGCACCTCGCGCCGCCCGGTCGTGCGCGTCTGGCGCAGATGCACCTCGACATCGCCGAGCCGCTCGGCGAACGCCACGAGCCCGTCCTCGTCGAGCTGCTGGCCGTGGAACACCAGCACCTTGTGCCGCAGCCAGGCATCCTTGATCGCTTCGGTCGCCGCATCGTCGAGCCGGGCGAGATCGACACCCGACACCTCGCCGACAAAACTTTCCGCCAGCCGCCGCACGCTGAGCGCCATCACGATTCTCCCGACAGGTCTCCAGCGTCACTATAGGCCGACGGCGATCCGCCGCGCGAGGGTGCCGCCGAGCCGGCCCCGCGCAGCGGCCTTTCCTGCAGGAACCAGGTCAGCACAAAGGCGAACCCCGCCGCGATGGCGGCGCAGAGGAACACCGGATGCAGCGCGCCGGTGAAGGCTTGCAGGTAGACCGGTCGCACCGCGTCCGGCAGCGCTTGGATCGCCGCCGGCGCGGTCGCCGCGGGCAGCGGCGATCCGGCGGGCAGCGTCGCGGCCAGATTGCGCATCAGCCCGCTGGTGAAGACCGCGCCGAACAGCGAGACGCCGATCGACCCGCCGATCGAGCGAAACAATGTCGTGCCCGATGTGGCGACGCCGAGGTCATGGTAGTCGACGGCATTCTGCGCCGCCAGGACCAGCACCTGCATCACCAGCCCGACGCCGAGTCCCAAAAGGATCATGTAGAGCGCGGTCGCCCAGATTTGGGTGCCGGTGCCGAGCGTCGCCAAGAGGGCGAGGGCAGCCGTCATCAGCGCCGTGCCGGCGATCGGGAAGGCGCGATAGCGGCCGATGCGGCTGATGATCCGGCCGCTGGTGATCGAGGTCACCAGCACGCCGCCCATCATCGGGGTCAAGGTCATGCCGGCTTCGGTCGGGCTGGCGCCTTTCACCGCCTGCAAATAGAGCGGCATGAAGGTGACCGAGCCGAACAGCGCCAGCCCGACGATAAACCCGACCGCGCAGGCAATCGCGAACACCCGGTTGGCGAAAAGGTAGAGCGGAAGGATCGGCTCCATCACGTGCCGCTCGACCCAGATGAAGCCGGCGGTCGCCAGGACGGTCGCACCTGCCAGCCCCAGCGCCGTCGGCGAGAGCCAGGCGATGCCGTTGCCGCCAAGGCTGGTGAGCAGGATCAGCGCCGTCAGCATCGCCGCGAGCAGCAGCGCGCCGGCGATGTCGAGCCGCGGCTCGCGCCGCCGCGGCGGCGTCGAGAACGCCCAGCCGATGATCGCCAGTGCGATGAGGCCGAGCGGCAGGTTGATGTAAAAGATCCAACGCCAGCTCAGCTGCTCGACAAAAAACCCGCCGATCAGCGGGCCGAGCACGGTCGAGAGGCCGAAAATGCCGCCGAAAATCCCCTGGTAGCGGCCGCGCTCGCGCGGCGAGAACAGGTCGCCGACGACGGCCATGATGGTCACCATCAGGCCGCCGCCGCCAAGGCCCTGCAAGGCCCGGAAGACGATCAGCGCAGTCATCGACCGGCTAAGCCCGCACAGCGCCGAGCCGGCGAGGAACAGCACGATCGCCGATTGCAGCACGAGCTTGCGGCCGAAGAGGTCGCCGAGCTTGCCGTAAAGCGGCGTCACGATCGTCGTCGCAAGCAGATAGGCGGTGACGATCCACGACAGATGCGCGATCTGCCCGAACTCGCCGACAATGGTCGGCAGCGCGGTCGAGACGATCGTCTGGTCGAGCGAGGCGAGCAGCATGACCATCATCAGCGCGCCGAAAATCGCGCGGATGCTCCGGTTTTTCGCGGCGGGCGGATCAGGCGGTGATGCGTGCGGGTTGGCCATGCGCTTTCTGTTCGTGGCTCCCGACGCAAACGGCGCGGCGGCGCGATCTCGCTCGATCGCTCGCGCGAACGCTATCGCCGTCGACGCATGCCGGCTTTGTTGTAGCAGCGGCTTGCCGGCATTTATAAGATAGCGCTACGGTTTCGCGAGCAAATCGCGCGTCCGGCGCCGAGCCAGTTCCACAGGGAGCCTCATCGATGATGCAGCACAAGCTCATTTCGGGCGACAACCATATCGACCTGACCTACTGCCCGACCGATCTGTGGTCGTCGCTGGCGCCGCAGAAGTGGAAGAAGCTGGCGCCGCGCGTCGAGGAGCGCAATGACGGCCAGCACTGGTTTGTCGACGACATCGACCGCGGCATGTGGAACGGCGTCGGCCCCGGCTTCCTGCCCTACACCAAGGGCTCGTTCGACCATATCGACGAGATGGCCGCGTCCGGCTTCGAGTGGAATTCCTATCCGGGCGCCAATCCGCGCCCGACGACGCCGGAGCTGCGCGTCGCCGATCTCGACCGGGACGAACTCGAAAAGGAAATCATCTACGGCTGCCTGATGGTCAACGACCTGATCGACGGCGCCGATCTGCGCGCCTGGGTCGATTGCGCGTACAACGACTGGGTTGCCGATTTCGCCAAGCGCGCCGATGCGAACCGCGTCTTCCCGCTGGCGATCATCCCCAACACCGACCCGAAAACCGCCGCTGCCGAGGTCCGGCGCTGCGCCAAGATGGGGCTGAAGGGCGGCGACCTCGCCTTCAAGCGCATGAGCCCGCCGCTCTACCATCCCGACTGGTTCGCGCTGTGGGAGGCGGCGGCCGAGTGCAAGTTTCCGATCTCGTTCCATTCGACCGGGTTTAAGGCGGTGCGCGCGCCCGACACGCCCGAGATGGAAAAGCAGGTCTTCGCCCAGTGGCGCCTCGTCCGCTCGACGCTGTTCCAGCTCGACACGATGGAAGTGCTGGCCTCGATCCTCGCCTCGGGCGCCTGCGAGAAATACCCCGACTTCAACTTCGTCCTCGGCGAATCGGGCGTGACCTGGCTGCCCTATGTGTTCGACCGTTGCGACACCGAGTATCACGACCGGGCGCGCAGCCTCGGCTTCAAGATGAAGCCGAGCGACTATTTTCGCCGCCAGGGCTTTGTGACCTATCAGCAGGACAAATACCTCGAGCCGATCGTCCCGCTGATCGGCGAGGACAACATCATCTGGGGCGCCGATTACCCGCACCCGGATTGCATCTGGCCGAACTCGCGCACGACCCTGTCGGAGAACCTCGCCGGGTTCTCGGCCGCGACCCAGAAGAAGATCGTCCACGACAACGTGGTGCGGCTCTACGGGCTGAACTGACGATCGCGCAGGCGTTCGTGAAAC
>DASZLY010000313.1:0-4127 GCA_035552135.1 Allostellaceae bacterium | reverse complement strand
GACGGCCGCGGCACCGTCGCTGGCGATGGTCGGGCGGTGGCCCAGGCGCGTCAGCAATGCGCGCGCGAGCAGCGCGTTGATGTCGTTGTCCTCGGCGACGAGGATCGAGAGGCCCTTGTCGGCAACTGCGGCTGCGCCGTTTGCCGCCGCGACCGCTTCATCGGTGGCGTCGGCGACGGCCTGCTCGTAAGCATGGCTCGCGGCCAGCCGCGCGGCGAGCGAGGCGGCGCGCACCGGCTTGACCAGATAGCCGTTGAAGCCGGCTTCCTTGAGGGCCGGCAGCTCGTGGCGGTCGGTCGGACGGATGAGCACGATGCGTTTCGCGACGTCGATCTTGCTGAGATCGCCGCGCGCCATCATCGCTCTCGCCATCGGATAGTCGACGATCAACGCATCCCAGCGCCGCTCGGGCAGCAGCGCGAAGGCGACGTCCTCGTCGAGCGCGGCGCAAGTCTTGGCGCCCCAGCGGCCGAGCCGTCGTGCGAGCAAGGACGTTTCGATTTCCGTGCCGGCGACGATCATCACTGCCGCATCGGCGAGATCGGGCGGCGCGAAAGCATGTTCCGGTTCGCCGGGCGCCGGCATGAGCGGCACCGCGGCGCTGAAGGTCGCGCCCTTGCCCGGGGCGCTGTCCACGGCGATGGCGCCGTGCATGCGCTCGATAATGCGGCGCGAGATGGCAAGGCCGAGCCCGGTGCCGCCGTGCTGGCGCGTCGACGAGGAGTCCGCCTGCTCGAAATCCTGGAAGATGCGGGCCTGATCTTCGGGCGCGAGTCCGATGCCGGTATCGCGCACGCGGAAGCGCACCTCGTGCGCGCGCTCGCCCGGCTCGACGATGACGGCGACGCCGCCTTTCTCGGTGAACTTGATGGCGTTGCCGGCGAGATTGAGCAGCACCTGCCGCAAGCGCGGCGCATCGCCGACGAGCCGCGCGGGCAGGCGCTCGTCGACGAAGCTCGCGATTTCGATGCCCTTCGCTTGCGCGCGCGGAGCCAGGAGCTCGACCGCTTCCTCGACCAGCGCGGCGATGGCGAACGGCCGCGCTTCGACGTCGAGCTTGCCGGCCTCGATCTTGGAGAAATCGAGAATTTCCTCGATCAAGGACAGCAGCGTCTCGCCCGAGGTCTTCGTCGCCTTGGCGTAGGTGACCTGTTCCGGCGAAAGCGGCGTGTCGAGCAGCAGATCGGCCATGCCGAGGATGCCGTTGAGCGGCGTGCGGATCTCGTGGCTGACCATTGCGAGGAAGCGTGACTTGGCGCGGTTGGCGCTCTCGGCCTGATCGCGCGCGGCGTACAGCGCCCGCTGAGCTTCGACGCGCGTGGTCACGTCGCGGCCGACGCCCTGCACTTCGTTGCCATCGTCGGTGCGGACCGCGACCTCGCGCCAGGCGATCCAGCGCTCGCCCTCGTCGGTGTCGATCTTCTGGTCGTGCACGCGGGTGCCGTCGGGCATCACGCTCAGCTCGCTCTGCTCGCGCACCGGCAGTGCGAAAGTCTGACCGATCAAGCTCGGCCGGCCGCGGCCGGCGAGCTTGCAGAAGGCGTCGTTGACGTAGGTGATGCGGCCGGCGCCGTCGCGGCGAACGATGACATCGCCCTGCGCGTCGATCAATCCGCGCGCGCGCTCTTCGGCTTCGCGCAGCTCCCAGTTTCGGTCGGCGAATTCGTCGACCTCGCTTTGCAGTGCGCGCAACCGGCTGAGCAGGCTGCGCCGGCGCATCAGCATGAAAGCGAGCATGGCGCAGGCGACCGCGAACAGGGCGGCGACGCCGGTGGCGAAATTTGCGGTGTCGAAATTGCCGCGGCCGATCTGGATGCCGGCGAAGAAGCCGATCGCGCTCGAAACCACGGCCAGGGTCGTGAACACGGCGCGACCGAACAGCACCAGCGCCGCCTTGTTGCGGATCTTGGTGCGTTGCGCGCGCAGGTGGGCCCGGGTATCCGCGTGCATCGGTTCGGCGGCCTTCGTCCTCGGCAGAAGCAGGTCCCTGTCGAGGATTGTGCCGCATTGATCGTTGCGGATTTATTGGAAAGTAACGCTGACGGGTTCCGACGCGCGGTCGTGGTGAATGCGGCATTAACGCCGCGTCACGCGGCGCGGCGCATTTCATCGGCCAGCGAGCGGTAAGACAAGGCCTCGGCGAAATGGATGCGGCCGACCTTCTCGGCGCCGTCGAGATCGGCGAGCGTGCGCGCGACGCGCAGCACGCGGTGATAGCCGCGCGCGGAGAGATGCATGGCGCTCGCCGCATCGCGCAGCAAAGCGAGGCCGGCATTATCGGCGCGCGCGACCTCCTCGAGGATCGGCCCCGAGGCCTGCGCGTTGACGCGCACATGGTCGAGCTTGAGCGCAGCGTAGCGCTGTATCTGAATGTCGCGCGCCCGGGCAACGCGCGCGGCGATCTCGCGTGAGCCTTCCGACGGCGGCGGCAGGATGAGATCCGCGGCAGTCACGGCCGGCACTTCGATGTGCAGATCGATGCGGTCGAGGAACGGGCCGGACAGCCGCGCCTGATAATCGGCGGCGCAGCGGACGTTCGGCGCGCGTCGGCAGGCGAAGCCCGGATCGGTGGCGCGGCCGCAGCGGCATGGATTCATGGCTGCCACCAGCATGAATCGCGCCGGATAGGTGATGCGGTGGTTGGCGCGAGCGATGGCGACTTCGCCGCTTTCCAGCGGCTGGCGCAGCGAATCGAGCACGGCCGGCGCGAACTCCGGCAGCTCGTCGAGAAAGAGCACACCGTTATGCGACAGCGAAATCTCGCCGGGCCGCGCACGCAGGCCGCCGCCGACCAACGCGGGCATCGAGGCCGAGTGATGCGGCGCGCGGAACGGGCGGCGATTGGTCAGCGCGCCGCCTTCGATCTCGCCGGCGACCGAAGCGATCATCGACACTTCCAGGAGCTCGGCCGGCAACAACGGCGGCAGGATCGTGGGCAGCCGCGCGGCCAGCATCGATTTGCCGGCGCCCGGCGGGCCTACCATCAATAAATTATGGCCACCGGCGGCGGCGACCTCGAGCGCGCGCTTGGCACTTTCCTGCCCCTTGATGTCGGCGAGATCGAGCGGCACGCCGTCGAGTTCGCGAATGCGGGGCTGCGGCCGGTTGAGCACCTGCGTGCCCTTGAAGTGGTTGGCCAGTTGGATCAGCGACTGCGCCGCGACGATCTCGATTTCCGGGCTTGCCCAGGCCGCCTCCGGGCCGCAAGCATGGGGGCAGATCAGGCCGTGGCTGCGGGAATTGGCGCCGATGGCGGCGGGCAGCACGCCGGCGACCGGCGCGATCGAGCCGTCGAGGCCGAGCTCGCCAAGCACGTCGTAGCCGGCGAGCGCGTCGGGCGGAATGGCGCCGATCGCGGCCATCAGGCCGAGCGCGATCGGCAGGTCGTAATGGCTGCCTTCTTTCGGCAGGTCGGCCGGCGCCAGATTGATCGTGATGCGCCGCGCCGGCAGCGCCAGTCCGGAGGCGATCAGCGCCGCCCGGACGCGCTCTTTGGCCTCCGAGACCGCCTTGTCCGGCAAGCCGACAATATTGATGGTAGGGACAATTAATCCAAACCAGTACCGGGTCATGGGGACAGAAGAATCCATCCGTATATAGATTCAATTATAGGGCTAGTGGCACCGGCTCAGGCCGCCGACCGTCGATCCCGCCGCCAATCCTTCGCGACGGCATCCAGATCCCGAAATCTGTGGGCGAGGTCGCACATCAGATCGAATTTGGCGGCCTCGAACGCGTACCCTCGGGTGGTTGCCCCAGCCTTTCGTGTACGGCTAACCGATTCGAGCTTCAGCCCGGCAAGCTTCAGAAACGCATTGAGTTGCCGGACTGGATTCTTCTCGAGCTCGCGCCTGAGGGGCTGGCCGCGCATCTCCTCCAACAGCGTTTTGTTGCGTGTGCAGAGCTTCACAAATCGATCCAACCCATTGCGATCGATCAGCACGTCTCGCTTAATGCCAGCTTCATCGCCAACGCCCGCTGCGACAAGAACAGTCCCCAGCAATAGGTCGGGCGGCAGCGTCTGGAGCCGACCCATAGGCTGTTCAGAAGTCTCCAGGATCGTCCGGAAGATCTGGTAATCCCATGCCCTGGTAACGCTTCGCAGAGTGGCCGCCCGGTCAATCAGC
>DASZLY010000312.1:0-3690 GCA_035552135.1 Allostellaceae bacterium | reverse complement strand
GACGGCCGCGTCGTGCTGGCCGGGCAGGGGCCGCTCGTCTGGCTCGTCGCGGCGCAGCTCATCCGCGCCGGCGCGCCGCCAGCGCTGATCCTCGCGACGACCCCGCGCGCCAATCTCGCCGCCGCGGCCCCGCTGCTGCCGGCGGCCCTGTGGCCGGCGCGCCATATGCTCGCGAAAGGGCTCGGCCTCATCCGCGAGGTGCGCCGCGCCGGGGTGCCGATCGTCCGTCATGCTGGCGGCCTCGCGGCGCTCGGCCGCGGCCGGGTCGAGAAAATCGCCTGGGACGGCGGCGAGACCCCGGCCGATCTTCTCTTGTTGCATGAAGGCGTGATCCCCAACACCCAGATATCGTTGGCGTTGCAGCTCGACCATCGCTGGGATGCGGCGCAACTCTGCTGGCGTCCGACGGTCGACGAATGGGGCGCGACGAACCTGCCTGCGGTGGCGATCGCCGGCGATGGCGGCGGCATTGCCGGGGCCGGCGCGGCGGCGCTGCAAGGCCGGCTCGCCGCGCTCGACACGGCCTCCTTTCTCGACCGGATCGACCCCGCCGAGCGCGACCGCCGCGCCCGGCCGATCCGCGCCGCATTGCGCCGCGAATTGGCGATCCGCCCGCTGCTCGACGCGCTCTACCGTCCGCCGCAATCAGTGCTCGTGCCGCCCGACGACGTGCTCGCCTGCCGCTGCGAGGAGGTCGCGGTCGCGCAGATCCGCCGCGCCGCGCGGCTCGGCGCGCAGGGCCCGAACCAGGCGAAAGCCTTTACCCGCTGCGGCATGGGGGCGTGTCAGGGCCGCGTCTGCGGCCCGATCGTCTCGGGCGTGATGGCCGACACGCTCGGCCGGCCGATCGCCGAGATCGGCGCCTACCGCCCGCGCGCGCCCTATAAGCCCGTCACCCTCGGCGCGCTCGCCGGCTTGGTCGAACCTTAGAAAGGAGCAGCACGATGCATCGCTTTCCCGCCCCACCGCTCGCCGCCGGCCTCGTCTTCCTCGCGCTGCTCGCCCCCGCGCGCGCCGAGCCCGACGCCGCCGTGCCGGGCAAAATCAGCGAGCAGATCGTCGCCGACCTGGCGCGTGCCGATCTCGATGCCGTCTCGGGCAAGACCGCCAAATACATGGGCGCCCATGCCGCCGAGGGGATCAAGAACAGCTTCGCCGCGATCCGCGACCTCGGCCAATCGCAATACAGCGAGCTGGTCTATTCGCGCGACTACGGCCAGTCCGAGAAGGACATCATCTACAAGATCGACTTCGACAAGGCCTTCGCCTATGTGCGGCTGCTATGGCACATCGACAACGGCAACTGGCACCTCGTCCACCTCAACTACAAGACCGAGAACGACCTGCCGTTCCCCGCCGGCTGGGACCACATCTACCCGAAATGACCGGCTACGCGCCGGTCAGCAGATCGAGAAATTCCCACGCGGTGACGATCGCCGTGCGCCCGTGGCTTTCAGCGCGAGCAACCCGGCCTTGTCGCCGGTGACGAGGTAATCGGCGTTGCCGCCTTCGCAGATCGCCAGCAGGAAATCGTCGTTCGGGTCGTCGGACCGTCGGACCAGCGGCAGCCCACGAACGAATTCGGCATTATCATGGATCAGATTGACAAGCCGCCCCGCTTCCGCCGGGCGGAACCGGCCGCGAAACCGCGGCCTGCGCGTGACTTCCCGGATCTCGTCGAGTTGGATCGCATGCGCTAGCAGGACGAACGTGTCGGATAGCCATGCGTCAACGACGCGACCGGGAATGCTGTCGGTGTTGAGCAAAGCGCTCAACAGGATATTGGTGTCGAGGACGGCGCGCATACGCCGCTATTCGTCCCACCATTTGCGGTCGCGCCAGAATTCTGTGCGCACGGCGGCGACTTCCTCGTCGACGAGCGTCTGAATTTCCTCATCCGACAAATCCGCATTACGGTCGCGGATATCGCGAAGGGTCGCGCGAAACACTTCCTTCTGCACCGCGCGCTCGATGAATTTCGACAGATCGCCTTTCTTGCCGCCGTGCTCGGCGAGATAGGAACGGACCGCGATATCGGTCTCCTTGCTCACCTTTACCGTCCATCGTGTATCGTCGGGCATTGGACACCTATGCGCTTATCCGTCTATGCGTTCATACGCCTATCACGAGGTCGGCCAAACTGCCAGTCATGCGCCACAAATCCTTGCGCCCCGTGCATTTTCCCCAAAGGATGCGCCTGTCCGTCCCTCACCGTGATGTCTCCCCATGATCGATCATCCGCTTGCCCCGCTTCTGGCGCCGCGTCACGTGGCGATTTTCGGCGCGTCGAACGACCCGACCCGGATCAGCGGCCGCTCGCTCCGCTATTTCCGCGAGGCCGGCTATCAGGGCGGGCTCTACCCGATCAACCCGACGCGCGACACGGTGCAGGGCCTCACCGCCTATCCCGACCTCGCCTCGGTGCCGGGCGAGGTGGATTTCGGTCTCATCGCGGTGCCGGCCAACCTCGCGGTCGAGGCGATGGAGGCCTGCGTCGTCAAGGGCGTGCGCGGCGTCGTGATGTTCACCGCCGGCTTTGCCGAGATCGGCGCCGAGGGCCGCGCGCTGCAGGAGCGGATCACCCGGATCGCGGTCGATAACGGCATAAGGCTCTGCGGACCCAACTGCCTCGGCCTCTTCAACATGCGGATCGGCCACACGCCGACCTTCTCGTCCTTCCTCGAGGAGGGCCCGCCGCAATCCGGGCCGCTCGGCATGATCACCCAGTCGGGCGCGTTCGGCACGCATCTCCTGGCGCTGACCGCGCGGCGCGGCATCTCGGTCGGCGTGTGGATGTCGACCGGCAACGAGGCCGAGGTGCAGGTTGCCGACGGCATCTCCTTCCTCGCCGACGACCCCGACACCCAGGCGATCGCCTGCTACATGGAGGCGATCCAGGACGGCGAGCGTTTCGCCGCCGCGGTCAAGCGCGCGCGGGAGAACGGCAAGCCGGTCATCGCGATGAAGGTCGGCGCCTCCGAGGTCGGCGCCGCGGCCGCTGCCTCGCATACCGCCTCGCTCGCCGGCGCGGACGCGATCTACGACGCGGCGCTGCGCCAGCTCGGCGTCGAGCGCGCCAAGACGCCGGAGGATCTGGTCGAGATCGCCTATGCCTGCACCCGCGGCCGGCTGCCGAAATCGCGCCGGCTGGCGGTGATGACGATGTCGGGCGGCGCCGGCGTCTTGATGGCCGACGCGGCCGAGGAGCAGGCGCTCGACCTCGCCCCGCTTGCCGCCGACTCGCAAAAGACCGTGCTCGAATGGGTCCCGTTCGCCGCGCCGCGCAACCCGGTGGATGTCACCGCCCAGGCACTCAATGATCCGAGCATCCTCGACAAGAGCTTCGACCTGCTGCTCGGCAAGGAGAAGTTCCCGTCGATGGTCGGCTTCTTCACCACCTGGGCGTCGTCGCCGCAGATGGCCGAGCCGCTCTACAAGGCGCTGAGCGGCGCCGCCGAGCGTTATCCCGACAGCTACATCGCCCTCTCGGCCATCGCTACGCCGGAGATGCAGCGCCGCTACGAGGCGGCCGGGATCGGCGTCTATGAGGACCCGTGGCGCGCGGTCGAGTCGGTCGCCGCCGCGACCCGCTGCGCCGAGCGCATCTCGACGCCGCCGCTTGCCGTGCCGCCGGTGCCGACTGGCCTCGCGCCGCTGCCCAAGCGCGCGCTCAGCGAGCACGAGGCAAAG
>DASZLY010000311.1:0-15269 GCA_035552135.1 Allostellaceae bacterium | reverse complement strand
GCGATGCCGCGCGCCGACGACCTGCCCGATATCGTCAGCGACATGCATCCGGTGCCGTGCACCACCAACCCGCTCGGCGTCAAGGGCGTCGGCGAGGCCGGCACCACCGCCTCGCTCGCCGCGGTGATGAACGCGGTCGCCGACGCCGGCGCCAATATCGACATGCCCGCCACCCCGGAACGGGTGTGGCGGGCGCTGCAAACGGCTATAGCGGGATGACGTTCAACCTCGTCATTCCGGGATGGCCCGAAGGGCCAGGCCCGGAACCCAGGAACACGGACCGTTCCCGTCTGGGCGAGGACCGTGTTCATGGGTTCCCGCTTTCGCGGGAATGACGAAGAGAAAGGAATAAAGCGATGAGCAATGTCACGCTGGCCCAGGCTTCGACGATCGTCGACCAGGCGCTTGCCAAGGGGCGCGAGCTGAAGCTGCACCCGCTGACCGTCGTCGTGCTCGATGCCGGCGGCCATCTCGTCGCGATGAAGCGCGAGGACAAGTCCGGCATCCTGCGCACTGAGATCGCCACCGGCAAGGCCTGGGGCACGCTCGGCATGGGGTTCGGCGGACGCGAGTTCGCGCGCCGCGCGGCGTCGGGCGGCGGGCTCTTCCTCACCGCGCTGATGCAGGCCTCGGACGGCCGCATCGTGCCGGCGCCGGGCGGCGTGCTGGTCCGCGACAAGGCAGGCGACATCGTCGGCGCGGTCGGCATCAGCGGCGACACCTCCGACCAGGACGAGGCCTGCTGCATCGCCGGCATCGAGGCGGCCGGGCTCACCCCCGACACCGGCGAGGCGGCGTCGTGAATTCGTCTTCGCCAGCAGAGAAGTAATCAAGACCGGGAGGATCCATGGACGAGGCGGCGGCGCTCGCGGCGCTCGGCGCGCTGGCGCAGGAGACGCGGCTGCAGCTCTATCGGCTGCTGGTGACGAGCGGGCCGGCCGGGCTGTCCGCCGGCAACATCGCCGAGCGGCTGGGGGTGATCCCGTCCTCGCTGTCGTTTCACCTGCAGCATCTGGTTCACGCCGGCCTCATCAGCCAGCGGCGCATGGGGCGGTTGATGATCTATGCCGCCGAGTACGCGGCGATGGATGCGCTGCTCGCCTATCTGACCGAGACCTGCCGCATCCCCGAGGGCGCCGCGGCATGATGCCGGAGAGTGATGGACGAAGCCCAGGCCTAGCAGATGGTGCGGGTGCGCTATGGCGCCGCCGCCTAGCAGGCGCGTCGGGCTGTGCGCCGGCGGCGTCGTGCTGCGGCCCCGATCGAGGCCCGCAAGCCTCATGAGCGTTGGCGTCTCGTCCGCTCAAGTTCTCGCTGGCACACATCGCGAAGCGGCCCCAGGTGGTTTTGCACCACCTCCCACAGCAAGGCCGGCTCGGTGCGCTCATATTCGTGCCGCAGCACGTTGCCGATCGCGGCGACGCGCGGCCATGGGATTCCCAGGTGCCGCGCTTTCAGCTCGTCCGGCAGATGACGGCTGGCTTCCGATATGATTTCAAGACCGCGCTCGACCAGCCAGCGCTTTTCCCAATCGCGCTGGAAAGCAACAAGGTCGATACCGGCCGTGGTGCTGCGAAGATGATCGATCGCTTCAACGATGTCCGATAGCCGGAGGATTATCGAGGCGGGCTCCCGCACCTAGAAAACCCTCAATGCCTCGCCTTCCGCCCGATTGCGGATAAGCGGGTGCAGACTGCCGCGCGTCATGATGTCGGTGTGCGTGCCGAGAATTTCAGCCGCCAGCTCCTTCACACTCAGTAGATCGAAGAGACCAAAGCGGCCCTCGTAGTCGAAAAACAGATCGATATCCGAATCCGCGCGGGCGTCGTCGCGGGCGGTCGAGCCGAAGACATAAAGACCCTCCACCCCAAGACGCTTTAGATCGGCTTGGCGCGCCCGCAGTCGCGATATTGCCTCGTTCAGGCGCATGACCATCGTCTCGCTTTCCACAGACGGCCGCGACGCGCCAGGTTGCCCCATCGAGCCGTGGTACAGATGACCGCCGCCATCCCGGCTGCACCTCGCGGTATGTTACCCCCAAATGATAACCCTTACGGGAAATCTCGAATTCACCCGCTGCAGGCGGCGCCGCCGAGCACGCAGAACTTGGCGCAATGCGGGTGGTTGAGCGGCACCGCGCCGCGCGCGCCGGCAAGGCTCGGCCCCAGATCCCATTGCGAGTCGTAGGGCAGGAGGGTGCAGGCCATGACGCTGGGGCTCGCCGCGCCCCGGTGCTTCACCACCATGCGCGACGATGCGCACATCACGCTGTCCGGCGATTTGTCGAGGATGCCCCAGCATGCGGTGGTGATCTCGGGCACGTCGGCCGCGGCGTCCATCTCGGGGAAGATCATCAGCCGGACGGGATCGCCGGCGTCGATCGGGATTGCCCGCTCGGCGAACAGCCGGCGGAACCCGTCGCGGAGCGCCGCCTCGCTTTCGCCCGAGAGATAGCGGCTCGCGACATTGATGCCGAACCCGTTGGCGGCGAGCCAGGCGAGCCCGTCGAGCGTCGGCGCCCAGCTCCGCCTGCCGCGCTCCAGCTCGTGCACCGCCGCGCCGTAATGGTCGAGCGAGACCCGCACGGTCAGCCGCGCCCCATGGCGCTCGCGCAGCGCCAGCAGCTGGCGCTTCTGGTGCTGCATCGGCTTCATCGCATTGGTCAGCACGATCGCCTCGAGCCCGCGCGACAGCGCGTCATCGAGCATCGCGATGAGCTCGCGGTTCATGAAAGGCTCGCCGCCGGTAAACCCGACGAGCTTGGTGCCGAGGCCCAATTCGGCGATCTCGTCGAGATAGCGCGCCACCTCGGCCGCCGACAAATAGGCCAGCCGGTCGTTCTTCGGCGACGATTCGATGTAGCAATTCTGACAGGTCAGGTTGCACCGCGTGCCGGTATTGAACCACAGCGTGTCGAGCGATTTGAGCGCGACCTGGGCGCGCGTCTCGCCCTTGGCGGTGACGAACGGGTCGCGGAATTTGCGCGGGTCGAGGCGCGGCGGCGCGGTGGCGAGGGCATCGATCATGCCGCGACTATACGGCAGCGCCCGGCATGCGGCGAGCGCGCGTTGGCTGCGGCCGCTTTTGCGCGTTCAAATTACCGTTAAACAAATATTAGTAATAAAACTTATCCGGAATCATCTATTAGGCGTCAACAATAATAGTTAATGATAGAATGCAAATTGTTAGGGACGAAGTATTGCGGTATATCGGCCGCACTCAATGTTCAGCAGGGAGATCGCGGTGAGTATCGGGAAATTCTTCACCAAGCTGCTCCGCCACGAAGGCGGCGCTACGGCCATCGAATACGGGTTGATCGCTGCGTTGATCGCGGTGGCCGCGGTAACCGTCATGGGAACGGTCGGCACCAACCTGTCGTCAACCTTCAACACGGTTGCCAACAGTCTGTAATCTTCGGCTGCTACGATGTCGTAATGGCGGCCCGTCTTCGGCACAGTAAGCACCTTCGGCATCGTAGCGCCGGGAAGACCGGCCGCGCGGGCGGGCAAAACCCGCGTCTCGCTTACGTGTTTCTTCACGATCCTTGCGCAGGCTGGCTAATTCCACGACAGATGCTTGCGCCATTCCTTCCGTGCCGATCGATACCAGAGCCCAGAGCCGGCCGCCGTCGCCGGCCGATCCGTTGCGCGCCGCGTTTTTGCGCTTCCTTGCCGGCGTCGACAAGGGCCGCGTCGCGCTGATCCCGCTGACGCTGCTGACCTGCTCTCGGTCGAGCTCGGGGTGATCGGCACGCTGGTCGCGCTGCCGGGCGGCGCGCTATGGCTGCGGCGCTGCGTGTTGCGGCGCGATCCGGCGAATTTCGTGGAATGACGCGGGCAACGTATTACAATGCGTTTTTAAGCGAGCCATTCGACATATGGAATCGCCCATCCCGCGCCACATCAGGCTGACCTCGCACCCTGGGAACCTCGGGCCGGCCAACGTGCCGATCCGCTGGGGCGCCGCGACCCCGGCCGAGCGCGGCCCGGTGGTCGCCAGCCCGGCCGAGCCGCGCCACCGCAACGCGATCGGCTCCTATTCCGGCTCCTACGCGGTGTACCGCGCGCTGGCGGTGGCGACCGGCGCGCTGGCGCGCGACCACCGTCCCGACCTCACCGACACCGCGCCCGTCGTCACCATCCCGCCGCGCCCGCAATGGGCCGACCCGGCGACGATCGTCTCGCTCGATCCGTGGGGCCATCTCGTCGGCGAGGCGTTCGCCGAACAGATCGCTCAGGGCATCGACGCGCGGCCGACCATCGCGATCACCCGCGCCCATATCAACATGCCGGAAATCCTGCCGCGCTTCGCGTCGAGCGGGCTCCGCCCCGACGGCCGCGTGCTGCTGGCTACCGGCGAAATCCGGGTCACCAAGGCGGCGATCGACCCGGTCTGGCATCTGCCGGGCATGGCCCAGCGCTTCGGCGTTGCCGAAAGCGAGTTGCGCCGCACCCTCTTCGAGGAAACCGGCGGGATGTTTCCCGAGCTGGTCACCCGCCCCGATATCGAGCTGTTCCTGCCGCCGATCGGCGGCCAGACGATCTACCTCTTCGGCGAGGTCGAGCGCATCGGCGCCCCGGGCACGGTCATCGCCTGCCGGGTGCATGACGAGTGCAACGGCTCGGATGTGTTCGGCTCGGACATCTGCACCTGCCGGCCCTATCTGGTGCACGGCGTCGAGGTCTGCGTCGAGACCGCGCAGCAAGGCGGCGTCGGCATCGTCGTCTACAACCGCAAGGAAGGCCGCGCGCTTGGCGAGGTGACCAAGTTCCTCGTCTACAACGCGCGCAAGCGCCAGCCCGGCGGCGACCGCGCCGACACCTATTTCCGCCGCACCGAATGCGTCGCCGGGGTGCAGGACATGCGCGTCCAGCAGCTGATGCCCGACGTGTTCCACTGGCTCGGCGTCACGCGCATCGACCGTTGGGTGTCGATGTCGAACATGAAGCACGACGCGCTCGCGGCACAGGGCATCACGATCGGCGAGCAGGTGGCGATCCCCTCCGATCTGGTGCCGGAGGACGCCTCGGTCGAGATCGCCGCCAAGAAGGCGGCCGGCTATTTCGCGCCCGACGGCAAGCCGAGCCTGCGCGAGCTGCACCGCGCCAAGGGGCGCGGTCTCGACGAGTAGGATCGCCTGTGCGAACGACGGCGCGTCCGTCGAGACGCCCGCTGCGCGGGCTTCCTCAGAGCGTGACTGGCAATGCGTTTGAGAGATCCAGGAGTTCGTTTTCGCGCGTCATTCCGGGGCATCGCGCAGCGATGAGCCCGGAACCCATGCACTCGGACGGCGACAAGCACGCGCCGACGCGGCAGGGACCTTGGCCAAGACCGGGTGCATGGGTTCCGGGCTCGGCCCTGCGGGCCGCCCCGGAATGACGAAGGTAATTTCCCGTCATCCTGAGGGCCCGCGGAGCGGGCGTCTCGAAGGACGCTGAGCGCCGATGCAGCCTGACCCTGGCGACATCCTCAGCGCCGCGGCGGTGCGCGAGCGCTGCGGGCTGGTTTTTGCCGCGGCCGAGCGCGGGGAGACGCCGCATTTCCGCCTGCGCCTGGCGCGGCTCGACGACACGGCGGCGCTGGTCGCCGCGGTGACGCGGCGGCGCTATCCCGATCTCGACGTGCCGTTTCACAGCCGCTGGCGGCATTTCGCGGCCGGCGGGGTCGACCGCGCGGCGCTCGTCGCTCCCGAGGGAGCCCGCGCGGCCGATACCGCCGAAACCGCGCGGGCGCGCATCGACCTGGCGATCGTCGCGGTGCTGCTCGATGCCGGTGCGGGCGCCGAATGGCGCTATCGCGAGGCCGCGACCGGGCAGGTGCTGGCGCGCTCGGAAGGGCTCGGCGTCGCCAGCCTGCGGGCGATGCAGGCGGGGCTGTTTTCGGCCGATCCGGCGCGGCCGTGGCGTGCCGACGCCGCGGCGCTCGCCGCGCTCGACGGGGACGCGCTGGCCGCGGCGGTGCAGCACGGCGCCGGCAATGCCCTTGCCGGCTTCGACGGCCGCGTCGCTTTGCTGCGCCGGCTCGGCGCGGCCGCCGGCGACAACCCAGCAGTGTTCGGCCGGCCGGCTCGGTTGGGCAATCTCTACGATTTCTGGTCGCGGTCAGGCACCGCGCTTGGCGCGCCCGATATCTTGCGCACGCTGCTGGTGGCGCTGGGGCCGATCTGGCCCGGCCGCCCGCTCGGCGATTGCGGTCGCCATCGCGCGGTGCCGGGCGACGGACTGGTGCCGTTCCACAAGCTGTCGCAATGGCTCAGCTATTCGCTGATCGAGCCGCTGCGCGATGCCGGCCTCACGGTCGGCGGGCTCGACGGCCTGACCGGCCTTGCCGAATACCGCAATGGCGGCCTCTTTCTCGATCTCGGCGTCATCGAGCCGCGCGAGGCGGCGATCGTGTCGCGTCCGCTCGACCCGCAGGAGGAAGCGGTCGTCGAGTGGCGGGCGCTGACCATCGTGCTGCTCGACCGGCTCGCCGTGCGGGTGCGCGCGCTGCTCGACCGGCCCGGCCTGCCGCTTGCCTGCGTGCTCGAAGGCGGCAGCTGGCAGGCCGGCCGCGAGGCCGCGCTGGCGCGCCGCCCGGACGGCAGCCCGCCGCTGGCGATCGTCAGCGACGGGACGCTGTTCTGATGTCTTTTCCGCCCTGAGAAAGGCGCCGACCCATGTCCGATTTGCGCCCCGATTTGCGCCCCGATTTGCGTATCGTCGATCACCCGCTGATCCAGCACAAATTGTCGCTGATGCGGGCGCACGACACGCCGACCGGCGTGTTCCGTCAGCTGATGCGCGAGGTCGGGCTGCTGCTCGGCTACGAGGCGACGCGCGACCTGCCGGTCGAGGAGGTCGACATCGAGACCCCGCTCGAGACCGCGCGCCTGCCGGTGCTCGCCGGGAAGAAGCTCTGCCTGGTGTCGATCCTGCGCGCCGGCAACGGGCTGCTCGACGGCATCCTCGAGCTGGTGCCGTCGGCGCGGGTCGGGCATATGGGCCTCTACCGCGACCCGCGCGCGCTGCAGGCGATCGAATATTACCTGAAGCTGCCCGACGATTTGCCCGAGCGCGACGCGATCCTCGTCGACCCGATGCTGGCGACCGGCAATTCCGCGGTCGCGGCGATCTCACGCCTCATCGAGCTGCGCGCGCGCTCGGTCAAGTTCGTCTGCCTGGTCGCCGCGCCCGAGGGCGTCGCGCATGTGCACGGAGTTTTCCCTGAGGTGACGATCGTCAGCGCGGCGCTCGACCGCTGCCTCGACGAACACGGCTATATCTTGCCCGGGCTCGGCGATGCCGGCGACCGATTGTTCGGCACCAAATAGCTAGCGTGATTCCTCGGCGTGACGCCGGTGCTGGGTGGCGCGGAAATCGCGCTCGGCGGCGATGAACGTGGCGCGCTGCTCCGGCGTCAGCGTCGCCAGCAGCGATAGTGTCGCCTCGACCGTCTCGCGCTGCGAGGTGCGCCAGCGTACCGATGCGTCGTTGAAGCGCTGCAGGATCGCCGCCTCGTCGGGCTGCGGCTTGCCCATCTCAGCCCACGCCGCGTCGAGCTGCGGCTCGATCGCCTGGCGCAGCTCGGCGGTACGGTTTCGCGCCGCCGCGACATAGGCCTCGAATGCCGCGCGCTGCTGGTCGTTGAGATCGAGCGAGGCTTCCAGCTTCTGGAACCGCGCGGCTGCGGCTGGCGGTGCCGGCGGTGAATGCAGCCGGCTCCAGGCAGCGCCGGCGATGACGCACAGGTTGAGCGCGATGGAAATTGCCAGGATCGCGATCAGCACGCGATGCCGGGGTACGCCGCCGCCGCGGCGGCTCATGCCGGCGGTGGTGACGCTCATATCTGCGAACTCGCGTTGAAGTCGCGCAGCAGCAGCGGCGACGGGTCGAGCAGCTCGCTCGCCGACAGATCGTCGCCCGAGCGGGTCGCCGTCGCGTCGGCCGACAGACCGCTGCCGAGGTCGAAGCCGAGCCAGCCGGCGAGCAAGACCGCGGCGGCGAGGCTGCCCCAGCTCGCGGCGCTGAACCACGGGCGCAACGCCGCGCGGTGCGCCGGAAAGGCGATGAGCTCGGCTTCGGACTGCTCTGCGGATACCAGCGCCGCGGCACGGCTGACGATCGCCGGGTCGGCGGCGATCGGCGTCGCGCCGGCGAAGGCGCGCGCGGCGGCAACATCGGCCGCGACGTCGGCGTCGCGCGCCAACAGCGCGGCGAGGCGCGCCGTATCGTCTTCGTCGAGCCGGCCGTCGGCGAACGCGGCAAGATCGAGCAGCCGCTCGGTCTCGTCTGGCGCTTCCTCCGCTTCCTGACTGCGGCGCCACATCTCCCGGTCGGGAGACCCCGACCAGGGCACGCCACTACGAGCTCGCATAACGGCGATCTCCTTTTCCCACAGTTCTACGCGGAAGCGGCTGCGGCCATCCCCGCAACCTATTGGTTTCGGGAATCATTGGCCGTCGCTCCTGAAATGCGCCCGCAGCTTGAGCATCGCCTTGTGATGGGCACTGCGGACGGTCTGCGGGTCGATGCTGAGCGCCGCCGCGATCTCGGCGACGTCCATCTCCTTGTCGTAGAGCATGCCGAGAATCTCGCGCTGTCGCGGCGACAGCAGGGTCTCGGGCAGCTTCAATTTGGGCACCGGCTCGACCGCGTCGACCTTGAGGTACATCTCGGGCACAATGTCGATCGGCACCGAATCCGGCCGGCGCCGGCGCCGCGCGTCGCGCGCGGTGCTGCGCGCGACGATGGTGAGCCAGGTCGACAGCGAGGCGCGGGTCGCGTCGTAGCTGCGCAGCAGGCGGAATTCGTCCTTGCATAAACGGACGAACACCTCCTGCGTCAAATCCTCGATATCCCCCGATCCGGCGGCGACGCCGCGCACCGCGGCGACGATCAGCGCGGCATAGCGCCGCACGAACTCGTCCCACGATCTTTTGTCGCCAGCCAGCAGCCGGCCGAAGGGGTCGGCCTCATCCAAACGGCGCTCTCCGGTTTGGCGGCTCAGCGATGCGCTGGGTGCCGGCATCGCCGCCGCCGGGAGATTTTTCGCCTCACGAAAGTCCCGCGAAGAAATCGTTGCCTTTGTCGTCGACGACAATAAAGGCCGGGAAGTCGACGACCTCGATCCGCCAGATCGCTTCCATGCCGAGCTCGGGATATTCGAGCAGCTCGACCTTCTTGATGCAGTCCTGCGCCAGCCGCGCGGCCGGCCCGCCGATCGATCCGAGATAGAAGCCGCCATATTTGCGGCAGGCTTCGCGTACCTCGTTGCTGCGGTTGCCCTTGGCGAGGCTGATAAAGCTGCCGCCCGCCGCCATGAACGGATCGAGATAGGAATCCATCCGGCCGGCGGTGGTCGGGCCGAACGAGCCCGAGGCGTAGCCTTCGGGCGTCTTCGCCGGGCCGGCGTAATAGATCGGATGGTCCTTGACGTATTGCGGCAGCCCCTCGCCGCGGTCGAGCCGCTCCTGCAGCTTGGCGTGGGCGATGTCGCGCGCGACGATCAGCGTGCCGCTGAGCGACAGCCGCGTCTTCACCGGATAGCCCGACAGCGTCTCCCGGATGTCGCTCATCGGCCGCGACAGGTCGATTTTCACCACCTCGCCGTTGAAGCTCCGCTCGTCGATTTCGGGCAAATATTGCGCCGGGTCGCTCTCCAGCTCTTCGAGGAACACCCCGTCGGCGGTGATCTTGCCGAGAATCTGGCGGTCGGCCGAGCACGACACGCCGATGCCGATCGGCAGGCTGGCGCCGTGCCGCGGCAGGCGGATCACCCTGACGTCGTGGCAGAAATACTTGCCGCCGAACTGCGCGCCGATGCCGAAATCGCGGGTCAGCGCCAGCACCTCCTGCTCGAAGTCGCGATCGCGATAGGCCTGGCCGTATTTGTTGCCCTGCGCCGGCAGGCTGTCGAGATAGCGGCAGCTCGCCAGCTTCACTGTCTTCAGGTTCATCTCGGCCGAGGTGCCGCCGATGACGATCGACAAATGATAGGGCGGGCAGGCGGCGGTGCCGAGGCTCTTCAAATTCTTGTCGAGAAAGGCGGTGAGCGCCTTGGGGTTCAGCACCGCCCGGGTCTGCTGATAGAGGAAGCTCTTATTGGCCGAGCCGCCGCCCTTGGCGATGAAGAGGAATTTGTAGGCGTCGCCCGGCTCGGCATAGAGGTCGATCTGCGCCGGCAGGTTGTCGCCGGTGTTGACCTCGTCGTACATCGACAGCGGCGCCACCTGCGAATAGCGCAGATTGGTCTCGGTATAGGTGCGGCGGATGCCCTCGGAGATCGCCGCGGCGTCGTCATACCCGGTCCACACGCGCTGGCCCTTCTTGGCCATGACGATCGCGGTGCCGGTGTCCTGGCACATCGGCAGCACCTTGCCGGCGGCGATGTTGGCGTTCTTCAGCAGGTCGTAGGCGACGAAGCGGTCGTTCGACGACGCTTCGGGGTCGTCGAGGATCGCCGCCAGCGATTTGAGATGCCCCGGCCGCAACAGGTGGGCGCAGTCGATAAACGCCTGCCGCGCCAGGAGGGTCAGCGCCTCCGGCGCGACCTTGACCACGCGCTCGCCGTCGAAACTCGCCGTCGAGACATGGTCGCCGGTCAGTTTTTTGTAGGGCGTGTTGTCGTCGCCCAGCGGAAACAGCTCGTGAAAATCGTCCATGCCGCGTGCCTCTGGCCCCTCTTCCGGCGCAGGATCACGCTTTCGCGCGCGGCGTCAAGCAAAGCGAGCGCGGCGCGCCGGGTTTGCCCGTCCAGGGATTTCCCTGCCGGGCGGCGGCCGCCCTTCATCGCGATAAGCGCGCTCGGCTTATCCTAGATCAAGAAGCGGATCGAGTAATCCGAGGCCGCGTTTCCGCCATCGTGGCAACCCTCATGGGCTGAAGCGGTGCCTAAGAAACTGGCCCGGCGTCATTCTTTCGGCCGCGATCGTTCTTCCGGTCCTGAACGATGAGATCGGAGGCCTATGCTGCCCCGCCGCGCGCGGCGGAAACCGGCGCCGTCGGCATACCAGGATGGCGGGACGAGCTTTGGTTGATCCTGGTCGGCGCATGGGACGGCGTGCTGCGCTCATGCTACTCGGTCACGCAGTTCACCGACGATCCGCGATGTGTGCTGCGGATCGGCCGGGGCTCGACGCGCCACGGCGTAAGGTTCGCCGACGGCAGCGAAATCCATGCCGGGGAGACGATCGGTACGCTGCATTTCTGGAACGAGCAGCTGCCGCCATTCTCGCGCGGCGGCCCCGACTTGCGCTGGGCGGCGACGATGCACCGCCGCGTGCTGCACTCGCTGCGCGAGCTCGCGCGTTTTGTCGAGACCGACCCGGATTGGCGCGACATCCGCGCCTTCCGCGGCGAGGCGGCGCTGTCCAGCCGCCTTGGTGCGGTGCAGCTGCGCCGGGTGATCGAGCAATACGGCTTCGAATGCGCGGGCGAACCCGCGTCATGGCTGCGCCAGCTGCACGATCTGGGCGAGTGCTTCACCGCCCGGGCGCTGACGCGCGCCTATAACCCCAATGCGTTGCCGCGCCAACGATTTTTCCGGCCCTATCACGATCTGTGGCTGAGCCGCGCGACGCTCATCGCGCGGCATGGCGCCCGCCGGCGCGGCCGATGACGGTTGCGATCGTGGCGGTTCTGTGGGCGGCGGTCATCGCCTATCTGCTGGCGCGCGTCGTCGCCCAGGGCCGGGTTTATCGCACCGCGTCGCTCGCCGTGGGCCTCCCGCAAGAAGCCAGCAGCGTGATGATCGTCGTGCCCGCGCGCGACGAGATCGCCAATATCGCCGATTGTCTCGCCAGTCTCGTGGCGCAGCGCGGCCTGCCGGGCCGCTGCGATATCGTCGTCGTCGACGACGGCTCGGCTGACGGCACCGCCGAGACGGCCGCCGCCATCGCCGCGGCCCAGCCCGGCATGCGCCTGTTGCGCGCGGGTGCGTTGCCTCCCGGTTGGATGGGCAAGCCGCACGCCTGCTGGCGCGGCGCCAAGACCGGGGATTCCGAGTGGCTGTGCTTTATCGACGCCGATCTGCGCGCCGAGCCGCTTCTCGTCGCGAGCGCGGTCGCCGCCGCCGAGACGCGAGGCATCGACATGCTCTCGGTGTCGCCGTTCCACGATCTCGGCAGCTTTTGGGAAAGGCTGATCCTGCCGGCGGGCATGCTGCTGATTGCCGGCGCGATGGATTTGCGCCGCGTCGGCGACCCTGGCGCCGGCGAGGTTGCCGCGGCCGGTCAGTTCCTGCTGTTCCGCCGCGCCGCCTATCGCGCGATCGGCGGGCATGCGGCGGTCCGCGGCGAAATCTGCGAAGACAAGGCTTTGGCGCGGCTCACGAAAAATGCCGGCTTGCGCTACCGGCTGCTCGCCGGCGAGGATCTGGCGCGGACCCGGCTTTATCGCGACCTTCCTTCGCTCTGGGAGGGACTGGCGAAGAACGCCGTCGAGATTCTCGGCAGCAGCGCCGCCAGCGTCGTCGCCGCGACGGCCGGCCTCGCCGCTGCCTGCCTGGCGGTAGCGCTGCCGCTCTGGGCCGCGGCGGCTGCCATTGCCGATCCGTCGGCAGCGAGGCTCGCCGGCCTGGCGCTATGCGCGGCGGCCTCGCTGATTGCCGTTGGGCTCCATCTCGGGACGCTGGCCCATTGCCGCGTTCGGCTGGCTTACGGCCTGCTGTTTCCGGCGGCCTATGGCGCGGCCGCCGCGCTGGCCTGGTCGAGCCTCGCGGCGCGCCGGGCCGGCCGGGTGCGATGGAAGGGGCGAACCTACGACCTCGCCGCCCGGTGAGGGCGCGCCGGGCGCCGGTCGGCGGCTGGCCGATCGCGGCGGCGCTGGCCGTCGCCGCGGTGATGCTCTACGCGATCCGCTATGCGCTGCTGCCGTTCGTCTTCGCGATCGCCATCGCCTTCATCGTCGATCCTGCCGTCGTCGCGCTCGCCCGCTGGCTGGGCGGGCGCCGCTGGATCGCGGCGGCGCTGGTCTACGTGCTCGTCGTGCTCGTGCTGGCGACGATCGTCTATTGGCTGCTGCGCACCGCGGCATCCGACGTGATGATCATTGCGCGGCAGGGCGACCAGCTCGCGACCGAGCTGCTGTCGCGCCTGCTCGGTTCCGGCGCCGTGCGGTTGTTCGGGCAGGCCTACACGCCGGCCGAGATGGTCGAGCAGGCGGAGCGCGCCGCGTCTGCCGCACTGGGCATCGGCGCGCTGGCGCGCGTCGCCGGGGCCGGGCTCGCCGTGGTGTTCGGCGGCGTCATGCTGCTGGTGCTGACGCCCTATTTCATGATCTCGGGACCGCGTCTCTCGGCTGGGGCGGTCTGGCTGGTGCCGCCCGAGCGGCGGCATTCGATCGAGCACCTGTTGCCGCGGCTGCTGCCGGTGCTGCGCCGCTATCTGGTCGGCGTGCTGGCGGTGGTGAGCTACACCGCGTTTGTCGGCTGGATCGGCTTCGGCCTCATCTTCGGGCTGCCGCACGCGCCGCTGCTCTCGATCGTCGTCGGGGTGCTCGAGATCATCCCCGTCATCGGCCCCGTCACCGCGGCGACGCTCGCCGGGCTGGCGGCGTTCCAGCACGCCGGCAGCCTTGTCGCGCTCGCCGGCCCGGTCGCGTTCATCATCGCGCTGCGCCTCAGCATCGACAATCTCGCCGGCCCGCTATTGCTCGGCCAGGCGGCGCACATCCATCCGGTAGTGGTGATGTTCGCCTTTGTCTGCGGCGCGATGCTGTTCGGCGCGATCGGCCTGCTGCTCGCGGTGCCGGCGGCGGTGACGCTGAAGCTGGCGCTGCAGCATTACTACGCCGAGCCGGTCGCCGCCCCCGGCAGTCGGCCCTAGCGCTTGCGAAACGCGTCGAGCGCGACGACCTGGCCTTTTTCCGCGGACGGTGCGGGTTTTTCGTCCTTCGCCGGCTTGGGCGGGGAAGCAACGACCGCCGGCAGCGCCGGCTGGTTGGCGGCTTCGGGCGGTTCGGCGAAGGCCAGCGCGAACTCGACCGAGGGGTCGGCAAAGCTCCTGATCGCCGCGAACGGCACGGTCAGCCGCTCGACCTGCTTGTCGAACGACAGCGACACCGAAAAAGAGTCGTCGCCGATGTCGAGGTCCCAGTACTGATGCTGCAGGACGATGGTGATCTCGCTGGGGAAGCGCTCCAGGAGGCGCGGCGGGATCGCCACTCCCGGCGCCTGGGTGGCAAAGCCGATGTAGAAATGGTGGGCGCTGCGCAGCCCCTCTTGCGCCGCCCGCGCCAGCACGTCGCGGATGACCCCGCGCAGGGCGCGCTCGACCATCTTGTCGTAGTGAAACAGATCCTGCGGCATCCCTCTGCCCGGCGCTTTGGAGGGCGGAACGAGTGGGGGGCTTCTGTTGCCCGGTGCCCCCCGGACCGCGAGTTGCTCTAGGCTTTTACCCCGTGAAGGGTTAGGCCGCGAGCGCCTCATGTGCGAAGTTATCGTTCGCAGTTGAGTTATGACCCGATAACGGCGGTATCATACCGGGCGACGGTTTCCATCTTTACCACGCGCGTCGAGCCTGTTTCGCCCCCATAAGCCGCCGGCGATTCTGTTGAACAGCCGGCGGAAATTGGTGGAGGCGCCGGGTACCGCCCCCGGGTCCGCAACGCTTATTCCATAGTCCGTTTATCGCCATAGTCGGTTGCCCGACAATCGAGATATAGGATGCCCGGAGAGGGAAGGCAATCCGCCGAGGGCTGCCCTCCTGGGAATTTGAACTGCCGTCATTCCGGGACAGCGCGCAGCGCTGGACCCGGAACCCATGAACACGGACCCGGCCGATGGGGGCGACGGCCGGTGGTCTCCGGGAAGGGCCGGTGCTCATGGGTTCCGGGTTCGCATCTCCGATGCGCCCCGGAATGACGGGTGGAAGGTGATAATGCCGCTCACCGACGCGCAGAAACACGAGATCGCCGCCGAACGGGCCGAGACCCGGCCGACCCGCCGCGCCACCGTGCCGGCGCTCGAAGACATCCTCTACGAGGCGCTGCCCGTGCTCGACCACGGCTTTGTCCGGGTCGTCGACTATATGGGCGACGACGGCGCGATCGTGCAGGCGGCGCGCGTCTCCTACGGCAAGGGCACCAGGCGGGTCAGCGAGGATGCCGGCCTCATCCGCTACCTGATGCGGCACCGCCACACGACGCCGTTCGAGATGTGCGAGATCAAGTACCACGTCAAGCTGCCGATCTTTGTCGCCCGCCAGTGGATCCGGCACCGCACCGCCAACGTCAACGAGTATTCGGCCCGCTACTCCATTCTGGATAACGAGTTCTACATCCCCGCGCCCG
>DASZLY010000310.1:0-23266 GCA_035552135.1 Allostellaceae bacterium | reverse complement strand
GAGAAGGAGAAATCGTTCGCGCCGTCGCCCTTCGGCTTCACGATGGAGCGGCACGTCACCTCGTCGAACTCGCGCGCTTACCGGCTGCTCGGCGGCGGCGCGATGGAGACCGACATCGCGTTCATGCTGCCCGGCGTGCGGGTCGAGCACACGCGGGTCGGGCGGCACGCCCTCGTCAACATGACGGCGATGACGCCGATCGATGACGAGACCGTCGAGCTCAACAACTGCCTCTACTGGACGATGCCGTGGCTCGATGCGCTGCGGCCGGTGCTCATGCCGTTCGTCCGCAAGTTTCTCGGGCAGGACCGCGACGCGCTCGGCCTGCAGCACGAGGGCCTCAAATACGACCCGCAGCTGATGCTGGTCGGCGACGCCGACATCCAGGCGCGGTGGTACTACCGGCTGAAGCGCGAGTACCGCGCGGCGCGCGCCGAGAACCGGCCCTTCGCCAACCCGGTCGAGAAGCGGACGCTGCGCTGGCGGAGCTGATCGACGTGCAGAGTGGAAAAGCGGAGCGCATTCCACCAAATCATCGTGCTGTCCTTGGCGGATGGCGCTGCGCTTATCCGCCCTACGCCTACGGCGTTTCGGCTACGCCTACGGGGTTTCGGCCGACGGTTCGCTGGCCGCTTGCGGCGGCCGGCGCGTCAGATACGGGGTCAGCACGCCGACCACGCCGCTGCGGAAGGTGAGCACGCAGATCACGAAGATGATGCCTTCGATGATCGTCACCCAGGAGCCGGTTTGCGCCAGGTAGTTTTCCATCGTCACGATGATGAAGGCGCCGACCACCGGCCCCAGCGGTGTGCCGACGCCGCCTACCAGCGTCATCAGCACGACCTGGCCCGAGGTCGTCCAGTCGACATCGGTCAGCGAAGCGAATTGCAGCACCAGGCATTTGGTCGAGCCGGCCAGCCCGGCGAGCGCCGCCGACAGCACGAACGCCAGGAGCTTGTAGCGCTCGGCGCGGTAGCCGAGCGAGGTCGCGCGCGGCTCGTTCTCGCGGATCGCCTTGATCACCTGGCCGAACGGCGAATTGACCGTGCGCTCGATCAGCGCGAAGCCGGCAAGGAAGATCGCCAGTACGAAATAGTACATGACGTAGGTGCTATCGAGGCTGATGAAGCCGAAGAGATGGCCGCGCGGCACCGCCTGGATGCCGTCCTCGCCGCCGGTAAACGGCGCCTCCAGCGCGAAAAACGCGATCATCTGCGCCAACGCCAGCGTGATCATCGCGAAATAGATGCCCTGGCGGCGGATCGCCAGCCAGCCGAAGACGAGGCCCAGCGCGGCGGCGACCGCGACCCCGCCGAGGATCGCCAGCTCGGGCGGCCAGCCCCACATCTTGGCGGTCTGCGCGGTGATGTAGGCGGCGCTGCCCATGAATGCGGCGTGGCCGAACGACAACAGCCCGACATAACCGAGCAGCAGGTTGAAGGCGCAGGCGAAGAGCGCCAGGCATAGTGCCCGCATCAGAAAGATGGGGTAGAGGAAATAGGGTGCGGCCAGGGCTAGCGCGACAAGCGCCACCGTCCAGATCAGCACGTCGCGACGCTTCAAAGCACCGGGGCTCACGTCAGTTCGCCCGCCCGAACAGGCCGGCCGGCTTGACCAGCAGCACCAGCGCCATGATGACGAAAATCACCGTGTTCGACGCCTCGGGCCAGAACACCTTGGTCAGCCCCTCGATCACCCCGAGCCCGAAACCGCTGACAATCGCGCCAAGGATCGAGCCCATCCCGCCGATCACCACCACCGCGAAGACGGTGATGATGATGTTGGAGCCCATCAGCGGGCTGACCTGGTAGATCGGCGCGGCGAGCACCCCGGCCAGCGCGGCAAGACCGACGCCCGCGCCGTAGGTCAGGGTCACCATGCGCGGCACGTTGATGCCGAAGGCCTGGACCAGCGTTGGGTTCTCTGTGGCGGCGCGCAGGAACGAACCCAATCGCGTGCGCTCGATGACGAACCATGTCGCGAAGCAGACCGCCAGCGAGGCAATGATCACCCAGCCGCGATAGATCGGCAGGAACATGAAACCGAGATTGCGGCCGCCGGCGAGTTCGGCGGGAATCGTGTAGGGCAGGCCCGACGAGCCGAATTGCTGGCGGAAAATCCCCTCGATCACCAGCGCCAGGCCAAAGGTAAGCAACAGGCCGTAAAGGTGGTCGAGCCGGGCGATATGGCGCAGCAGAAGGCGTTCTGTGACGATCCCCACCGCGCCGACGACGATCGGCGCGATGACGAGTGACGGCCAATAGCCGAGCCCGAGCCAGTTCAGCAGAAACCAAGCACAGAACGCGCCCATCATGTACTGCGCGCCATGGGCGAAATTGATGATGTTCAAGAGGCCGAAGATGATCGCCAGGCCGAGGCTCAGCATCGCGTAGAACGAGCCGTTGATCAGCCCGATCAGCAGCTGCGCGAACAGCACCGGCGCCGGCGGCACGTGGAGATGGAGGAAGCTTAGCATTCGCGTTCCAGCGAACTTCCTTCATCGCCTTGGCCGGGCTTGACCCGGCCATCCACGTCTTCTTGTTCCGATATTTGCGGATGGAGACGTGGACCCCCGGGTCAAGCCCGGGGGAGGCGAGAATTTTTGAACGCTCAAAGCGTCATGCTCAGCTCTTGACGGCCGGGCATGCGTTGCCGTGCGGGCGCTTGAAGGCGTCGGCGCCGGAAATCGTCGAGATCACCTTGTAGACATCCCACGGGCCCTTCGACTCGCTCGGCTTCTTGACCTCGTAGAGATACATGTCGTGCACCAGGCTGCCATCGTCCTGGATGTGCCCGTTATGGATGACGAAGTCGTTGATCGGCTTCGACTTCAATTCCTTCATCACCGCCGGCGCATCGAGGCTGCCGGCCGCCTTGACGGCCTCGAGATAGTGCAGCGTGGCCGAATAATTGCCGGCCTGCACCATGGTCGGCTCCTTGCCGGTCTTGTCGAAGAACTTCTTCGACCAGGCGCGCGTCTGATCGTCCTGGTCCCAATAGAAGCTGCCGGTCAGATTGAGTCCTTGCGCGGTCTGCAGCCCGAGGCTGTGCACGTCGCTGATGAAGAGCAGCAGCCCGGCCAGCTTCTGTCCGCCGGCGACGATGCCGAATTCGGCGGCCTGCTTGATCGAATTGATGGTGTCGCCGCCGGCATTGGCCAGGCCGATGATCTTGGCCTTCGAGGCCTGCGCCTGCAGCAGGAAGGACGAAAAGTCGGCGGTGTTGAGCGGCACGTTGACCGAGCCCAGCACCTTGCCGCCATTGGCTTCGACGACCGCGGCGGTGTCGCTCTGCAAGGCATGGCCGAAGGCATAGTCGGCGGTGATGAAGAACCAGCTGTCGCCGCCCGCCTTGACCACCGCGGCGCCGGTGCCGTTGGCGAGCGCGGTCGTATCGTAGGTCCAGTGCACTGAGGTCGGGGCGCAGGCCTTGCCGGTCAGGTCGGAAGAAGCCGCGCCGTTGATGAGAATCACCTTGTTCTTCTCGCGCGCCACCTCCTGCACCGCGAGCGCGACGCTCGACGTGGTGAGGTCGGTGATCATCTGCACGCCGTCGGTATCGAACCACTGACGGGCGATCGACGAGGCGACGTCGGGCTTATTCTGGTGGTCGGCGCTGACCACCTGGATTTTCTTGCCGAGCACGGTGCCGCCGAAATCGTCGATCGCCATCTGCGTCGCGACCACCGAGCCGGGGCCGCCGAGATCGGCGTAAAGGCTCGACATGTCGGCGAGCACGCCGATCTTGATCGTGTCCTGGGCCTGCGCCGCGCTGGCGCATGCCAGCAGCGCCGCGGCAAATCCGGCAACAAGAAATCGTCTCATCGTCCCCTCCCGTGGTTTCGGGTTCTTAGACCCCGAGGTATTGGTGCAGTTTCTCGATATTCGCCATCAGGTAGGCGTTGTCGATCGTGTCGATAACACGGCCGTGCTCGACGATGTAGTGGCGATCCGCCACAGTCCCGGCGAAACGGAAATTCTGCTCGACGAGAAGGATGGTAAACCCCTTCGCCTTCAAGCTGCGCAGCACCGTGCCGATCTGCTGGACGATGACCGGGGCGAGGCCCTCGGTCGGCTCGTCGAGCAGTAGCAGCGTCGCGCCGGTGCGCAGGATGCGGGCGATCGCCAGCATCTGCTGCTCGCCGCCCGACAGCTTGGTGCCCTGGCTGCGCCGGCGTTCGAGCAAATTGGGGAAGATCGCGTAGATCTCGTCGAGCCCGAGCCCGCCCGGCCGCACCACCGGCGGCAGCAGCAAATTTTCCTCGACATCGAGACTGGCGAAGATGCCGCGCTCCTCGGGGCAATAGCCGACCCCGGCGCGGGCGATCCGGTTCGACGGCAGCGCGATCGTTTCCATCCCGGCGAACCGCACCGAGCCTTGGCGTCGCCCCAATATCCCCATGATCGCGCGCAAGGTCGTCGTCTTGCCGGCGCCGTTGCGGCCGAGCAGCGTCACCAGCTCACCCTCGCCGACGGCGAACTCCATGCCGTGCAGCACATGCGAGTCGCCATACCAGGCGTTGAGCCCGGCGACGTGGAGCAGCTCAGCCATTGGCCGCCGCTGTCTCGTCGCCGGTGCCCATATAGGCCTCGACGACTTCGGGATTGGCGGAGACCGCGGCGTAGTCGCCCTCGGCCAGCACCCGGCCGCGGGTCAACACGGTGATGACGTCGCACAGATCGGCGACGACCGAGAGGTTGTGCTCGACCATCAGCACAGTGCGCTCGCGCGCCGCCTCGCGGATCAGCGCGGTGATCCGGCCGATATCCTCCTGCCCGAGGCCCGATGTCGGCTCGTCGAGCAGCAACAGCTCGGGTTCGAGCGCCAGCGTCGTGGCGATCTCCAGCGCGCGCTTGCGGCCGTAGGAGAGCGAGGCGGCCGGCAACGCGGCGAATGCGCCAAGCCCGACCGCGTCGAGCAGCGCCGCGGCACGCGCATTGAGCCGGTCGAGCGCGCGCTCCGAACGCCAGAAGTGAAACGAATTGCCAAGCGGCCGCTGCAGCGCGATGCGGACATTGTCGCGGACCGACAGCCTGCCGAACACCGCCGAAATCTGGAACGAGCGGACGAGGCCGCGGCGCGCCACCGCCGCGGGCGGCTCGGCGGTGATGTCGGCGCCGTTATAGACGATGTGCCCGGTGCTCGGTTCGAGGAACTTGGTCAGCAAATTGAAGACGGTAGTCTTGCCCGCGCCGTTCGGCCCGATCAGCGCATGGATCGCGCCGCGGCGGATTTTGAGGTCCACCCCCTGCACCGCGGTGAAGCCGCGAAACTCCTTGCTCAGCCCGCGCGTCTCGAGGATCAGATCGGCCAAAGTGCTCGTGCTTTCACCCGCAACTCCGTTCGCGCCGCGACCGCACCGGCCATGCTCGGGGCTTGCAACCGTTGCGCGGCGCACCCTAATCCGTGGCGGCGAGAGCTGACAAGCCAACGCCGCAAGGAGCG
Organism: Allostellaceae bacterium; assembly: GCA_035552135.1. GTDB lineage: Bacteria > Pseudomonadota > Alphaproteobacteria > ATCC43930 > CGMCC-115725 > DATARH01. The sequence goes on along the minus strand of DASZLY010000310.1, from coordinate 17,821 downwards.
ACACCGTGACCGATCCGATTGCGCGAGCGCTGCCCGAGATCAAGTTCGATGCCGACGGGCTGGTACCGGCGATCGCCCAGCAGCACGACACCGGCGAAATCCTGATGGTCGCCTGGATGAACCGTGACGCGGTGCGGGTGACGCTGACCGAAGGCCGGGCCTGCTACTGGTCGCGTTCGCGCCAGGCGCTGTGGCGCAAGGGCGAGACCTCGAACCAGGTTCAATGGCTCAAGGAATTCCGCCTCGATTGCGACGGTGACACGGTGCTGCTGCTGGTCGACCAGGACGGCGTCGCCTGCCACACCGGCCGGCGCAACTGCTTTTTCCGCGCCTGGCGCGACGGCATCTGGGTCGAGATCGCCAAGCCGCTCATCGCGCCCGAGGCGCTCTACGGCGAGAAGCCGGCCTAGCGCGCCGGGCAGTTGAGCGGACCCGGAGGCGGCGGCGGCATCGGGCGGCCGGCGCACTGCGCGTTATAATCGGCGACTGCCTGGTTGTAGCGCGCGGTTGCGGTCTGCGCCGCGGCGATCAGATCGCCGTTCGACTGCTTGAACGCCGCGTCGCGCTGCGCCAGGAGCTGGCGGAACTCGGCGACCGATTGCGGATTGGTGACGTCTTCCCGGGCGCGCGCCGCGGCAAGCTGGTGGTCGAGATCGCCGAGCTGCGACTGCGCGCCGTTGAGCTCGCCCTGCTTGGCCTGCATGTCGGTATTGGCGTCGTTGAGCGACTGGCTGAGGCACAGGCAGGTGAAGTCCGGGCCCGGCGGCGGCATCTGCGCCAGCGCGGGCGCGGCCATGAGTGCGATCGCGGCGGCGCAGGCTAAGATCTGCCCAGGAAAGCTCGGCATAGAAGACTCCTTCGGTGTCGTCCCGGCGGAAGCGGCGCTGCGGGAAAGTCCCGGGCGCCGCCCTTCGCCGGTATGACGAAATAGGTCGGAGAGGTGCGACGGCAAGTCAGCGGGACATCAGGACCGGAATTTTCGACTCCATGATGATGTGCCGGGTCGCGCCGCCGAAGATCATCTGGCGGATGCGGCTTTGCGTATAGGCGCCCTTGAGCATGAGGTCGGCGCCCGCGGCCGTCGCTTCTTGCAGGAACGATTCGCCCTGCGGCTTCTGCCGGCCGAACGCGGTGCGCAGGCTCACCTTGAGCCCGTGCCGCTCGAGCGTGCGCGCCAGCTCGTCGCCGGTCGGACCCGGCTCGGGCATATGCTGCGGACCGACCGCGACGACGACCACCTCTTTCGCCTTTTCGAGAAACGGCATGCCGAGCGCGACGGTGGTCGCGGTCTCGGTGCTGCCGTTCCAGGCGACGGCGACAATTTCGCCGAGGCTGGCCGGCGGCACCTTCGGCACCATCATCACCGGACGGCCGCTTTCGAACAGCGCATCCTCTAGCGTCGCCTCGGCGATCGAGGCGAGTTTTTCCGGCTGCTCGACGATGATCAGGTCGTAGACCCGGCCGCTCATGCCGACGACCGCGTTCTGCCTTCCATCTTCCTCGCGCCACGAGGCGCTGGGGCCGGGATTGTCCGGCGAGACCGGGCCGATCGGCACGCCTTGCGCGGTCATGAAATCACGGAACAGGCGGCGCGCCTGGTCGCGCCGGTCATGCCCCTCGCGTTCCAGCGTGCGATCGACCTCGGACGAGATCGAGAACCCCATCTCGCCGCCAAACACGACGGCGTATTCGGTGGTCAGGCTGTGCAGCCCGACGATGTGGCTGTTGAAGCGCCGCGCCACCTTGAGTGCCGCGTCGAGCACCGGGCCGGCATTGCCGTCGCCGATCACTGCAAGCAGATTCTTCATCGTCCACCCCGCTCGCGGGCCCCCGTCGCTCGGTCGCGGCGGGCGCCATTTTGCCGATCATATACCACGCCCTCGCGTCCGGCGAGACCGGCCCTGCGTCACTACCCGCAGTCCCGGCGGCATAGACCCTACCGCGAGCCGCCATTAGAGTACCGGCGCAACGCGCGCTGCCGGGGGGATCGCACAGCATGAACAGGATATTGCCGCAAAGGTTGCGTGGCGCGCTCTGCGCGCTGCTCGCCCTCGTAACCCTTGCTGGCGTCGCGCGCGCCGAAAAAATCAGCTTCGGCACCGACTGGAAGGCCGAGGCCGAGCATGGCGGCTACTACCAGGCGATCGCCGCCGGCATCTACAAGAAATACGGGCTCGAGGTCGAGCTGCGCCAGGGCGGGCCGCAGGTCAACCACGCGCAGCTCCTGGCGGCCGGTGTGCTCGACTTCAACGTCGCCTCGAACTCGTTCGGGCCGCTGAACTTCGCGCAGCAGAACGTCCCGATGGTCGCGGTCGCGGCGCTGTTCCAGAAGGACCCGTCGGTGCTGATCGCCCATCCCGGCGAGGGCAACGACACGCTTGCCGCGCTAAAGGGCAAGCCGATCATGATTTCGGGCGATACCCGCACCGGAAGCTGGCTCTTCCTGAAGCAGAAGTTCGGCTACACCGACGACCAGATCCGCCCCTACAATTTCAGCGTCGCGCCGTTTCTCGCCGACAAGCAGGCGATCCAGCAGGGCTATCTGTCGAGCGAGCCCTATACGATCGAGCAGACCGGGGTGAAGCCGGTGGTGATGCTGATCGCCGATGCCGGGTATTCGAGCTACGGCTCGGTGATCCAATGCTCATTGAAGCTGGCGACCGAAAAGCCCGACCTCGTGCAGCGCTTCGTCAATGCCAGCATCGAGGGCTGGTACAGCTATCTCTACGGCGACCCGACGCCGGGCAACGCGCTCATCAAGAAAGACAATCCCGAGATGAACGACGCGCTGATCGGCTACGGGATCGAGAAGATCAAGGAATACGGCATCGTCGATAGCGGCGATGCCAAGACCATGGGCATCGGCGCGATGACCGACGCGCGCTGGAAGGACTTCTTCGAGACGATGTCGAAGGCCGGGCTCTACCCCGCCGATATGGACTACAAGAAGGCCTATACGCTCAAATTCGTCGACCGGAAGGTCGGGATGAAGCCCTGAGCGATGTCGGGCGCGGTCGGTGAAATTATCTCGCCTCCCCCGGGCTTGACCGGGGGGTCCACGTCTTTATCTGCGAGTGACCGGACAAAAGACGTGGATGGCCGGGCCATGCCCAGCCAAGCGGATGAACGGCGGGGTTAGGGCACCCGCTGTGGCCGACGGCCAAGCATCGATCCTCGAACTGAACGGCGTCTCCAAGCGCTTCGCCTCGGGGCTCGAAGCGCTCGCCGATATCGATCTCGGCGTCGGCCGCGGCGAGTTTCTCAGCCTGTTGGGTCCGTCGGGCTGCGGCAAGAGCACGCTCTTGCGCATTGTCGCCGGGCTGACGGCGCCGAGCGCCGGTCATTGCCGGTTGGCGGTCGACCGCGCACCCGGGCGGATCGGCTTTGTCTTCCAGGACCCGACGCTGATGCCGTGGAGCACGGTGACCGCCAATGTGATGCTGCCGTTCCGCATCGCCGGGCGGGCCGGCGCCGGCGAGCGCGAGCGGGCGCTGGCCGCGGTGCGCGCGGTCGGGCTCGCCGGGTTCGAGGATGCGTATCCGCATCAGCTTTCGGGCGGCATGCGGATGCGCGTGTCGATCGCCCGGGCGCTCGTCACCGACCCCGACCTGCTGCTGCTCGACGAGCCGTTTGCCGCGCTCGACGAGATCACCCGGCTGCAGCTCAACGATGACCTGCTGCGCCTGTGGGAACGCCACCGGCCGACCATCCTCTTCGTCACGCACAGCGTCTTCGAGTCGGTGTATCTGTCGACGCGAATCGCGGTGATGAGCGCGCGGCCGGGGCGGATCGCCGCCGATCTCGCGGTCGATGTGCCGCAGCCGCGCGGCCGCGCGACGCGCATGTCGCCCGAATACGCCGCGATGTGCGAGCGGGTCTCGGCCACGCTCGCGCGGGCGATGGGCGCATGAGCCGCTCGCTGCGCGTCGCCGCGCCGGTGGCGATCGGCCTCGTCCTGCTGGCCCTGTGGGAGGCGGGAGTGCGCCTGTCGGGCGTGCCGGTCTACATCCTGCCGGCGCCGAGCGACATCGCACACAGCCTCGTCGTCGACGGGCCGAGCCTCATGGGTTCGCTGCTCGTCACCTTGCGCATCACCCTGGCGGCGCTCGCCGCGGCGGCGCTGGTCGGCGGCGCGATCGCGCTCGTCTTCTCGCTGTCGCGCCTCGTCGAGATCAGCTTCTTCCCCTATGCGGTGATCCTCCAGGTGACGCCGATCGTGGCGATCGCACCGCTCATCATCATCTGGGTGCGCACCCCGTTCCTGGCGCTGTTGACCTGCGCCTGGATCGTCGCGTTCTTCCCGATCGTCTCGAACACCACGGTCGGGCTTAACAGCGCCGACCGCAACCTCCTGGCGCTGTTCCGGCTCTACGGCGCGTCGCGCTGGCAGGTGCTGTGGCGGCTGCGGGTGCCGACCGCGCTGCCCTATTTTCTCGCCGGCCTGCGGATCAGCGGCGGGCTCGCGCTGATCGGCGCGGTGGTTGCCGAGTTTGTCGCCGGCACCGGCGGCGCCGAGACCGGACTCGCCTACCGCATCCTCGAAGCAGGGTACCGCCTGGCGATCCCGCGCCTCTTCGCCGCCCTCTTCCTGCTATCGGTCACCGGCATCCTGATCTACCTGGCGCTCGACCTCCTCTCCCGCCTGCTGCTGCGCCACTGGCACGAGAGCGCGCTCACCGAGGAGGAAGAGTAGGGGACGGTCTATCCACGGCCGACGAACGGCATCTTGGTGGCCATCACCGTCAGAAACTGGATGTTCGCTTCGGGCGTCACGGTCGCCATCAGGACGACCGAGCGGGCGACGTTCTCGACGTCCATCGTCGGCTCAACCATAACCTCGCCATTGGGCTGCGGCACGCCGCGGGTCATCCGCTGGGTCATCTCGGTGAGGGCATTGCCGACATCGACCTGGCCGCACGAGATGTCGAAGCGGCGGCCGTCGAGCGAGGTTGATTTCGTCAGGCCGGTGATCGCGTGCTTGGCCGACGTATAGGCCACCGAGAACGGCCGCGGCGCATGCGCCGAAATCGACCCGTTGTTGATGATGCGGCCGCCCATCGGCGACTGGTCCTTCATCATCAGGAAGGCCTCCTGGGTGCACAGGAACGAGCCGGTTAGGATCGTGTCGATAACCGCGCGCCAGCGATCGTAGGCCAGTTCCTCGATCGGCGCGGCGGCGCCGAACCCGGCGTTGTTGAAGAGGACATCCAGCCGGCCGTAGGCTTGCCTCGTTTTCGCGAACAAAGCCTTGACCTGGTCGGGCTGGGTCACGTCGGTGACCACGGCGAGCGCCTTACCGCCCTGCTCCTCGATCTCCTTTACGACCTCATTGAGCCGCTCCGGCCGGCGGCCGGCGATGACGACGGCAAACCCCTCGCGCGCCAATGCCACGGCCGAGGCTTTGCCGATGCCGCTGCCGCCGCCCGTAACGATTGCAACCTTGCCGTTCGAAGCCATGGCTTCCTCTCCCTCAATTCCCTGGCATGGACGATAGCAGGTTTGCCGCGGCGCGAAACCAGGAGGATCAGAGGCGCGGCGGCTCGTTGACCCGCACGACATGGATGCCGGCATCATCGATGCGCAGCGTGCTGAGCGAGGCTTGCGCGACCTCGATCCGATGATAGAAATCGAGCGGCATGCCAAGCGCGAAGACGAGCGCCGAGCGGATCACGTCGCCGTGGCTGACCGCGACCACCACGTCGTCACGGTGCTTGCCGCTAATCTCGATAATCGCGTTGACGACCCGGTGCTGCACCTGGCGCATGGTCTCGCCGCCGGGGATCGTCGCCAGGCTGCGATGGCTGCTCCAAGAGCGCCAGCGCGGATCGGCGCGGATCGAGTCGAACGTGGCGCCGGTCCATTCGCCGAAATCGAGTTCCAACAGATCGTCGCGGTATTCGACCGGCAGCCCGAGCCGGGCGGCGACGATCTCGGCGCTCTCGCGGGTGCGTTGCAACGGGCTCGCATAAAGCGCCGCGACGTTGTCCGCGACGAGGCGCTCGGCGACCGCGGCTATCTCGGCCCGGCCACTCTCGGTCAGCCCCACCCCCGGCATGCGGCCGGCCAACACCCGGCCGACGAGGCCGTGCTCGCCGTGGCGCAGCAGATGGAGGATCGTCATCCTTGCGCGAGCGCATAAACGCCGCGCTCCAAGGCGCCGTAGAGCCCCACCGCCGCCGGGTCGGCGAACGGCAGGATCTGCGTCAGGATGACGCCAGTGGCCTGCGAAGCCGGATCGAGCCAATAGTAGGAGTTGAAGAGACCGGCCCAGCTCACGGTCCCGGGCTGACGCCCGTTTGGGCCGGGGTCGAGGTTCAGCATGTAGCCGAGGCCCCAGCGGATTCTGGCGCCGGGGAAGAAATCGACATGGTTCGACCGCTCCGGCTGGTAGCTCGTCAGGACCCCGGCGGGGAGATCGCCGATGTGATTGTCGTTCATCAGCGCCACACTCTCGCGGCGCAGGATCCGCACCCCGTCGAGGCTGCCGCCGCGCAGCAGCATCTGCAGGAAGCGCAGATAGTCGGGTCCGGTCGAATGGAGGCCGCCGCCGCCGGCGTAGAATTCCGGGACGAACGGCTCCGGCAGCGGCTGCGGCGTCAGGCGGCCGTCGGCCTCTCGCTGATGCACCGAGGCTTGCCGGGCGCGCTGCAAAGGGCTGGTGGCAAAGCCGGTATCGCCCATACCGAGCGGCATCAGGACGCGCTCGCGCAACACCACATCGATGCCCTGCCCGGTGACGGCCTCGATCAGACGCCCGATCCAATCGATGTTGATGCCGTATTCCCACTTGTCGCCCGGATCGAAGCCGAGCGGCTGGCGCAGCGTGGCGAGCCGGCCGGTCTGGGTCGACGGCATGCCGGTTTCGCGGACGAAGCGCAGCGTGTTGGCGTTCCAGGCTTCGTAGGTGAAGCCGGCGGTGTGGGTCAACAGATGCCGCAAGGTGATCGGCCGCTTGGCCGGACGCAGCACCGGGGCGCCCGCCGCGTCGAAGCCTTCGAGCACAAGCGGGGCGTTGAGCGCCGCCTCCCTGATATCGGGCACCGGGGCGTCGAGCGCGAGCCGTCCCTCCTCGACCAGCTGCATCGCCGCGACGCAGGTGATGGCCTTCGTCATCGAGGCAATGCGAAAGACCGTGTCGAGCGTCATCGCGGGCCCCTGCGCCAGATCGCGCAGGCCGAACGCACCCTGGTACACCGGCCCCGCCGCGGTAGCCGCCAGCGCGACGACCCCCGGCACCTCGCCCGCCTCGACCGCCCGCTGCAATACCGCGTCGATCCGCGACTGCGCTTCCGCTCGACCCGCCATTGCCTTCTCCTGACCTAACGGGTGTTGACGAGTTGGCGCTGCGCTCGGGGATGCCGGTCTCCTCGTAGCAGACCCGCGCGAAGGCGGCGACGCCGTCGCGGATCTCCTCCTTGCTCGGCAGCGCGAAACAGAGCCGCAGGCGCGACTTCGAAGCGTCACCGTCGACCGCCCATTCGGGACCGGGGTTGAACGCGATGCCGGCCTTCAAGGCCGGCTGCACCAGCCGGCGCACGTCGATCTCGTCGGGAAACTTCAGCCACAGGAAGATGCCGCCCTTCGGGACCCACGGCTCGACCGCGGTGCCGAACTCGCGCGCCACCGCCTCGACCATCGTATTGAGCTTATCCTGCAAGGTGGCGCTGAGCTTCTCGACATGATCTTCGAAATGTTTCGAGAAATACTCGGCGACGACCATCTGTTCGAGCGCGCCGGTGCCGCTGTCGCGCTCGACCTTGAGGGCGATCATCCGGCCGAGGAGCGCCCAATCGGCCATCACGTAGCCGAGCCGCAGGGCCGGCGCCAAGGTCTTCGAGAACGAGCCGATATGGACGACCCTGGTCGGGTCGAGCGCATAGAGCGCCGGCGGCGCCTGCATGCCGCCCCAGGTCAGATCGGCGTAGCATTCGTCCTCGAAGATCGGCACGCCATGGTCGGCGGCCAACGCCAGGAACTCGCGGCGGCGCTCCAATGGCATGACGCTGCCGGTCGGGTTCTGGATTGTCGGCACGGTGCAGATGTATTTCGGGGTCGTGCCGCGGCGCTTCAGATCGGCGAGGATCTGCTCCAGCGCGTCCACCCGGATGCCGTCCTCATCGAGTGGCGCCGCGACGATGTTGACCCCGAGACGGCGCAGTTTGGTCAGGTATCCGCCATAGGTGAATTCTTCGAGGATCACCGTGTCGCCCGGTTCGAGCAGCACCTGGTTGACAAGGTCGATCGCCTGCCCCGAGCCCGAGGTGATCAATACCTCGTCCGGCCCGCCCTTGATGCCGCGCCAGCGCGCCAGCTTGTCGGCGACGAAGCGGCGCAGGCCGAGATATCCCTGCGGCCCCTGCGCCATGCTGTAGAGCGCCAGATCCTGCCCCTCGCGGCGCAACACCCGCGCGGCAGCCTCGATCAGCCCCTCGATCGGCACCAGCGAGCGATCGTTGTGGCCACCGATGAAATTATAGCGGGCGTTGCCGGCCCAGCGTGCCGCCGGCGCCGGCACTTTGGCGCCGAACAGGTGAGGATAGGCGAAACCGGAAGCGGTGTTCATAAGGGTGTCCCATCAGGTCCTGTGGTCCCATTCGGGCAGGTTTGCGAGGTAGCGGCCGTAATCGTTGTTGCCGAAGCGGCGGGCCTCGGCCAACAGGCGGTCGCGGTCGATATAGCCCATATGATAGGCGACTTCTTCGACGCAGGCGATCTTCAGCCCCTGCCGCATCTCGATCGTGCGGACGTATTCGCCGGCTTCCAGCAGCGCCTCGTGCGTGCCGGTGTCGAACCAGGCATAGCCGCGGCCCATCCGCGCCACCTGGAGCTGGCCGCGCCGCAAGTACGAATTGTTGAGGTCGGTAATCTCAAGTTCGCCGCGCGCCGAGGGCCGCAGGTCCGCGGCGATGTCGAGCACCGCATTGTCGTAGAAATAGAGGCCGGTCACCGCCCATTGCGAACGCGGCTGCCGGGGCTTTTCCTCGATCGAGATCACTTTGCCGGCGGCATCGAATTCGACGACGCCGTAGGCCTGCGGATTGCGCACCTGGTAGGCAAAAACCGTCGCGCCCGGGCAGGGCCGCGCCGCTTGCTGAAGCATCTCGGGCAAGCCGTGGCCGTAGAACAGGTTGTCGCCGAGGACCAGCGCCACGGCATCGTCGGCGACGAAATCGCGGCCGATCAGGAAGGCCTGCGCCAAGCCCTCGGGCCGCGGCTGCTCGGCATAGGCGATCGCCACTCCCCATTGCGTCCCATCGCCGAGCAGGGCTTCGAAGCGGGGCCTGTCCGACGGCGTCGTGATCACCAGGATGTCGCGGATGCCGGCAAGCATCAGCGTCGTCAGCGGGTAATAGATCATCGGCTTGTCGTAGACGGGCAGCAGCTGCTTGCTGGTCACCAGCGTCACCGGATAGAGCCGGGTCCCCGACCCGCCAGCCAGAATGATCCCCTTCATCTGCGACCGCTTTCCCTCGTCCTCACGCGGCGGGCCGGGCATCGATGCCGAGGCGGGCGCCGCGGTAGCGCTCCTGCCAGATCGGCTCCCACCACCAGCGGTTGTCGAGATACCAGGCGACGGTCTTGCGCAAGCCGCTGGCGAACGTCTCGCGCGGGCGCCAGCCGAGTTCGCCCGCGATCTTCGCCGCGTCCATCGCATAGCGCCGGTCGTGCCCGGGACGGTCGGCGACGAATTCGATCAGCCCGCGATGCGGGCGATGGGGCGAGCCCGGCAGCAATTTGTCGAGCAGATCGCAGATCGCGTTGACGACCTCAAGGTTGGTGCGTTCGCCCTCGCCGCCGATGTTGTAGCTGTCGCCCGGGCGGGCCTTGGTCAAGACGAGGTGCAGCGCGCGCGAATGGTCCTCGACGTGGAGCCAGTCGCGGACATTCTCGCCGTTGCCGTAGATCGGCACCCTCTCGCCGTGCAGCGCCTTCAGGATCGCCAACGGGATCAGCTTTTCCGGGAAATGATAGGGGCCATAATTGTTGGAGCAGTTGGTCATCACGGTCGGCAGGCCGAACGTTGCGTGCCAGGCCCGCACCAGATGGTCGGAGGCGGCTTTCGAGGCGGCATAGGGCGAATTCGGCTGATAGCGGCTCTCTTCGGTAAACCTGCCGTCCGGCCCGAGCGAGCCATAGACTTCGTCGGTCGAGACATGGTGGAAGCGGAACCGAGCGGCCCGCTTCGCCGGCAGGCCCCGCCAGTATTCGAGCGATGCTTCGAGGAGCGCGTACGTGCCGTCGATGTTGGTCTTGATGAATTCGCCGGGGCCGTCGATCGAGCGGTCGACATGCGATTCGGCCGCGAGGTGAAGTACCGCATCGGGGCCGAACGCGCGCATCAGGCCGGCGAGCGCCGCGCGGTCGGCGATGTCGGCGCGGTGGAACGCATAGCCCGGCGCCGCATCGACATCGCGCAACGAAGCAAGGTTGGCGGCATAGGTCAGCTTATCGACGTTGAGCACCGAGATGCCCAGTTCGCCGACAAAGAACCGGCACACCGCCGAGCCGATAAACCCGGCGCCGCCGGTCACCAGAACCTTCATCGCACCCCTCCCGCCCGGCATCGCCCCCGAGGATGTGCCAAACCGGAAATACGAGGCATCTTAGCCACGGCCATTGCCGCGGCGCAACATGGGGCCGCTTTGCCGCATCGGCAGGGCGCATCGGCAAGACGCATTGGGAGAGCTAGTGCTCAGGGAACCCGCGAGCGGCTCGAGAGCGTGCTGCGGCGGGTAAGGCGATGCGCGCTCAGTCCGCCGCCCGGCACTTGACGAGCCGCAGCGGCGTATAGACCAGCGCCGTCGCACCGTCCTCTTTGACGACCCGCACCCGGGTGCGGACGAGACCTCGGCCGGGCCGGCTCTTCGAGCGGCGCGCCTCGATGATTTCGCATTCGGCATGGATCGTGTCGCCGGCGACGACCGGCCCCTCGACCGACAATTCCATGTGCAGGAAGGCAAATCCGGTGTGCTGCATCGTCGCCTGCACAAGCAGCCCCTCGGCGAAGCAATAGACCAGGGCGCCCGGCGCCGGCCGGCCCTTGATGTCGCTCTCGTGGCTGAGGAATTCGCGATTGGTGAACAGCACCTCGACCATGCCGGTGCAGTTGACGAAATTGGTAATGTCGGCCTCGGTCACAGTGCGGCCGATCGTGCGGAACTGCCGCCCAACCGGCAGGTCTTCGTAATAGAACCCGAGACCGACGGTTTCCATTGGCGCGCTCCCGCTGAAATTCCGAAACTGCCGGCCCGAGCCGCCGCAGCCCCCAGGAGAGATACCGTGAAGATAGCGCGCATCGAAAGCTTCATCCTCGGCACCGGCAGCTCGAAGGACCTGCTGCTCTGCCGGGTCGAAGTCGAGGACGGCGTCTGGGGCTGGGGCGAAGCCTATGTGATGGCCGGCAAGGAAACCGTCATCGCCGAGTGCGTGCGAGCGATGACGCCCCACGTGATCGGCCGCGGCGTCTTCAACATCCGCCACACCGGGCAGGTGATGTTCGAGGATTTCGCGATCCGCCGCGGCTCGATGGAATTGTTGTCGGCCTGGAGCGCCATCGAGATCGCCTCGTGGGACATCATCGGCAAGATCTGCGGCCAGCCGGTCTACAATCTCCTCGGCGGCCCGTCGCGCGAGCGGGTCCGGATCTACGCCAATGGCTGGGCCGGCCGCTCGACGATCGAGGAAGGGGTCGAGCGCGGCCGCAAGATCAAGGCGATGGGCTTCATCGCCGCGAAGTTCGACCCCTTCCCTGGGCCGTGGCGCAGCTATGTCGACCGGCGCGACGAGGACTTCGCGATCGATTACGTGCGCGCGATGCGGGCGGCATTGGGGCCCGACTTCGAGATCCTGGTCGAGGCGCATCGCCGCTTCGCCCCGAGCCACGCGATCCGCATCGGCAACCGCCTCGCAGAATTCAACATCGACTGGTACGAGGAACCGTGCCTTGCCGACAACATCGCGCTCCTTGCCGAGGTGCGCCGCGCCGTGCCGATCCCGATCGTGACCGGCGAAGCGCTCTATACGAAGGAGCAGTTCGCCCTTTGCCTGGCGGCGCGCGCCGCCGACATCCTCAACCCCGACATCTGCGCCATCGGCGGCATCACCGCATTGTTAGACATCTGCGTGATGGCGCAGCCGCATGCCGTCGTCATGTCGCCGCACAATTACAACAGCCCCCTGGTCGGCATGGCGGCGACCGTGCACGTCTCGGCGGTCATCCCGAATTTCCGGATCACCGAGTATTTCGTCAATTTCGCGGATGTCTGCCGCGACATCGCCGTCACCGGGCTAGAGGTCAAGGACGGCTGGATCGACCTGCCGACCACGCCGGGGCTCGGCATCGACATCGATGTCGCGAAACTGCGGGCTCGCCCGCATCAGGAGGCATCCAAGCACGGCTTCCGCCAGTACTGGGAGGAATACCCGCGCAAGGACTACCAGCCGCGCCTCGCCGAAACGAGGATCTGAGCCGATGAAAGAGGTCCCGGTCGGCGCCCGCGGCGAGTTCACCCTCCTTGTCGGCGCCGAGCACCTCGCCGACCGCTTCAAGGATTCGGCGCTGCCGCCGGTGCTCGCGACGCCGGTCATGATCATGGTAATGGAGAACGCCGCGCTCAACGCGCTGAAGCCCTACCTCGAACCGGGCGAGAGCGCGGTCGGAACCCGGGTCGATATCCGCCATCTTGCGCCGACCCCGATCGGCGCGACGGTCACCGGCACCGCCGAAGTCACGCGCGTCGCCGGCCGGCAGATCGAATTCACCGTGTGGGCGCGCGACCACCGCGAGGAGATCGGCACCGGCACGCACGAGCGGGCGATTATCGATCTGGCACGTCTCTTGCGGCGGCTGACCGCGAAGGAAGTCGCGTAGCGAAGACGGCTCGTATACAGCGCCGGTTCGGCGGCGCAGCCGCAATCTCGCTTGACAATTTACATTCCGCTGCCGGTTACTGGCGCAGAAGCGGCGGCGGGGACCGCCCGGAACAGGGGGACGACGCCATGAGTTTTCGCGGGTTCGCGCGCCTGGCCTGCGCGTCGCTGGCAGCGGTCTTGCTGTTCGCGGCACCGCCGGCGCGCGCCGAGGGCCAAACCAAGACGCTGAAGATCGGCGTCGTCTACGATTTGACCGGTCCCTTCGCCGGCGGCGGCTCGGAACTGCAATATCTCGGCGCCAAGATCGTCATCGACTGGTTCAACGCGCATGGCGGCATCGACGGCTACCGGGTCAACGCGGTCTATGCCGATGCGCAGAGCAAGCCCGACGTCGCGATCAACGAGGCGGTTCGCCTGATTGAACAGGAGCATGTCGACATGCTCCTCGGCTTCTATTCGTCGGCCGAATGCGTGCCGGCCGCCGCGCGGGTCGAACAGTTCAAGAAGTTCATGTGGATCACCACCTGCATCGCCTCGCCCGTCCTGGCCGGGCGCAATCTCAAATACGTCTTCCGGCCGCAGCCCTATGGCCAGCAATGGGGCCTCGCCTCGACCGCGATGGTCGCCGCCTACGCCAAGTCCAAGCTCGGCAAGGATCCGAAGGATTTGCGCGTCGCGATCATCCATGAGGACGGGCCCTACGGCACCGACGTCGCGAAGGGCAATGTCGAGGGCGCCAAGAAGGCCGGCTTTACGGTGGTCCTCAACGAAGGCTATTCGGCGTCGGTCCCGGATCTCTCTTCCCTCGTCACCAAGCTGAAACGGGCTCGGCCCGATGTCATCTTCCATACCGGCTACAACCCGGACATCACCCTCTTCCTGCGCCAATCGCGCGAGCTTGGGCTCAAGTTCGACGCGCTGATCGGCCAGGGCGCCGGATATACCGTCTATAGCAAATTGAAGGAGACGGTCGGCAACGACGCCAATTATTTCTTCGACGTCGATCCGATCTCGATCTGGCAGACCAACCAGACGGCGCTGAACCCCGCGCTGCCGCCGATCATCAAGGCGGTGGGCGATGCCTACATGAAAGCGAAACCCGACACGGTAATCAAGTCGGCGCACGTCGGCATGGCCGCCTCGAACACATACACCTTCCTCTATGACGTCCTGCCGCGCGCGATCAAGAAATACGGCGGCATCACCTCCGACGATTTGCGTCAGGCGGCGCTCGACACCAACCTGTCCGACGGCGGCACGATGCTCGGCTTCGGCGTCAAGTTCGAGACCCCGGGCATGCCGATGGCCGGGCAGAACGAGCGGGCCTATCCGGTCATCGTCCAGTACATCGACGACAAGGCCTATGTCGTCTGGCCGAAGGCGCAGCAGCAGCGCGAGCCGGTGCTGAAATTGCCGGCGAGTTCGCCGTACGCCGCGAAGTGATCCGCACTCCGTGCTCGAGGTCGCCGGTCTTTCCAAGCGCTTCGGCGGCTTCACCGCGGTCAACAACGTCTCGTTCACGCTCGAGGCAGGCGAAATCCTCGGCCTCATAGGCCCGAACGGGTCGGGCAAGAGCACGATCTTCAACATGCTCTCCGGCACCTTCGCGCCGAGTTCCGGGTCGATCCGCCTGCACGGCCGCGAGATCGCCGGCCGGCCGCCGCACAAGATCGTCAATCAGGGGGTCGGCCGCACCTTCCAGATCCCGCGGCCGTTCCGCCGCCTGACCCTGTTCGACAACGTCGTACTTGCCGGCTTTTACGGCCGTGGCCGGCATTCGCGCGCTGCCGCGTTCGATGCTGCCGAGCGCGCCCTCTCCCTGGTGGGCCTGCCCTGCGACCGCACCACCCCGGTGGCCGGCCTCGGCGCCGCCGGTCTCAAAAAGCTCGAACTGGCGAAGGCGATCGCCACCGGCCCGAGCCTGCTCCTGGCCGACGAGAGCCTCGGCGGGCTCGACGAATCCGAGATGGGCCTTGCCGCCGACATGCTGCGCCGGATCCGCAGCGAACTCGGGATCACGATCATCTGGGTCGAACACATCATGGGAGTCCTGATGCGGGTCGTCGACCGGGTCATCGTGCTCGACCATGGCGAGAAGATCGCCGAGGGCCTGCCCTCCGGGATTGCCGCCGATGCGCGGGTCATCGAAGTCTATCTCGGCAGCGACGCCGGCGCGGCGCAGGACGCCGCTGCGCGCGTGCGTACCGCGGTATGACGGTACCGGGGAGCCTCCTCGAACTCGACGGCGTCGATGCCGGCTATGACGGGTTCCAGGCCCTGTTCGGCGTCGGGCTCGAGGTTCGCCTTGCCGAAGCGGTTGCGGTCATCGGCCCGAACGGCGCCGGCAAGACGACGCTGATGCGGGTCATCTCGGGCCTCATCCGCCCGACCGGCGGGGTGATCCGCATGGCGGGCGTCGATCTGGCGAGCGTCGCCGCGCACCGCATCGTCGAACTGGGCATCGCGCACGTGCCGGAAAACCGCCGCCTCTTCGCCAAGATGAGTGTCGAAGACAACCTGCGGATGGGCGCCTACATGCGCCAGGCGCGGGCGCGGTTTCGCGACCGGCTCGGCTTTGTTTATGAACTGTTCCCGCGCCTTCGGGAGCGCCGCGCCCAGTTCGCCGGGACGCTATCCGGCGGCGAACAGCAGATGTGCGCGATCGGCCGGGCCCTGATGTCGGAGCCGAAACTCCTGCTACTGGACGAGCCCTCGGCCGGGCTCGCGCCGGTTGTGGTGCAGCAGGTCTTCGCCCTGATCGAGCGCATTCGCTCCAGCGGCCTCACCGTCCTCATCGTCGAGCAGAACGTGCGCCAGGTGCTGCGCGTCGTCGACCGCGCCTACCTGCTGGAAGCCGGCACCATCCGGACTTCCGGCACGGCCCCCGAAATGCTGGCGAGCGGCACGATCCAGGAAGCGTATCTGGGCATCTAGTACAGGGGGCGAGCGGCGCGGCAATGTTCGGCATCTTCGACATCTATCTTCTGGAGGCGCTGCTCAACGGGGTGCTGTTGGGCGGCGTCTTCGCACTTCTGGCGCTCGGCCTCAACCTGGTCTTTGGCGTCATCGACGTCGTCTGGATCTGCTATGCCGAACTGATCATGCTCGGGATGTACGGCATGTATTTCCTTTACGTCACCTATCATCTGCCGTTCCTCCTCGCGGCGGTGATCTGTGTCGTCGGGGTCGGCGGTTTGGGCGTCGTGCTGCACGTCGTGGTGATCCGGCCGCTGCTCGGCACCGCACCGATCAACCAGCTCCTTGCCACCGGCGGCGTCCTCTTTCTGCTGCAAAGCGCCGCCACGGTGGCGTTCGGCATCGATTTCCGCAATCTCGGCATCCGGCTGCCGGTCCTCGAACTCGACGGCATGTACATCTCCTACGCGCGCCTCCTGGCGTTCGGGGTAGCGCTCGCCGGCGTGGTTGCGATCTATCTGTTCCTGGCGCGCAGCTATACCGGCGCGGCGATCCGGGCGATCGCGCAGGACCGCCAGATCATGCCGCTGATGGGCGTCGACATTCGCCGCATCTACATCATTACCTCGGCCATCGGCGGCGCCCTCGCGGGGCTCGCCGCATGTCTCCTCGTGCTGCAATACGACGTGCAGCCCTTTGTCGGGCTGACCTTCGCGCCGATCACGTTCCTCATTTGCGTGCTCGGCGGGCTCGGCAACATGGTCGGCGGGTTCGTCGCGGCTTTCCTCTTCGCCGAGATCATCTCGGTGGGCGGGCTCTATCTCGACCTCGAATGGGGTTACGTCTTCGCGTTCGGGATCTTTGTCGTGTTGATGTTCGCCCGGCCGCAGGGTCTCCTGGCGCGCCGCCGATGAGGCGCGTTCTCGCCTGGCGCGCCCCCCGCCCCGCCGCGTGGATCGCGGTGGTCGCGCTGATCCTGTTGCCGTTCGTCTATCACCAGCCCTATCCGCTGCACATCCTGGTCCTCATCCTGATCTGGTCCTTCGTCTACACCAGCTGGTCGATGATGGGGCGCTTCGGCCTCGTCTCGCTGGGCCATGGCGGGTTCATGGGGATCGGCGCCTATACTACGGCGCTGTTGTGGAACTTCGCGCATGTCAGCCCCTGGCTCGGCATCCCCGCGGGGATGCTGGCGGCCGGCGCCGTCGCCGTGCTGATCGGCTACCCATGCTTCCGCTTCCGCATCACCGGGCACAATTTCGCCCTGCTGACGCTGGCATTGAGCGCGATCGTGTTGCAGGTGATCACCGCGACGCGCGATCTGACCGGCGGTTCGCTCGGGTTCACGCCCAACCGCTACCATGACGGCAGCTCGATTTATGCGCTGCAGTTCAATGACAAGACGACCTGGTATCTGGTGGCGCTCGGGGTCTGGGCGGCGGGCCTGGCGATCCGCTATTGGGTGGAGCGCAGCATGCTGCACTATGCGCTCGAAGCCATCGCCGAGGATGAGGACGCCGCCGCCGCCGCCGGCGTCCACGTCACCGCCGAGAAGCTGAAGATCACCGTCCTCAGCGCGATGATGACGGCGTTCGCCGGCTCGCTTTATTGCCAATACCAGATGTTCATATCGCCCGACACGGTGAGCGGGATCGCGGTGTCGCTGCAGATGGTGTTCGCGGCCGTGGTCGGCGGCATCTATGTGCCGCTGGGGCCGACGGTCGGCGCCCTGATCACGATCCTCCTGACCGAGTCGCTGCGCATCTGGTTCGGCGCCTCGGCGGTCGGCTGGGACAACGTGATCTACGGCGCCCTGCTGGTCGCCGCGATCATCTTCCTGCCGCTGGGCCTCCTCGGCTCGCTGCTGGCGCGCTTCAATCCGGCGCCGGCCCGCGCCGTCTGAGGCGCCTCAAAGCGCCTTGCACGACCCGTCGCACTCGTCGGGAAAGAGGCTGAGACCGCAGCGGCAAACGCCGCGATGACCGACGCTGAGCCCTTGCTCGCACGGAGCGGATTGCTGCGGCAGCCGCTG
>DASZLY010000309.1:0-2592 GCA_035552135.1 Allostellaceae bacterium | reverse complement strand
GCGGCGGTAGACGGTCTTGCCGCTGGTGTCGGTGATCTCGGTGATGCCGTAGGCAAGAATG
Organism: Allostellaceae bacterium; assembly: GCA_035552135.1. Taxonomy (GTDB): domain Bacteria; phylum Pseudomonadota; class Alphaproteobacteria; order ATCC43930; family CGMCC-115725; genus DATARH01. The sequence goes on along the minus strand of DASZLY010000309.1, from coordinate 2,531 downwards.
CCGTTGCCGCCATTGGCGAAAGGCGCATAGGCCGAGACCAGCTCCAAGAGGTTCACCTCGTTGGTGCCGAGCGCGATGCTGGCGTCCGCGGTCAGCTCGGAGGTGATGCCAAGGCGGTTGGCGACCGCGATGACCTGCGGGATGCCGGCGCGCTGCGCGACCTGCGCGGCGACGGTATTGATCGATTCGGCCAGCGCCTCGGCCAGGGTCACCTCGCCGAGATAGCGGTTGGTGTAGTTGTGCGGCCGCCAATTGCCGATCTGGATGGGCGCGTCGGTAAAGCGGTCCTCCGGGTGCAGCCCCGCCTCGATCCCGGCGAGGTAGACGAACGGCTTGAACGCCGAGCCCGGCTGGCGTTGCGCCTGGGCGGCGCGGTTGAACTGGCTTTCGTTGTAGTCGCGGCCGCCGACCATGGCGCGCACCGCGCCCTCGGGCGTCATCGCCACCAGCGCGCCCTGGCTGACGGCGTCCTTGATCCCGTTTTTCGCCAGCGTGTCGACGATGGCGCTCTCGGCCGCCGCCTGCATGCGCGGGTCGAGCGTGGTGCGGACGGTGAGGTCGCGGTCGCTGGTGCCGGCGAAGTCACGCACCTCGTCGGCGATCCAGTCGGCAAAATAGCGCACGCCCGGCCGCGCCAGCGCGACCCGGTTGAGCTCGGCGCCGGATTTTTCGGCGGCGGCCTCCTGCGGCTGGTCGATCGCGCCGGTCTCGACCATCAGGTCGAGCACCTGATGCGCGCGCGCCACGGTCTTGTCCTTGTCGCGCGTCGGGTTGAACCGCGTCGGCGCCTTCAGGAGGCCGGCGATCACCGCGCTTTCGTATAGGTTCAGTTTGCCCGCAGACTTGCCGAAATAGCGGTGCGAAGCGGCGTCGACGCCATACGTGCCGGCGCCCAGATAGACGCGGTTGAGGTAGATTTCGAGGATCTGGTCCTTGGTGAAATGGTGCTCGAGCCAGAGCGCCAGCAACGCCTCGCGGATCTTGCGCGACAGGTTGCGCTCGGGGGTGAGGAACACCGTCTTGGCGAGCTGCTGGGTGATCGTGCTGCCGCCTTGCACGACATGGCCGCTGCGCAAATCGGTGAAGGCGGCGCGAATCATGCCGATCGGGTCGATACCGAAATGGCTGTAGAAGCGCCGATCCTCGGTCGCGATCACCGCCTTAGGCAGATAGGGCGACATCTGTTTCAGGGTCAGCGGCTGCCCGAACAGATCGCCGAACGTGGCGATGATGCTGCCGTCATCGGCGAGGATCGTGACGCTCGGGCGCCGCCCGGCGACGGTCAGCGTGTTGGTGTCGGGCAACGTCAGTGCGAAATAGCCGACCACCCCGCCGCCGGCGATCATCACCCAGAGCAGCAGCAAAGTCGTGAGGCGCAGCGCGCCGCCAAAGAACCCGCCGCCCCGCCGCCGCTTTCGGGAGGCGCCGCGACCCGGCGGCCGGGGCGGGCCGGGCGGGCGGACGCCGGGTCGCCGGCCCTGCGTGCGCGATGCGGACAGCGACCCGCGCTCGCCCGGGTCGATGCGCAGCGGCGGGTTAGGCATTGCTCGCCGCCGGACGCCGCCCGGCAGTTCGTCCCGTGCCCATGTCTCGCCCCCCGCCGTACCGCAAAGCTGCGTTCCCCCGCGCATTATGCCGCAAACTGTGGCGGAGATTGGATGAATTCGCCGCGCCGGGTTTGCGAGGCGCGGCGGAACCGCGCGGCCGGCCGGCTCGTTCGAGCCTGTAAAGGAGCTTGACGTGCAAGACATCATCCCGGCAGACGCACCCGAGACCACCCCATTTCTCCTGCCGCGCCTCGGCGTGGCGATCGGCGCGCTCGCGATCGTCTTTCCGGTGCTGCGTCTGCCGCTGGCGCTCGGTTGCCTGTTGGCGCTCGCCAATCTGGCGATGACGCACGAGCGCGCCGACGATCGTGTGCCCGAGCTGCCGCCGCCCGCCAAACGGACGCGAAGCCGCGCACAGCCAAGCCAAACCTCGACCGAGGACAGCTTTCCGGCAAGCGACCCGCCCTCCTGGACACCCGTCACCGGCCCCGGCACGCGGCATTAGCTTCCAATCGTTATTCCGGGGCGGGCGGCCGTTAGGCCGAGCCCGGAACCCATGAACACTGTCGATGAAAGCTTTGCTTGAACGTTTCAGGCCAACCTCGCCCGCGCCCGCGCCCGCGCCCGTGTTCATGGGTTCCGGGTTCGCGTCTGCGACGCGCCCCGGAATGACGGTTGCTGTGGTCGTGGCGCGCGCCGCGAGATAGGCTTCGTGCTTCCAGCTTAGGGAGGCCCGATGAGCCGCGCCGCCGCCATTGCCGCATCGCAAACTTATTTCGACGAGGGCGGGTTCGTCGCCGATCTCGCGCGCCGCGTCGCGATCCCGACCGAAAGCCAGGTCGAGGGCAGCCTGCCGGTGCTGCAATCCTATCTCGGTGACGAGATCGCGCCGACCCTGGCGCGGCTCGGCTTCGCGAGCACGATCTTCGACAACCCGGTGCGCGGCGGGCCGATCCTCATCGCCGAGCGGCGGGAGGACGGTGC
>DASZLY010000308.1:0-2202 GCA_035552135.1 Allostellaceae bacterium | reverse complement strand
TACCGGCACCACCGCGGCCAGCGCGGTATGCTCCATGACCGCGTAGTCGATCGAATCCGCCGGGCAATCGCTAAAGGCGGCCTTGTCGAGCCGGGTGAAATCGTCGTCGCGCCGCGCCGTTGCGAGCGCCGCGCGGCAGGCGACCAGCATCTCGGGGCGCAGCCGCTCCAGCTCGCTCAGATAGAGCGCGGCGGGAAACAGGAAGATGCCGCTGTTCCAGAAGAAATCGCCGGCGGCGACGTAGCGCTCGGCAGTCGCGGCGTCGGGTTTTTCGACAAAGCGCGCGACCGCGAACGCACCACCGTTTGCCTTGAGCGCGGCGCCCCGCTCGATATAGCCGTAGCCCGTCTCGGCCCGCTCGGGATGGACGCCGAAGGTCACGAGATGCCCGGCGCGCGCTGCCGAAGCGGCATGCTCGACCGCGGCGAGAAACGCGGCATGGTCGGCGATCGTGTGGTCGGAGGGCATCAGCAGCATCAGCGCCTGGCTGTCGGTCTCGGCCAGGGCCAGCGCCGCCACCGCCGCCGCCGGCGCGGTGTTGCGGCCGACCGGTTCGAGCAGCAGCGCTTGCGGCGCGACGTCGATCTCGCGCAGTTGCTCGGCGATGATGAAGCGGTGCTCCTCATTGGCGATGACGAGCGGGGCGGCAAACCCCGGCGCGTCGGCGACGCGCAGCGCCGTCTGCTGCAACAGCGTGTGCTCACCGACCAGCGGCAGGAACTGCTTTGGGTAGAACGTCCGCGACATCGGCCACAGCCGCGTCCCCGACCCGCCCGATAGGATGACCGGATGGATCGCCGCGCCGCCGGGTGTCGCCTTGCCGCTCATGGCGTCCTCACTTGCCGGATGGCGGTTAAGATATCGCTAGCAGCCGGGCGCTGTCGCGCGCGGAATTGGGACGAGCGTGCATCCTTCGAGACGGCGTTTCGTGTCCCGCTCCGATTGCCATCGCGCCCGCTGCTATGGCTGTTTTTGCAGCGGATTTGCAGCGATAGCGGTTTCAGGTGCGTCCCGCGATTCAACTGAACGTTATGCAGCATGGAGGACGATTGCGGCGATTTTAGCGTCGATGTGCGCGCCTGCCGCCGCAGCGAAAGAGCGAACGGGACCTCAGGCGTTGCCGCGCGCCTCGCGCCACAGGCCGAGTTTTTCCTGGACGACGCGGTCGGAGAAGCTGAAGAGCACCGACTCGGCGCTGGCACGATGCGTGTGGGACGCCCAGCCCGGCACGACAAAGATGTCGTGCGGCTCCCAGGCGAAGACCGCGTCGCCGATGCGTGTCTCGCCCGCGCCCTCGACGCAGACGAACACCGTGCCGTCGGTCGAGCGATAGGGCAGCGTCGTATAGCCGGCCGGCAAGAGCTGCACGAAGGTGGCGATGGTCGGCATCGCCGAGTCGCCGGAGGCGGGGTTCACGTAGCGCAATTTGTGGCCGTGATAGGGGTCGGGCGCGCCGTTCTTGGCGAGCGCGGCCAGCGCCTCGCGGGTGCGGACATAGGGGTAGTTGAACACCGGCGAGGTCTTGACCTCGGGTTTCCAATCGATCGGCAGCAAATTGTTGCCATAGCGCGCGAAGCTGTCGCCCTCGGGCCGGGCGATCGGCTGGGTCTCGTCGGGGTAGTTCTCGGCGAAGCTGGCGTTGAGCAGGCTGACGATCTGGATGTCGAGCCCGTCGAGCCAGACCATCGGTTCGGCCGTGTCGTTGCCGTGATCGTGCCAGGTCCAGGACGGGGTGATGACGAAATCGCCCGGCTCCATCGCGGTGCGCTCGCCATCGACCGCGGTGTAGGCGCCGTGCCCCTCGATGATGAAGCGCAGCGCCGATTGGCTGTGGCGATGCGCCGGCGCGACCTCGCCCGGCATGATGAGCTGCAGCCCGGCGAAGAGCGAGCCGGTGATCGAGGCCTGGCCGCCGAGCCCGGGGTTCATCAGCATCAGCACGCGGCGGGTCGCCTCCTGCGCGGTGATGAGGCCGCCCGACTGCATCAGATACGGCCGCACCTCGCGGTAGCGCCAGATCGCCGGCTGTACCTTGGTGACCGGGGCCGGGGTGACGAGGCCGTGCAGCTGCTCCCAGAGGGGCGCGAGATTGGCCGGGGCGATGCTGTCGTAAAACGCCTGCCGTTCGGGCGTGCGAGGCGGCGCGTGGTCCATTGCCATCGGTCACTCCCTCATTGTCATTCCGGGATGGCACGACGGGCC
>DASZLY010000307.1:0-18511 GCA_035552135.1 Allostellaceae bacterium | reverse complement strand
ACCTTCATGCTCGGCACGTTCCCGGCCGGCCTCGATCAGCGCCGCGGTCTGCTGCTCGGCCGACGGCTCATTCACCTGGAGCGGGCTTCTTCGACGTTTTCGTCAAGCCGCTGATCATCCGCGTCAGGTTGTCCCAAAGCTCGACCTTCACGCCGTTGCGCTTCATGATGAAATATTGCTGGGTGACCGACAGCGTGTTGTTCCAGGTCCAGTAGATGACGAGGCCGGCCGGGAAGGCGCCGAGCATGAAGGTGAAAATCACCGGCATCCAGGCGAACATCGTCTTCTGCACGGGATCGGTCGGCTCCGGATTCATCTTCATCTGGAAGAACATCGACACGCCCATGATCAGCGGCCAGATGCCGAGCGCGAGGAAATGCCCGAACATCGGCAGCGCGCCCGGGCTGGCGGCGCCGGCGACAAAGCGGCATTCCTTGGCGAACAGCAGCCGGCCGGCCTCGACCGCCTCGGCGTCGATCTCACGCGTGGGGTAGAGATCGCCCGGTGCAACGGCGTCGCGGGCGCTCAGGCCGCGCCGCGCTTGTGCATGATCGCCCATTGCTGCGCGATGCTGAGAAGGTTGTTCCAGCTCCAATAAATCACCAGACCGGCGGGGAACGCCGACAGCATGTAGGTGAAGACGATCGGCAGTAACATGAACATCTTGGCCTGGATCGGGTCGACCGGCTGGGGATTGAGCTTTTGCTGGAGGAACATCGTCACGCCCATCATGAGCGGCCAGGCGCCGATCATCAGCACGTGCGGCGCCGCGAACGGCAACAGGCCGAAGAGATTGGCGAACGAGGTCGGGTCGGGCGCCGAAAGGTCATGGATCCAGCCGAAGAACGGCGCGTGGCGCATCTCGATGGTGACGAACAGCACCTTGTAGAGCGAGAAGAACACCGGGATCTGGATGACGATCGGCAGGCAGCCGGCCAGCGGGTTGGCGCCGACTTTCTTGTAGAGCGCCATGATCTCCTGTTGCTGCTTGGCCTTGTCGTCGGGGATGCGCTCGCGGATTTTCGCCATCTCCGGCTGCAACAGCTTCATCTTGCTCATCGCCACATAGGATTTGTTGGCGAGCGGGAAGAAGCACAGCTTGATGAGGAAGGTGAGCAGCAGGATCGCCAGGCCGAAATTGCCCAAGAGGCCGTGGAAGAACACCAGCACCAGGAAGATCGGCTTGGTGAGAAAATAGAACCAGCCGAAATCGATCGACCGGTCGAAGCGCGGGATGCCGGCGTCGGCATAGGAATCGAGGAGCCCGACCTCCTTGGCGCCGGCGAAGAAACGGGTCGAGGTCGAGGCCGTGCCGCCCGCCGGCACGCTCATCGCGCCGCCGACGTAATCGGCCTGGTAGCGATTGACCGTGCCATTGACGCTGTGGAGGAAATTGGCGTTGACGGTTTCGCTCTGCGGCGGGATCAGCGCGGTCAGCCAGTATTTGTCGGTAAAGCCGAGCCAGCCATGCGTGTTGTCGAACGGTTCGCGCTTGCCCGGGGTCAGCGCGGTGTACTTGATCTCCTGCAGGCCGTTGTCGAGAAAGCCGATCGGCCCCTCGAACAGGATGTAGTAGCCCGACACCGGCGGCGTGCCGGTGCGGCTGACGAGGCCGTAGGGCCGCAGGCTCACCGCCGCCGAGCCGCTGTTCTTCACCGCGTCCTCGATCGTGAACATGTAGTTCTGGTCGATCGCGATGGTGCGGATGAAGGTCAGGCCGGCGCCGTTATCCCAGGTCAGGGTCAGCGGATGATCGGGTGAGAGCGCGCCGCCCGAGGCGGTCCATTTGGTCTTCGAATTCGGCAGCGCGACATCGCTCGTCTCGCCGCAGCCATTGCTCGGGCACCAGCCGAACTCGGCGAAATACGGGTCTTCGGTGCCGGTCGGCCACAGCAGCACGACCTCGGGACTCTTGGGGTCGATGGTCTCGTGGTAGTTGGCCAGCGTCAGATCGTCGAGCCGCCCGCCGGTCAGCGCCACCGAGCCGTGCAGGCGCGGCGTGTCGATCTTGACCCGCGGCTGATCGGCGATCGCGGTCTCGCGCGTTTGGGCGAGCGCCTGGCCGGCGGCGCCGACCGGCGCGGTGCCCGAAGCCTGCGTCTCGGCGGCGGGACCGGGATTGGCGGTGTTGGGCTCCGGCTTCGCCGGCGCGGTCTGGGTCTGCGCCGGCCGCGGATGCGGCAGGAATTTCTCGAAAGCGAACTGGAAGGAAAACAGGATCGCCACCGATACGACGATCGCGATGAGGAGATTTTTCTGGTCCATCATTCCTATCGCCTCGCCGCCCGAGCTGGGCCGGTTACGCCCCCACCGTCGCCTTCCGGAACCGGATCATAGCCGCTGCCGCCCCACGGATGGCAGCGGCACAGTCGCCGGGCCGCCAAGATCGTGCCGTGCAGCGGACCGTGCCGGGCAATCGCCTCGTCGGCGTAATGCGAGCAGCTCGGCCAATAGCGGCAGCCGGGCGGCAGCACCGGCGCCAGCAGCAGCTGATAGGCGCGGATCAGCGCGCGCAGCAGCAGCCCGGCACATGTTCCCATCGCGGCGACGATCGCCATCTCACCCCTCTCCGCCGCGCCCGGTATGCGCTGCGCGCGGCCGCGCCAACTGCCGCAGCGCCCCTTCGAGGTCGGCGAGCAGCTCGGCATAGACCCGCCCGCCGGTTCCGGCGCGCGCGATCAGCACGTAATCCGTGCCGGGCCTGCCGTGAAGCGGCAATACCGATGCAGCCGCTGCGCGCAATCGCCGCTTCGCGCGGTTTCGCGCGACGGCATTGCCGACCCGCCGGCTCGCGGTATAGCCGATGCGCAACGGCGCGCCTTCGGCGTCCGGCCGCGGCGCGGCTTGCAGGATGAAGCCCGGGCGCACCGCGCGCGCTCGCGTCGCGGCGACGCGCAGGAACTCCGCGCGCTTTTTCAGCCGGTCGAGGCGAGCGGTCATAGCGGTCGCGGTCATATAGGTCGCTGGGCGCCGCCGCGAACCGCGATCAGCGGTCGAGCCTGCCGCTCAGGCAGACAGGCGCTTGCGGCCCTTGGCACGGCGCGCGGCCAGCACGCGGCGCCCGCCCGTGGTGGCCATTCGCGCACGGAAGCCATGCCGACGCTTGCGGATAAGCTTGCTGGGCTGGTAAGTGCGCTTCACGGCACCGGCTCCGAGGGCAATGGTCTTGTTTCGGCGGAGGGCGCTGTATACGGGAGCGGCCCTGGCAAGTCAACGATTGGGCAAGTCAACGATTGGGCAAGTCGACGATAGGCCAAGTCGGCGGCCGCGCCGCGCGCACCGGGTAGATTGAGATCAGGAGTCCGCCTGTATGACAGACCAAGCGACGCTCGATGCCGCCGATGCGCCCTTCCGGCACTGGGCGGCGCCGGCCGACGGCGCGATCCGCCCGGGCAGCGACGAGCACAAGGCAGCGTTCTGCCGGATGCTGCTGGAGACGCACAACCCCTATAAGCCGGCGGTGATCGATTGGCCGAAGCTCGACGAGGTGTCGCGCGGCCGGCTGACCAGCCTGCCGATCTGGAACATCGCGGTGCAGACAGAGGGCCGGGCCAGGATGCGCGCCGCCACCTACGCCGAGGCGATCGACGACCCGCTGCTGCGCCAGGCGATCGCATTGGACGGGTTCGAGGAAGGCCGCCACAAGGAGGTGCTGTCGAAGCTCGCCGGCGCCTATGGCATCGCGCTCGAGCCCGAGCCGGAATACCGCCGGCCGTGCCATCCCGAATGGGCCTGGATGACGCTGGGCTTCAGCGAGTGCATCGACAGTTTCTTCGCCTTCGGCCTGTTCGCGGTCGCCCGGCAGTCGGAATTCTTCCCGCCCGAGCTGGTCGAAACCTTCGAGCCGGTGATCCAGGAAGAGGCGCGGCACATCCTGTTCTTCGTCAACTGGGCCGCCTGGCACTACCGCAACCTGGCGTGGTGGAAAAAGCCGTGGTGGTGGGCGCGGATGGTCGCGGTCTGGATGGGGCTGGTGCGCGAGCGCATCGGCATCGCCAAGAGTGTCGGCGCCGGCAAGGACGAAAAGCCGCAGGACAACAACTTCACCGTCACCGGCAGCAAGGCGATCGCCGATGTCAACCTGCCGATCGCGGCGCTGATCGACATCTGCCTGGCCGAGAACGACCGGCGCATGGCGGGTTATGACCGCCGGCTGCTGCGGCCGCGGATGGTGCCGCGGCTGATGCGCGTCGCCCGCCTCTTCATGCGCACGCCGCGCCCGGTGGCCGCGTGATGCAGATCGGCTCCACGGCGCACAAGGAACGCTTCTGCCGCCAGTTCATCGAGAGCCACCGGCGTTTCGATCCCGAGACGCTGCCGTGGCCGGTGCTGGACGAAGCGGCGCTGGACCGCATGCGCACCGTGCCGTTCTGGCAGGAGGTGCTGCACACCGAGCGCCGCGCCGGCGCCATCGTGCGGGCTTTCGCCGCGACGATCACCGACCCCCTGGTGCGCGAGGCGGTCGACCTGCAGGGCGTCGAGGAGGAGCGGCATGCAGGGCTGCTCAGGGTGATGATCCGGCGCTACGGGCTGCCCGCCGAAGAACGCGAGCTGGAGCCGCTCGGCGCCAATTTGCACACCGCCTTCACCGATTTCGGCTATGGCGAATGCCTCGACTCGTTTCTTGGTTTCGGCGCGTTCAAGATCGCGCGCCAGTCCGAGTTCCTGCCCGACGGGTTGTTCGAGATTTTCGATACGCTGATGCTGGAGGAGACCCGCCACATCGTCTTCTTCATCAACTGGATGGCATGGCAGGAGACGGCGCGCGGGCGCGGCGCGCGATGGTGGCGCGCTCTCGTCGCGACGCGCTACTACATGCGGGCGATCGGCCGCCTGGTCCGCACGATCCGGCAAGGCCAGAAGGAGAATGACGGCCGTGACTTCTCGGCGACGCAGGTGAGCGTTTTCCTCGACGGTTTCAGCTTCCGCCGCTTTGTCGAGGAATGCTACGCGGAGAATGCACGGCGCATGTCCCAGTTCGAAACCGACCTGCTGACGCCGCGTTTCCTGCCCTCGCTGGCCGGGACGGCGCTGTCGGGGATGCGCCTGCTGCCCTCCCGCCGGGCGAGCGCCACCAGCCCATGAGGCTCGTCCCAATCGCGCTGGTCGCCGCGGGGATCGCGGCGATGGTGGCGCTGGTGTTGCATTTCGGCGCGGGCGCGGTGGCGGCCGCATTGCTCGCGGTCGGGCTCGGCGGCTTTGCCACGGTCACCGCGATCCACGCCACGCTGATCGCGGTGATGGGGCTGGCCTGGGGCGCGCTGCTGCCGACGGCACGACCGTGGGTCACGGTGTGGGGCCGCTTCCTGCGCGATTCCGGCAGCGAGGTGTTGCCGCTGTCGCAGGTCGGCGGCTATGTGCTCGGCACCCGCGCGCTGGCCCTCGCCGGAGTGCCGGCGACAATTGGCGCGGCGAGCTCGATCGCCGACGTGACGCTCGAATTCATCGGCCAGCTCGTCTATATCGCGCTCGGCCTCGTCTGGCTGCTGCATCTGCGCGCCGGCGAGATCGCCCCGCAATTCGTGGCATTGGGCCTCGCTTTCGCCAGCTGCCTGGCGGTGGCGTTCATCCTCATGCAGCGCAAGGGCATGCGCTATGTCGACCGCATCGCGCGCGTGCTCGGCCAGGGCTGGGCGGCGAAGACCGCCGCCGGCGCGGCGGCGCTGCATCAGGCGCTGGAGAACATCTATCACCGGCGCGGCGCGGTCTGGACGAACCTGGCACTGCACTTGACGTGCTGGATCGCCAGCGCGAGCGAGGTCTGGGTGGCGCTGTGGTTCGCCGGCCGGCCGCTGCCGTTCGGCGACGCGATGGTGATCGAGAGCCTGGTCTACGCGATCCGCGCGACCGCGTTTGTCGTGCCGAACGCCGCCGGCGTGCAGGAAGGCGCCTACATCCTGCTGGGCGGCGCGTTCGGCCTCAGCCCCGAGATGGCGCTCGCGCTGTCGTTCCTCAAACGCGCGCGCGACCTGACGATCGGCGTGCCGGTCATCGCGGCGTGGCAGGCGATCGAGGGCGGACGCCTCTGGCGCCGCGTCGCGGCGAAAGCGCCGCGCGCGCCGGCCGTGGGGCGCGACTAACAGGGCGCGATAACCAGGCGCGAATAAACCGCCACGGATCACGATCACGTGCACCGGTTAGCGCGCGTGCGGCAGTTGGCTGCGAGCGCGGCTTGGTCTAATCTCCCGGGCGGCATGAACCGGATGCGCGATCGCTTTTTGCAACGGCTCGGCGCCGCGCTCGCGGTGTTCGCGCTCGGCCTGCAGTTCGCTCTCGCCGGCGGCGAGATGGCGATTGCGGCGCCGGCGGATGTGCCCGATGGCCTCGCCGCGCACGCGCTCTGCCTCGCCGGCGGCGCGCCGCCGGCCGCGCCCTCCGACAGCACGCCGATCGTCCCGGCGCACCGCCACGGCGCGCTCTGCTGCCTGTGGCATCAGGTGCCCGGCGTCGCGCCGCAAGCGGCCCAGGCGCCGCGCCCGGTCGTCTATGCCTGGATCACGCATGACGCACCCGGCGCGACGCCGCCGGTCATCACTCCACCGCGCGGGCCGCTCAATGCGCGCGGACCCCCTGCCCTAGGCTGAGACACGTCATCGACGGCAACCGCCGGCTCGCTGAGCCGCGCGGCGCGCCGCGCTTTCTCCAGCCAAAGGACACTGACGATGAGGTTCATTCGCTTTGCCTTGCCGGCAATGGCCTGCGCCGCTTTGGCGCCGGCCAGCGCCGCGGCGCACGGCTTTGCCGGCGAGCGCTTTTTTCCCGCGACCCTGCTCACCGACGATCCGTTCGTCGCCGACGAGATGTCGCTGCCGACCCTGACGATCAACCCGACGGGCGCCGACGGATCGAAGGAGATCGACCTCGGCGTCGATCTCGCGAAGCGGCTGTGGCCGGATGTCGGCATCTCGATTTCCGATCAGTGGCAGCACCTGAAGCCCAAGGGCGCACCCTCGGCTTCCGGGCTCGGCACGCTCAGGACCGAGCTCGACTGGCAGTTCTTTACCAACGCCCCGCACGAGGCGACGGCGATGGCCGGGCTGTCGTCGAGCTGGGCGCATACCGGCCGCGTCCAGGCGCTCGGCGCCGACGATTTCACCACGCTGTCGCCGCTCGTCGATTTCGGCAAGGGGTTCGGCGACCTGCCGGACAGTCTCAAATGGGTGCGGCCATTTGCCGTCACCGGCAATTTCAGCGTCGATTTCCCGACCAAGACCGAGAGCGCCGGCAACCCGAACCCGAACAATTTCAATTACGGCTTTGCGTTCGAGTACAGCCTTCCCTACCTGCAGCAGAACGTGAAGGACATCGGCCTCGGCGAGCCGTTCAAATCGATGATCCCGCTGGTCGAGGTGTCGTATTCGACCGCGCTCAATCGCGGCCAGGGCGGGCAGACGATCGGCACCGTGCAGCCGGGGGTGATCTGGTCCGGCCAGTACTTCCAGATCGGCGCCGAGGCGATCATCCCGGCGACGCGGCAGACCGGCAACGGCTATGGCGCGATCGTTCAGTTCCATCTCTATCTCGACGACATCTTCCCGAATTCGTTCGGGCGTCCGCTATTCGGAGACTGACGATGCGACGTTTTCTGCTGACGGCTGCGCTGGTCGCGGCGGTGCTTCCCGGCGGCGCGCTGGCGCACGCCTTTCTCGACCACGCGGTGCCGGCGGTCGGCGCGACGGTGCCGAGCGCGCCGCGGCAGGTGCAGCTCTTCTTCACCCAGGAGCTGGAGCCGGCGTTTTCCGGCGCGACGATCGCCGCCGCCAACGGCCAGCCGGTGGCCGCCGGCGCGGCCACGGTCGACCCGCAAAACAAGATGGAGATGGTGCTCAATTTGCCCAGCCTCGCGCCCGGCAGCTACAAGGTGAGCTGGCACGCGGTCTCGGTCGACACGCACCGCACCGAGGGCAGCTTCAGCTTTGAGGTGCACCCATGAGCGGCCTGGGATGAGCACCTTGGCATGAATCCTCCGCGATGAGCGAAGCGTTCGCCGCCATCCGCTTCGTGCATTTTGCGGCGGCGATGGCGGCCTTCGGGATCGGCGCCTTCCGGCTCTACGCCTTCGCCGGCGCGGCGGCCGGAGAGGATCCGCCGGCGCGCGACGCTCTCGACCGGGCGCTGGCACGGATGATGACCGCCGCGGCCATCGCGGCGCTGGTCTCGGCGCTGGCGATCGTGCCCTGCGTCGCGGCCGAGATGACCGGCTCGAACGCCGCCGCGGCAAGCCCGGCGACGCTCGGCGAGGTCATGCTCGACACCGATTTCGGCCACATCTGGTGCTGGCATAGCGGGTTCGCCGCGCTGCTGGCGGCGATCGTCGTCTTGCCGCGACGGCCGTGGCAGCCGCACGCGGCAACGGCGGCGGCGCTGTCGGTGCTGGCGAGCCTCGGCCTCACCGGCCATGCGGCGATGGACATGGGCGGCGGGGAGGCGCATGCGGTCAACCAGATGGTGCACCTGACCGCGGCGGGGTTATGGCTCGGCGGGCTGCTGCCGCTCGGCCTGCTGCTGCACCGCGCGACGCGGCCGGACGGCGCCGCCTACGCGCCGCTCGCCCGCATTGCCTTGCCGCATTTCTCGCAGATGGGCTATGTCGCGGTAGCGCTGGTGGCGCTGACCGGCACGGTCAACAGCGTGATGCTGGCGGGCAGCTTCGAGGCGCTGGCGGCGACCGCCTACGGCCGGCTGCTGACGGTCAAGATCGCGCTCTTCGCGGCGATGGTGGCGCTGGCGCTGGGCAACCGCTTCCGCCTGATGCCGCGCCTCGCGCGAGCCGGGCCGGCCGACGCGCCGCTCGGCGCGCTCTACCGCTCGGTGCTTGCCGAGCAGGCGCTGGGCGCGGCGATCCTCGCGGTCGTCGCGGTGCTCGGCACCTGGCCGCCGGCCAATATGGCGATGTGACCTAGGGATGTGACCTGGGAGGATGTGATTGCCGGGCGCGACGAATAGGTCTTTGCCGGCCCGATGATGGGTCTTTGCGCGGTCTGCGCAAGAGTCTTAATGTGGCGCCGGAAGCGTCGCGGGGCACGGCGAACGCCGCGGACGGACGGCACAGCTAGGATGCGCGATTGAAGCTCACGCTCCCTTTATCGGCCGCCGCTCATGCCGGGCTGATCGCGCTGCTATTCTTCCTGCCCGCGGTCGCGGTATCGCCGCCGCCGTCCGAGCTGGCGAATGCCATCTCGGTCGTCTTTGCACCGCCGACGCCACCCGCGCCACCGCCGCCCGCCGCCGAACAGCCACCGCCACCACCGCTGCCGGTCGAGCAACCGCCGCCCCCGCCGCCGCAGCCGATCGAACAGCCCCCGCCCCCGCCCGCCCCGGTCGCCGAGACGCCTCCGCCGCCGCCCAAGCCGGAGCCCAAGCCCGAACCGAAGCCGATCCCCAAGCCGCGGCCGCGGCCGCAGCCGGTGCAGCAGGCCGAGCAGCCGATGCCGCAAATGCCGCTGCCCTTGCCGAGCCAGGCGCCGCAAATGGCCTCGATCCCCTCGCCGCCGCCGGCGCCGACGATCAGCCCCGACTACCGCACGCTGTTGAGCGGCTGGCTCGAATCGCACAAGCGCTATCCCGAGGACGCGCGGCAGCGCGGCGAGGAAGGGCGCGCGGTGCTGCGCTTCCGCGTCGACCGCTACGGCCGGGTGATCGACTACCAGGTGGTGAGCAGCACCGGCTTCGCCGATCTCGACCAGGCGGTCGAGAACATGATGCGCGGCGCGACCATGCCGCCTTTCCCGCCGAGCATGCGCGAGCCCGAAATCGAGGTGTCGGTGACGATCCGCTATGGCCTGTCGCGCTGATCCTCGCCAGCCGCCTGCCTGCCCTCGCCGCCCTTCACACGAAAATGACAAGCGGGCTGTCGCAATAGATGGCAATTGCCGGGGGATCGTCCCAAGAATGCGGCCATGGCCGAGACCCGCCCGCGTAGCGCCGCTTTCTGGCGCCTGATCCCGCTCGCCGTGCTGGTGCTGGCGGCGCTGGCGTTCATGCTCGGCGGCGGCCGGCATTACCTGACCTTCGCCCAGCTCGCCGCGAACCGCGCGGAACTGACCGGGCTGGTGACGCGCGGCGGCATCCTCACGGTGATCGGGTTCGTGTGCCTCTATGCCGGGCTCACCGCGCTGTCGGTACCCGGCGCGATGCTGATGACGCTGGCGGGCGGATTTCTGTTCGGGCCGTGGCTCGGCGCGCTCTGTGCGCTCATCGGCGCGACGGCCGGCGCGAGCGCGGTGTTTCTCGCCGCGCGCGCCGGGCTCGCCGGGCTCGCCGCGCGGGCGGGGCCGCTGGTGCAGCGCCTGCGGAGCGGGTTCCGCGACGATGCGCTGAGCTATCTGCTGGTGTTGCGGCTGGTGCCGGTCTTTCCGTTCTGGCTCGTCAACATCGTCGCCGGCGCGAGCGGGATGAGCCTCGCAATCTATGTCGCCGCGACGTTTTTCGGGATGATCCCCGGCGCGCTGGTCTATGCCGGGATCGGCAACGGGGTCAGCGATCTGGTCGCCGCCGGCCGGCACCCCGACCCCTATACGATCTTCCGTCCCGATATCCTCTTGCCGCTGATCGGGCTGGCGGTGCTGGCGCTGCTGCCGGTGGCCTACAAGCACTGGCAGACGCGGCGCCAGAGGCCGGCCGAGTAGGATGCCGGCGCTGACTCCCGATCTCTGCGTGATCGGCGCCGGCGCGGGCGGGCTCGCGGTCGCGGCGGGGGCGGTGCAGATGGGGACGAGCGTCGTCCTCATCGAGCGCGGCGCGATGGGCGGCGATTGCCTCAATGTCGGCTGCGTGCCGTCGAAATCGCTGATCGCCGCGGCGCGCATCGCGCATCAGGCGCGGCGCGGCGGCGAATTCGGGGTCGGCATGGCCTCGCCGGTCATGGATTTTTCGGCAGCCGGCGACAGCGTGGCGCGCGTCATCGAGCGGTTCGCGCCCAATGACTCCGTCGAGCGATTCGAAGGGCTTGGCATCACGGTGTTGCGACACGGGGCGAGGTTCGCCGATGGCCGCACGGTACGCGCCAGCGACACCGACATCGCCGCGCGGCGCTTCGTGATCGCCACCGGCTCGGCGCCGGCGATCCCGCCGATCCCGGGGCTCGACACGGTGCCCTATTTCACCAACGAGACGATTTTCGCCAACCGCGCGGCGCCGGCGCATCTGGTGGTGATCGGCGGCGGCGCGATCGGCATCGAGCTGGCGCAGGCGCATCGCCGCCTCGGCGCGGCGGTGACGGTGATCGATGCCGGGCCGCTGCTGCCGCATGACGACCCCGAGCTGGTGGCGCTGCTGGCGGAGAGACTTGCGGCCGAGGGCATCGTCTTGCGCCCGGCGACGGCGATCGCCGCGGTCGAACGCGACGGCGACGGCATCGCCGTGAGCCTCGCCGGCGGCGAGCGCATCGCGGGATCGCATCTGCTGGTCGCCGCCGGCCGGCAGCCGAATATCGCCGCGCTCGACCTCGCCGCCGCCGGGATCGCGGCGACGCGGCACGGCATCACCGTCGATGCGCGGCTGCGCACGACCAACCGCCGGGTCTTCGCGATCGGCGATGTCGCCGGCGGACCGCAATTCACCCATGTCGCGCTCTACCACGCCGGGATCGTGATCCGGAACGCGCTGTTCCGGCTGCCGGCGCGGGTCGATTACCGTGCGCTGCCCTGGGTCACCTACAGCGACCCCGAGCTGGCGCAGGCCGGGATGAGCGAAGCGACGGCACGCGACGCGCATGGCGACAAAATCCGCGTGCTGCGCTGGCCGTTCGGCGAAAACGACCGCGCGCAGACCGAGCGCGACACCGCCGGCATGGTGAAGGCGGTCACCACCGCCAAGGGCCGCATCCTCGGTGCCGCGATCCTCGGCGCCGGGGCCGGCGACCAGATCACGGCGTGGGCGCTGGCGATCGCGCAGCGGCTCAAGATCGGCGCCATCGCCAATCTGGTGATGCCCTACCCGACGCGAAGCGAAGCCGGCAAGCGCGCCGCCGGCAGCTTCTATACGCCGGCCCTGTTCTCCCCGCGCACGCGCCGGCTCGTCGGCCTGCTCGCGCGCCTCGGTTGAGGGAGTGCGTTCGATGTTGCTGCGCAGCCTGTCCGCCCGCCTCCTGGTGCTGACGATCTTTTTCGTGATGCTGGGCGAGGTGCTGATCTTTGTGCCGTCGGTCGCACGCTACCGCATGACCTATTTCGACGACCATATCGCCGCCGCGCACATCGCGACCCTGGCGCTGATCGCCAGCCCCACCGGCAAACTCGACCAGGCGCTGACCGACGAATTGCTCGCCGAGGTCGGCGCGCATTCCATCACCCTGCGCCGGCCGAGCGGGATGGTGCAGATGCTCGACGGACCCGAGATGCCCAAGGCCGACCTCAATTTCGTGCTCGGCGGCGGCAATGTGCCGATCTGGATCCAGCGCTCGTTCGAGACGCTGTTTTCCAGCGGCAACCGGGTGATGCGCGTCACCGGCACCTCGCCGTTCGAGCCCGACACCAAGGTCGAGATCCTGCTCGACGAGAAACCGCTGCGCGAGGAGATGTGGCAGTTCGGCGGCCGCATCTTCCAGCTGTCGATCATCCTGTCGCTGATGGCCGCGGCGCTCGTCTATGTCAGTCTGCAATGGCTCTTGGTGCGGCCGATGCGGCGCATCACCGCGAGCATGGCGCAGTTCAGCCAGGACCCCGAGGACGCCTCGCGGGTCATCGTGCCGCGCGGCGGGCGCGACGAGATCGGCCAGGCCGAGAAGGAGCTGGCGGCGATGCAGGACACCGTGCGCCACGCGCTCGGCCAGCGCGCCCGGCTCGCCGCGCTCGGCACCGCGATGACCAAGATCAACCACGATCTGCGCAACATCCTGGCGACCGCCCGGCTGGTGACGGACGGGCTCTCCACCAGCGCCGCGCCCGAGGTGCAGCGCGTCGCGCCGCGCCTCATCGACGCGATCGACCGCGCGGTCGCGCTGTGCAGCCGCACGCTCGACTTCTCGCGCGAAGGCGCGCCGCCGTTTTCGCCAAGCCGCTTTCCGCTGCGCCCGCTGATCGAGGAGATCGGCCCAGCGCTGCTGCTGGCGGAAGACGATTTCTCGGTCGAGCTCGACGTGCCGGCCGAGCTCGCGGTGAAGGCCGATCGCGACCAGATCTACCGCGTGTTCCTCAACCTCGTGCGCAATTCGGTCGAGGCCGGGGCGCACCGGCTGCGCATCAATGCCGTCCGCGACAATGGCAGCGTCGTCATCGACATCGCCGATGACGGGCCGGGCCTGCCGCCGCGCGCGCAGGAGAATCTGTTCCGCCCGTTCGCCGGCTCGGCACGGCCGGGCGGCAGCGGGCTCGGCCTGGCGATCGCCCGCGAGTTGATGCGTCTGCACGGCGGCGACCTGGTGGTGCTCGCCTCGACCGGCGCCGGCACCACGTTCCGGGTGACGATGCCGGCGGCGAAGCGCCAGGCGGCGAAATCCGCCGGCCGAATGGCGGCGGCCGCAAAGTAGGAGATCAACAGAACTCGGCGTCATTCCGGGGCGCGTCGCGGACGCGAGCCCGGAACCCATGAACGCGAACGGCAACAGGATAGATCGCGACGTCGTGCGACGCGTTCGAAGCCCGTGTTCATGGGTTCCGGGTTCCCCCGCTTCGCGAGGGCCCCGGAATGACGGAAGAAGGATCAGACGACGCTCAGTCCAGCGCCAGGGTCAGCGATTTGAGATAGGCGCTTTCCGGCA
Source organism: Allostellaceae bacterium (assembly GCA_035552135.1). GTDB lineage: Bacteria > Pseudomonadota > Alphaproteobacteria > ATCC43930 > CGMCC-115725 > DATARH01. The sequence continues at coordinate 4,812 of DASZLY010000307.1, read as the reverse complement.
GTGACATGTGCACCGGGTGGTCGGGCCCGGCGCCGGCCTCGCGCAGGATGCGGCCGATGCGCCCGGCATCCGCCAGGCCGCGGCGCGCGGCCTCGGCGAAATCGGCGGCGGGAACGTTGTACGAGCACGAGGCGAGGAAGACGATCCCGCCCGGCGCCGCCAGCCCGGCGGCGAGCCGCGCCAGCTTGCGGTAGCCGCGCAGCGCCGCCGGCACGTCGCGGCGCGAGCGCGCGAAGGCGGGCGGGTCGGCGATCACCACGTCGAAGCGCTCGCCGGCGGCGGCGAGCGCGGCGGATTCGGCGAAAACCTCGGCGCGGCGAAACGTGCAGATATCGGCGACGCCGTTCTTTTCGGCCGCCTCGGTGGCGAGCGCGAGCGCGCCCTCCGAGCGGTCGAGGCCCGTCACCGACGCCGCGCCGCCGCGCGCCGCGGCAAGCGAGAACCCGCCGGAATAGCAATAGAGGTCGATGACCCGCGCGCCGCGCGCCAGGCCGGCGACAAAGCCGCGATTGTCGCGCTGGTCGAAGAACCAGCCGGTCTTCTGCCCGCCCAGCACATCGGCGAGGAACAGCGTGCCGTCTTCCTCGACCGCGACCGGCGCCGCGATCTCGCCCAGCGCAACGCGCACTTCCTGCGGGCGGCCTTCGAGCGCGCGCACCGGGCTGTCGTTGCGCAGCACGATGGCGTCGGGCTCGAAGAGCGCGGTGAGCGCGTCGACGACCTGCGGCTCCAGCAACTCCATGCCCGCGGCATTGCTCTGCACCACCAGCACGCCGCCGAAGCGGTCGACCACCAGCCCCGGCAGGCCGTCCGCCTCGGCATGCACCAGCCGGTAATAGGGCGCGCGATAGAGCCGCTCGCGCAGCTTCAGCGCGCGTTCGAGCCGCTGGCGCAGAAACCGCCGGCCGATCTGCCGCGCCGCGTCGCGGTCCAAGAGCCGCGCCGCCAGCAGCGTATGCGGGTTGAACAGCGCGACGCCGAGCGCGCGGCCGTCGGCGCGCTTCAGGGTGACGAGGCTACCCGGCGGCAGCGCCTTCGCCGCCGCGTCCATCTGCATCTCGTTCGAATAGACCCAGGGGTGGCCGCTCTCGACGCGGCGATGCCCGCCCGGCGCCAGGGTCACGACCAGGCGCGCGGCCGGCTCGTCCTCGATCGTGGCGGCGGCGGGCGCGAGGGGGGTATCGATCGTCTCGATGCTGGTCATGAAGTCATCCGGCGGGAGCGGCGGATTAGGCCGCGCGCGGCCTTGTGTCAAACCCTATCGGCCGCGGCATGGAGCCAAAGTTGCCGCGACATTGCTGGCCGCGGGTTGCAATTCGGGGGGCTAGGCGCTAGACATGCCGGCCCTGTGCGCCCGTAGCTCAACTGGATAGAGCGCCTGACTACGGATCAGGAGGTTAGGGGTTCGACTCCTCTCGGGCGCGCCAATTTTTCAAGCGGTTATAGGACATTAACTCCGTTAGGTCGGTTCGTCGTACCGTCGCGGGTACCAATGTCCTCGGACGAAGTCATCTGCCGCGCTAAAACGTCGCATTCTGGGCCTTGTCCCGGACGGTGCCGATTGGCTGCCCGCCTTAAACTGCGCTGACAGCCGAAATGACGGAGACGCGCCAGGAGCGTGTCAGTCGGTCGAGCAGCGGATAACCGGCCGAGATGGGGGCCACAGCAGGCACTCCTACCCCGCGGACACAAAACATAATCGCGCACAACACGATCGACGTCGCCGGCGAGACGCCCCGGCATCGTCAAAGTGCGGCGCGCGCGTTTACGAATCGCTCATCCAAACCTGGCACAGTGGGCGAAGCAGATGATTTACGGAGGTTGATTGAGCTTGCGCCCCTCGGCCGATTGCACCAGGCACGCAAACTCAAATTCAGCGATTGGGGAAGTGGAGGGAAAAGTGAGAGACGACGAATTGCGGGGCGCCATCCTCCAGCGCTTCTTTGATTACCGCCACCGCGGTATTTTGCAACTGACCGATATCCTCGACGTGGGCTACCCGGCGGAGCCTCTACTTGTCGCCAGCGTTTGCGAGCGGCTTGCCCAAGCCGGTTTGATCGAGTGGAAGACGTCGAAGTCGATGGCTGCCGTCGGCGGGATCGGACGGATAACCGCCGCCGGGGTTGATGTCGTCGAGGGCCACCGCGACCCGCCGAACACGCCGATGCTGCGCGGCCATGTCCTTTCCGGCGGCGGCACGACGAATATTCAGGCTGGCGGCGGCGTCTCGGCGACCGGCAGGTTACCTATCGATCGAGCATTGAAAGCCGTTGATCAGTCGAATGCCTCTGACGCAGACAAGAGCCTGGCTAAATCCCTGATCACGGAGCTTGGCACCAATCCCCTCGCCTGCTCGGTTCTCGGAACGCTGTTCGCGGGCGGTCGGTAAAGCTTCTAAGCGCGGCCATCGCGGTTCGAAATCGTCGTAACGGGGATGGCCGCTTTGGGGCATGAAGACCCGTCCCCCTCGTTAGGACCCGAGCGTTTCAACGCATTTGCAAACGTAGCTGTAAGATTGTTCCAAGATAATCGCCGATCCTCTTTTCAGCCTTCCTGCGGCATTCCGGTTTAACGCGGCGGTTACGGCGTAACCTGGCCTCAGCGACACCGCTACGCAACGCGCCTCAATTGGCGATCTGAACCCTCTGTCATCTTTGCGTACACCGCTTATTGCGATCGACGAGATGGTGCTTTAATAGGGATGTTTCGATGGGGTTATCGTGGTCCGCGCCTGGTGCCGTAATATATCGATTGCGCTGCTGCTTTTCGCGGCCCCTCTAAGTAGTTTTGCGCAGACAAGCGCGCCGCCGATCGGCGAATCCCGGCTCGGACCGTGGAAGGTTCAGGCATTCAAGACATCCCAGTTGGAGTCGACGCCTGACCGCACGGTAAAGATTTCAGCGAACTCCTCGGGCGGCATGTTCTTCCGGGCAGATGCCGATGCCGCGGAACGCTACCAGCTTGCGGTGAGCGGCAAGCCGCTTTCTGGCGCCGCCAGCCTGCGGATCACGTTTGACAATAAGCCACCCCAGTATTTCGCGGCGCCTACAGGCAAGTTCGCGCTGACGGTCGATGGCGCGCACACGGTCGAAGTATTGATCTACGCCGACAATCCTTTTTCCTATCGTGTCGACAATATTGCCCTTACGCCATGTCCGACGTGCACCACACCAGCCGAACGCGTCGCGATGGTGAATGAGTTGGCCGCCGGCGCGCGTGTCGAGCTTTATCAGGAACCGTCGATTACAAAGGGGCAAGAGGAAAACCAGACCTATCTTGCTATCGGCTCGGCGGGTGCGCTGGCCGGCGTTTATTTCGACTACGACCTATCGCCCGACCGAAGCTACCGGGTCGAAATCTTGGGGCATCCCGCGGACGGGAGCGTGAACCTGCGGCTGGACAAGGACCAGCGGCCGCCCGAGTGGGCCAATGCGCCCGATGGCGACAAGTCGATATTGGTGACGGATACCACCAAGCTGCGCGTGCTGCTTTATGGCGACCAAGCCTACGAGTACCGGCTGTCCAAGATAAATGTCACCGAAGACCCCAAGACCTTCACGACCGGCGAGGTCGGGCCGTGGAAGGTTCAGGCATTCAAGACATCACGGCTGGTGTCGAAGCCGGACCATGCGATCGAGGTTTCAGCGGAGTCGTCGGGTGGCATATTTTTCAGGCAAGACGCCGACGCCGCCGAGCGCGAGCAACTCGTGGTGAGCGGCCAGCCGCTTACCGGCGCGGCCAGCCTGCGGGTGACGTTCGACCATAAGCCACCCCAGTATTTCGCCGCGCCAACCGGCGAGCTCACGCTGCCGGTCGTCGGCGTGCACACGGTCGAAGTGTTGCTCTACGCGGACAGTCCATTTTCCTATCATGTCGACAATATTGCGCTTACGCCGTGTGCAACGTGCATCTCGCCAGCCGAACGCGTCGCGGCGGTAAATGATTTCGCTCCCGGCGCGCGTGTCGCGCCTTACCGCGAGCCATCGATTTCCAAGGGGCAAGCGGAAAACCAGACTTATGTTGCCATCGGTTCTGCGGACGGAGCAGCCGGCGTTTATTTTGATTACGACCTGTCGCCCGACCGAGGCTACCGGGTCAACATTTCAGGTCATCCCGCGGGCGGGAATACGAAGCTGCGGCTTGACAAGGACCAACAGCCGCCCGAATGGTTCAATCCGCCGGACGGCGACAAATCGATATTGGTGACGGATACGACCAAGTTGCGCGTGCTGCTCTATGCCGACAAACCTTACGAATACCGCTTAATAAGATTAACCGTCGTCGAGGACCCTAAGGCGGTCTCAGGCGAGAAGCTCAAACAAATCATCCTTGGGCGGAGGCCAAAGCTGGCCGCGATGCTTGCGCAGGGCCAGACGCCCGACGCGATCAAAGAGATTTTGGAGTGGACGAGCGGGATTGCCTCACTGGGGTATCGCACCGACATTGTCGCGCGAAATACGGCGGAGGTTGCTGAAAAACCGGTCGAGCAGTCTTATCAGGATGTATGGAAGGCCGATGCCGGCGGCGCATCCTGCGGTGCGTTCGCCGTCTTCTTCGCCAAGGTGTTGAACCTCTTCGGGTTCGACGCCATGACTATCGACGTCGGCTACCCGGGAACCTTCATCACGCACGTGACGACGATTGTTCCGCTCGGCTCGGCAACCAACGGAACACGTTTGTACCTGTTCGATCCGACATTCACCGCCGTCTACGAAGACCCTGCCACCAACAAGATGCTCGACCTGGCCGAGGTTCTTAAACGAGACGCGGAGGGATTGCATACCTATCGGTTTACGGAAACGACGATCCCCC
>DASZLY010000306.1:0-10108 GCA_035552135.1 Allostellaceae bacterium | reverse complement strand
CGTCGTCCGCGCCGACGAGGAACCGCGCCATCGTCGCGATCGGCTTTTGCGTCGCCGATAGGCCGATGCGCTGTAACCGCCGGCCGCACAGCGCGTCGAGCCGTTCGAGCGACACCGCGAGATGCGTCCCGCGCTTGTTGGGCGCCAGCGCGTGGATTTCGTCGACGATCACCGTGCGGGCCGGCGCCAGCATCCGCCGCCCCGATTCCGAGCCGAGCAGCAGATACAGCGATTCCGGCGTCGTCACGACGATGTGCGGCGGCCGCTTCGCCATCTTCTGGCGCTCGGCGGAGGGCGTGTCGCCGGTGCGCACCCAGCCGCGGATAGCGATCGGCGGCAGGCCGCGCGCCCGCAATTCCTCGGCGATCCCGGCCAAGGGAAATTCGAGGTTCTTCTTGATGTCGTTGGACAGCGCCTTTAGCGGCGAGACATAGACCACCTGCGTCTCGTCCGGCAGGCCGCCCGACACCAGCCCCTGGCGCACCAGCCCGTCGATCGCCGAGAGGAACGCCGCCAGCGTCTTGCCCGAGCCGGTCGGCGCGGCGATCAGCACGTCGCGGCCGGATTTGATCGCCGGCCACGCCTCCGCCTGCGCCGCGGTGGGCGCGGTGAAATGCGCGCCGAACCACGCGGCAACGGCGGGGTGGAAGAGCGAAGCGGGGGTCATGTTCTTGTTATGATCTTATCGCGGCTCATCGCGATTGGAAAGGCCCGGCCCATAAAAAACACCACCCCGGCGCAAGCCGGAGCGGCGTGTAACTTTCGAAACGAGAGAAGCGGAAACTAACCCCGGTGCCGGTGGCTTTCCTCGATCTCGGCCTGCGCGATGGCGCGGGCGAGCGCCCCGGAGAGCTCCTTGGCCGCCTCCAGCGTCAGCTCGACCGCGACCCGCGCGCCGGGGGCCAGCGCGCGGTTCACGAAGTCGATCGTAATCGCTTCCTCGAGCAGGGCATGGTGCGGGTGGTCATACGACACGACCGCGTTGGTCAGGTCGATCCACCCGTCACCCGTCTTGCCGGCACCGCTGCAGCCGACGATTTCGACGATCGAGGTACACATCGCGGCGCCGCCTTGTCTCGGCTACTTCGACAGGTGCTTCTCGCAGAACGCCCAGACCTTCTGCCAGCCGTCGAGCGCCTGCTCGATGCGGTAGGGCGGCCGGTCGTAGTAGAAGAAGCCGTGGCCGGCGCCGTCATAGCGGTGGAACTCGTAGTTCTTGCCCTGCTTCTTCAGTTCGGCCTCGTGCTGGTCGACCTGCTCCGGGGTCGGCGCGCGATCTTCGTTGCCGAAGAGGCCGAGCAGCGGGCAACTGAGGCCGGCGGTCAAGGTGATCGGCGATACCGGCTGCTTCGGGGTCAGCTCATCCTGTACGACGCGGCCGCCCCACAGTTCGATCGCGCAGTCGATGCTCTTCTGCTTGCAGGCGAAAAGAAAGGTCTGCCGCCCGCCCGAGCAGGTGCCGAAGAGGCCGACCTTGCCGTTGTGCCAGGGCTGCGCGCGCAGCCACTGCACTGCGCCCTCGGTATCGCCGATCATCTGGTCGTCGGCGACGCCGCCCTCGGCGCGCGCCTTCGCCGCGACGTCGTCGGCCTTACCCTCGCCAAAGCGGTGATAGAGGTTGTGGCTGATCGTGGCGTAGCCGTGATGCGCAAACTTGCGGGTGCACTCGCGGTACCACTCGTCCCAGCCGGGCATGTGATGGATGAGCACCATGCCCGGGAACGGCCCCGCGCCCAGCGGCCGCGCGACGTAGGCCGAGACCGTCTCGCCGTTGTGACCGGTGATCCCGATCGTCTCCGCAATCATGCCTTCGTAAGCCATGGTCTCCACCCCTTTGTGATGTCTGTGAAAAGCATAGCCGCTGGGATGCGGCATCGACAAGCCGCTGGCACAAGTCACTGGCACGAGAGGCCCGCGGTCTCTTACCGCCGCGCCCGGATCGGGCTAGACTTGGCGACCCACTCGAACAGGGAGTTCCCCCATGGCCTTCCGCGAAATCCAGACGCACATGGTCAGCTATACCGGCCACAATCGCGACAAGGGCGAAGCCTATTACGCGCGCCCGTCGGGCAATGGCCCGTTCCCCGGCATCGTCGTCATCCACCACATGCCCGGCTGGGACGAGTGGACCTGCGAGGTGGCGCGCAAATTCGCCCATCACGGCTACGCCGCGGTGGCGCCGAGCCTCTATTTCCGGGTCGGCGACGGCAATGACGAGGCGGTCGTCGCCAAGGTGCGCGGCGATGGCGGCAACCCCGACGAGCAGATCGTCGGCGACGTCACCGGCGCGGTCGCCTTCCTGCGCGAGCAGTCGCACGCGACCGGCAAGGTCGGCGTCATCGGCTTCTGCTCGGGCGGGCGCGAGACCTATCTGTGCGCCTGCCGGCTCGGCAGCGGCATCGACGCCGCGGTCGATTGCTGGGGCGGCAATGTCGTCGTCGACAAATCCGCATTGACCGCGAAGAAGCCGGTCGCGCCGATCGACCTCACCGCCGGCATCCAGTGCCCGATCATGGGGCTGTTCGGCAACGACGACCCCAATCCGACGGCCCAGCAGGTCAATCAGATCGAGGCGGCGCTCAAGGAGCACGGCAAGACCTACGAGTTCCACCGCTACGACAATGCCGGTCACGCCTTCTTCGCGCATTACCGGCCGCTCTACCGCATCGACGCCGCGGTCGACGGCTGGAACAAGGTGTTCCAGTTCTTCGGCAAGAATCTGGCGAAGTAGGCGGCTGACGCGACCTATCGTCATTGCGAGGAGCGAGGCGACGCGGCAATCTCGTGCGGAGCAGACCAGCCGGCGCGAGATCGCTACGCGTCGCTCGCAATGACAGGCCAGTGCATGCCCATCCCCGTCACCAAATGCGATGCGGCGCTCGGCGCCGAGATCGGCGTCGACCTGTCGCTTCCGATGGACGACACGACGTTCCGCGCGGTCGAGGCGGCGTTTCACGACAACATCGTCGTGTTCTTTCGCGGTCAGACGCTGTCGAACGCGCGGCACATCGAATTCAGCCGCCGGTTCGGCGAACTCGAAGTGCATATCGTCAAGAAGTACCTGCTGCCCGGCCACCCCGAGATCTTGCTCGTTTCGAACATCAAGAACGACGCTGGCGAGCTTATCGGCCTCGCCGATGCCGGCTTCACCTGGCACAGCGACGTGTCGTACCGGCAATTCCCCAGCCGCTGCTCGCTGCTTTACGCGAAGGAGGTGCCGCAGCGCGACGGCGTCGCGCTCGGCGACACGGTCTTCGCCAATTGCATCGCCGCCTATGAGGCACTGCCGAGGGCGATTAAGACGCGGCTCGCCGGGCTCAAGGCGATCCACCGCTATTCGTCGCGTCGCCGCGTCGAGAACAGCCCGCGCCCCAAGCTGACCGCAGCGCAGATCGCCGAGACGCCCGACATCGCGCACCCGATCGTCCGCACCCACCCGTTCACCGGGAAGAAGGCGATCTATGTCACCGCCGGGGAGTGCGTCGGCATTATCGACGAAAACGGCGCCGCGATGCCGGAGGGCGAGGCGCTCGACCTCATCGCCGAACTCGACGCACATTGCATCGAGCCGCGCTTCCTCTACCGCCATTCGTGGCGGGCCGGCGACCTGGTGATGTGGGACAACGCCACCGCGATGCACCTGGCGATCTGCGACTACGCGCTGCCCGACCGGCGGCTGATGCACCGCACCACGGTGATCGGCAGCCAGCCCTTCTGAGCGGCGGCGGTGGCCCGGCGTCGCGGGTTGCAATGCTTGCGGTTGACCAAACTGAGCGCTACGATCAATCAATGAGCGATTGGGGTGGCTCGTACTAGCGCTCGGGAATACACATGATGGGTCGGTTTCGCCGCCTAGCGTTGCGGGTTTTGTTGGCGCTCGTCCTGGCGCTTCCAGCCGCGAATTCCGTGCTTGCCGACGGCGCCGACCAGGCCGCGCTCGAAAAGCAAAAAGACGATCTGTTCCAGCAAATGCTGGCGAACCCCGCGAATCTCGATGTGGTGTTCTCCTATGCCGACGTGTCGGCGCGGCTCGGCGACAACGAGGCGGCGGTCTCGGCGCTGGAGCAGATGCTGCTGTTCAACCCGAACCTGCCACGGGTCGACCTCGAGCTCGGCGCGCTTTATTTCCGCATGGGCTCGTTCGACGTGGCGCGCACCTATTTCGACAAGGCCGCCTCCTACAAACCGCCGCCCGAGGTGCAGAAGCGAATCGACGAGTACCTGGCGTTGATCGCGCGCGAGACGTCGCCCAACCGGTTGAGCGGCTATGTCTTCATGGGAGCGCAGTATCAGTCGGACGCCAATATCGCGCCCGCCAGCTCGATGATCATCTCGCCGATCGGCCCGGTGCTGCTGACCAACCAGTTCGTCAAGACGTCCGATTTCGACATCTTCGCCAACGGCTCGGTGCTCTACAGCTACGATCTCGGCAACCAGAACCACGACACGATCGAGGTCAGCGGCACCGGGCTCGTCAACCACTATATGAAAGTCGGCCGGCTCGACCTCGATTTCGGCGAGATCACCGCCGGGCCGCGCTTCCGCTTCCCCGAGCTGCCGCTCGATTGGGTCGGCGCGGCGACGGTCAAGCCCTATGCGATCGTCAACGAGGTGGGGCTGGGCGAGCACCAGTATTTCGCCACTTACGGCGCCGGCCTCGAAACCACCGGCGTGGTGCTGGGCGACATCGCGCTGCGCAGCGCCTTCGAATTTCGCCAAAAGACCTTCAGCAACGCGGCGGACCGGCCGCTTTCCACGGGCCTCACCGGCAACGACAAGCTGGTGACGTTGCAGGCCAGCAAGCCGATCACGTCGAACTCGTCGCTGACGCTCGAATTCGACTATGTCGACCAGCTCACCAAGCTCACCTACTACGCCAACCAGAGCTATGCCGCGGCGGCGACCTACCACATCCGTTACGACGACATCGCCGGGCTGCCGATGGAGACGTCGCTTTACGTCAGCCGGCTCTACTCGATCTATGACGCGCCCGACCCGTGCTGCGTCACCGGCGGCGGCTTTTCCAGCCGCGACGACCGGAGGTGGCGGTTCGGCATCATCCAGGGCTTTCAGGTCGCCGACAACATCGAGCTGATCCTGCAGATCGAGCGCAACATCGTTTCGTCGAACCTGCCTCTCTACGGCTACACCAGCAATTCGGTGGTGCTGGGTCCCCAGATTCGGTTTTAGGAGCGGGCGATGCGCGTCGTATCCCCAATGTCATCCCGCCTCGTAGCGCTTGTCGCCCTTCTCGCCGCGGGATTGCCCGCCGCCGCACCGGCCGACGCCGCGGGCGAGCGGGTCGGCGTCAATGCCGCGGTCAACACCGACGCCAACGGCACGCCGCCAAACGCCGCGACGCGCAAGCTCGTGATCGGCCAGGAGGTCGTCCACAACGAGCGGATCGTCACCGACGCCAAGGGTCAGACGCAGATCCTCTTCCTTGACGGCTCGTCGGTCAGCATCGGCCCCAATGCCGACCTCGTCATCGACGAGTTCATCTACGACCCGGCGACCGGCACCGGCAAGATGACGCTGACCGCGGTGCGGGGCGCAATGCGCTTTGTCGGCGGCAAGCTGTCGAAGCAGGAAAATGCCGTCACGCTGCATATCGGCACTGCGACGATCGGCGTGCGCGGCGGCGTGTTCGTCGCCGATATCCAGCCCAACGGCAAGGCCGAAGTGGTGTTCGTCTACGGCAAGGCGGTCACCGTGAGCGGCCAGAGCGGCTGTGCGCAATCACTTTACCGGCCGGGTTTCGCGGTCGACATCAACGGGCCGGGCGGCTGCCCCGACAGCCCGCACGCCGCGCCGCCGGGAACGACGGCGGCGATCCTCAACCAGCTCGACGGCCGCGCCGGCGCGAGCGGCGGCGCGACCACCGTGCCGACCGACCAGACCGTGGCCAACAGCCCGGTTCCCAATACCGTCTCGAACAACATCCAGGTCAGCATTCAGCAGGCCGGCGCCAACGCCCCGACCGCGCAGCCGCCCGCCCCCATGGTCAGCCCGCCGCAAGTGCCGACCAACCAGATTCAGGTCGCGTCGAGCCAGTCGCAGCCGGTCGTCAGCAACCCGCAGCCGCCGCAGCCACCGCCGCCATCCATCGGCCTCGCTGGCTCGTTCGACAACACCTCGATTTTCCCCGGCCCTACCGTCTCGCCGCTTCAGAACACATCGCTGAGCAACGGGACTCTCAACGCCTCGGTGTCGAGCGGCGGTCAGCAGGCGACTTTCGCGCTGCCGCTGCCCGCCGGGCGGCTGACGACGCTGCCTCCCGCCGGTATTGACGCGGGGGTTAACGGCGTCTGGGGCCCGCTCACCGGCGATACCTTCCTCTCCGCCGACCAGAGCTTCTTCTATGCCGACCTGATATCGGCATCATTCAACGCCCCGAATTTCCTTGGCCCGTCGCTGCTCGTCGGCGGCACGGCAGTACCGTCGAGCTTCTTCGCACCAACCGGATCGACGCGGATTTTCGCATTCAACCTGCCGCAGGCGCCGCCCACGATCGCCAATTTCACCGGCGTCAACACCCTCCCCTTCTTCCTCAATGATGACGGCCTGAGCGATCCGACCCCTTCGGTCTCGCCGCTCTATCTGGTCGCGCCGGCAGCGAACGCGATTGGCGATTCTTCGGGTTCCACCCGTTTCTTGCAGGCCTCGCTGTCGTTGACCGGCGCGCAATCGGGACAGAACTCGGCGCTGATGCTGGCGACCGGAACGGTTGGAACGCTGCAGAATGGCGGGCCGCTCCTGGTTGGCGCGTTGCGCGGCGTGAATGCCGGCGAGAGTTATTTCTCGCCGATCAGCTCGATCCCGGACGGCAACGGCAACAGTCTTTACGGCACCAGCAGCGGCATCGCCGGGTTCGGCTTGAATTCCAACCAATACGTGCTCGGCAGTAACGGCATCGCCACGCCCGGCACCGCGGGGCCAGGCAACGGCACGCTGGCCAGCGAGACCGAGGGGCCGTCGACCTTCGTCTCGAACGAGACCTTTCCGATCGCCCAACCTGCGGTAGCCACCACGCTACCCGCCGGCATCGGCGCGTCGCGTTCGGTGAATGCGCTGGTCGGGTTTTTCGGCGGCATCATGACCACTACCGCAACGACGCCGATCAGCAACTCGTTTCCCAATGCCGGCGGGAATGCGTATGCGATCAACGGCATCGCGGCAATCGGCACCAATCCAGCCGCCAACACCGTCACCGCCGCGTTCGCCAGCTTCGGGCTGCAGAGCCCGGCGACCGGCGGCGTCAACTCGGTGACGATGGTGTTCGGGCCGGAGCAGAGCGCCTTTGTCGACGACAAGAATTTCGGCGCGGTGGAAAGCCGGTCGGTCCCGTCGCAAATCAACGGGCAGAACGTCAGCAGCTCGCTCTATATGGTAACCGCGAATACCGCGCCGCCGCCGACCTCGTTCCTGCCGACGCAGAGCATCTGCAGCACCTGCGGCTATCTGCAATGGGGCTATTGGGGTGGCGACCTGACCAGCGGCAATCCGGCGAGCCCAACCCGCGTCGACCACGGCGACATCAATTTCTGGGTCGCCGGTCAGCTAACCCCCGTCAGCCAGCTACCGACCGTCGGAACCGGCACGTATAGCGGCGGGATCGCCGGCACCGTCGTCAACAACGGCGCCACCTACGCGGCCTCCGGCTCGTTCACCAATACCTATAATTTCGCCAATGCCAGCGGCATGTTCTCGGGCACGTTCGACACCCACAATTTCAACGGCGCGGTGGCGGGTGGGACGGCCAATGGCATCCCCGGCTACGCCGGGACGATAACCGGCGACAATGGCGGCAAGACCGCCACGGTGGTCGGGGCGTTCTTCGGACCCGGCGCGGCCGAGACGGCAGGCACGTTCGCGGCGCACTCGGTCGCCAACACCAGCTATACCGCCTCAGGCATTTTCGGCGGCAAGCTGACCGGCCCGATCCACTGAGGCTGCCGCTGCCGGGACGATTGCAAAACGACGGCTTCGCTCGCGCATCGGTTCCACGGCTTGACATCCGCCTGAGAGTACGCTGACCTCCGCGTCGATGCCTTCTACCCCCAAGGGGGCGCCCGATCGCTATCGAGACCGAGCTTAAACTGGCCGCCCGCGCCGGCGACTTGCCGGCCGTCAGGCGTGCGCTCGAAGCCATGGCCGCTGGCCCTGGTCATGCACCGCGGGCGTCTCGCTCGCGCCTGGTCAGCACCTATTACGACACCCCCGACCATGCGCTGGCGCGGCGTGGTTCGAGCTTGCGCTTGCGCCGCGCCGGCCGCAATTACGTGCAGACCGTCAAGGCCGCGGCGGCGCTTGGCGAAAGCGGGCTGGCGCGCGGCGAATGGGAAGACCGCGTCGCGGGCGAGCAGCCCGATCCCGGCGCGGCGCAAACCGGCGCGTTTCTGTCGCCCGAGATCGCCGGCCGGTTGCGGCCGCTGTTCCGCACCGAGGTGTCGCGGCTGACGATCCCGCTCGCTCCGGAACCGGCGACGCGGATCGAGGCGGCGATCGACCGCGGCCGCATCCGCGACCGGGACCGCGAAGACCTGCCGTCACAGCCGATCAGCGAGGTCGAGCTCGAATTGAAGAGCGGCGCGCCGAGCGCGCTCTACGATGTCGCGTTGAAGCTGCTGCACGTCGCGCCGCTGCGCCTTGAACGCCGCAGCAAGGCCGAGCGGGGCTATCAGTTGGCGGCGCGCGCGCCCGCGGCCGTCGCCGCAGTGCACGCGGCGCCGGTCGAGCTGCGTCCCGGCCTGACGGGCGAGGATGTGCTGCGCCGCGTCGGCCGCGCCTGCCTCGACCATTTGCTGCGCAACGAGGACGCCGCGCTCGCCGGCGACCCCGAGGGCATCCACCAAATGCGCGTCGCGGTGCGCCGGCTGCGCGCGGTGCTGTCGGCCTTTGCGCCGGTGCTGCCGCGGGAACAGCGCCGCTGGGCGTCGAGCGAATTGCGCTGGCTCGCCGAAGCGCTCGGCGAGGCGCGTAATCTCGACGTTTTTGCCGCCGATCTGCTGCGGCCGGCACGCGCCGCGCTGCCTGCCGCCAGCGAGCTCGACCGGCTCGCCCGGACGACCGCGCGGCGGCGCAAGCAGGCACAGCAGGATGTCGTCGCGGCGATCGCGTCGACCCGCTACACCGAGGCGGTGCTGGCGCTGCTGCGCTGGCTGGATGGCGGCGACTGGCATCTCGCCGGCGCGCTGGTACTGCGCGAGCCGGTCGAGGCGCTGGCCCCGGCGCTGCTCGATCGCTGCCGCGCGCAGGCGAAGAAGCACGCCAAGCACTTCGCCCGGAAATCGCCGATCAAGCGGCACAGACTGCGCATCGCGCTGAAGAAATTGCGTTATGCCGCCGAGCTGTTCGCCGCGCTCTACGATCCGGCGGCGGCAAAGCACTTCATCCACCGGCTGAAAAAGCTGCAGGACGATCTCGGCGAAGCCAACGACCTGCGCGTCGCGCACGATATCGTCGCGACCCTGGCGCCAATGGGCAAGCGCGCGACCGCCATTGCCCATGCCGGGAAGCGCGTGCTCGCCTGGCGCAAGCGGGCGATCGCCAAAAACGAGCCCGATTTGCGCCACCATCTCGACGAGCTGCGCGCCGCAGCGCCGTTCTGGAGAGCTTGATCCGTCATTGCGAGGAGCCCGAAGGGCGACGCGGCAATCTCGCGCCGTTAAAATCTCCTACGGCACGAGGTTGCGTCGCTGCGCTCGCAATGACGTTCAGCCGATAAACCGCGGCATCACCTCGCGCGCGAAAAGCTGCATTGAGGCGAGCGCGTCGTCGAACGGCATCAGGTTGAAATTGACCTGTAGCGAGGCGTGCTCGAAGCCGCCGAAATCCTCCTGCATCGTCGCGATGGTTTGGGCGATCTCGTCGGGCGTGCCGACCCAGGCGGCGCCGGTCGCCATCTGGTCGGCGGCGTTCGAAGCGCGCAGGCCCGCGATGATCTTGTCGTAGCCGGGATAGTCCCGCGAAATGCGGCCGTCGAGCCAGTCCGAGGCGGCGTCGACCAGCGAACGCAGGTAATTGTCGATGAGCGGCGCGGCGATGCGGCGGGCGCGTTCGCCATCGGTATCGCAGAACATATGGAAGGCGATCATCACCTCGCCTT
>DASZLY010000305.1:0-7680 GCA_035552135.1 Allostellaceae bacterium | reverse complement strand
CGCGTCGAGGCCATTCTCGGGCGCACGCCCAACCTGACTGAACTCGGCGTCTTCTCGGCGATGTGGAGCGAGCACTGCTCGTACAAATCGTCGAAAGTCTGGCTGAAAACGCTGCCGACCGAGGGCCCGCGCGTCATCTGCGGCCCGGGCGAGAATGCCGGCGTCGTCGATATCGGCGACGGTGACGCGGTCATTTTCAAGATCGAGAGCCACAACCACCCCTCGTTCATCGAGCCCTATCAGGGCGCGGCGACCGGGGTCGGCGGGATTCTGCGCGATGTGTTCACGATGGGCGCGCGGCCGATCGCGATCCTCAACTCGCTGCGCTTCGGCGATCCCAGCCATCCCAAGACCCGCCATCTCGTCGGCGGTGTCGTCGCCGGGATCGGCGGCTACGGCAATTGCGTCGGCGTGCCGACGGTCGGCGGCGAGTGCCAGTTCCACTCGAGCTACAACGGCAACATCCTGGTCAACGCGATGTGCGTCGGGATCGCCCGCGCCGACCGCATCTTCTATTCGGCCGCCTCGGGCGCCGGGAATTCGGTGATCTATGTCGGCGCCAAGACCGGGCGCGACGGCATCCACGGCGCGACCATGGCCTCGGCCGAGTTCGCTGAGGACGCTGCCGAGAAGCGGCCGACCGTGCAGGTCGGCGACCCGTTCACCGAGAAGCTCCTGATCGAGGCCTGCCTCGAATTGATGGCCGGCGACGCGATCGTCGCGATCCAGGACATGGGCGCGGCGGGGCTCACCTCGTCGGCGGTCGAGATGGCCGGCAAAGGCGGGCTCGGCATCGAACTGGCGCTCGACCGCGTGCCGATGCGGGAGACCGGCATGAGCCCCTACGAGATCATGCTGAGCGAAAGCCAGGAGCGCATGCTGATGGTGCTGCGCCCCGGCCGCGAGGACGAGGCGCGTCGCGTCTTCGAGAAATGGGAACTGGATTTCGCGGTGATCGGCCATGTCACCGAGACCGGCCGGCTGATCCTCGCGATGCATGGCGAGCTTGCCGCCGACATCCCGGTCGGGCCGCTGGTCAGCGAGGCGCCGCTTTACCACCGCCCGGTTCGCCCGCGCTCCAAGCCGGCCGAGTTCGACGCGAGCACCCTCCCGGCGCGCGCCCCGCTCGATTGCCTCAAGACGCTGCTCGCCTGCCCCGACCTCGCCTCGAAGCGCTGGATTTGGCAGCAATACGACCATCTCGTCATGGGCAACACCGTGAAGCGCCCGGGCGGCGACGCCGCCGTGGTGCGCGCCAACGATGCCGGCAAGGCGCTGGCGCTCGTCACCGACTGCACGCCGCGCTATGTCCGCGCCGAGCCCGAAACGGGCGGGATGCAGGCGGTCGCCGAGAGCTGGCGCAACCTCTGCGCGGTGGGTGCGGTGCCGCTCGCGCTCACCGACAACATGAATTTCGGCAACCCCGAAAAGCCCGAGATCATGGCCGAGTTCGCCGGTGCGATCGCCGGGATCCGCCGAGCGTGCCTGGCGTTCGACTACCCCGTCGTGTCGGGCAATGTCTCGCTCTACAACGAGACGAGCGGCAGCGCGATCTGGCCCGCCCCGGTGATCGGCGGCGTCGGCCTCATCGCCGACGCGGCGACTGCGGTCGATTTCGCGCTGAAGCGGGACGGCGACGCGCTAATCCTGATCGGCGATACACGAGGTCATCTCGGCGCCTCGCTCTATCTGCGCGAGATCGAGGGCCGTGAGGACGGCGCGCCGCCGCCGGTCGACCTCGCCGCCGAGCGCCGTCACGGCGAGTTCGTGCGCGGCGAGATTGCCGCCCGCCGCGTCGCCGCCTGCCACGATGTCAGCGATGGCGGGCTGCTCGTCGCGCTCGCCGAGATGGCGATGGCCGGCGGCAAGGGTGTCGCGCTCGACACGCTGCCCGCCGGCAATGCCGGCCTCTTCGGCGAGGATCAGGGACGCTATCTGATCGAAACCGCGGGACCCGACACGCTCCTCGCCGCTGCAAAAAATGCGGGGATATACGCGCAACGCATCGGTACGGTGCAGGGCACCGCGTTGACACTCCCCAACGGCAATGCCATATCGGTGCGGGAGTTGGCCTCGATCAACGAGGCTTGGCTGCCGGGCTACATGGCCGGCGGCTGACCGGCGGGGAACCGAGCATGGCGATGGACGCGGTGACGATCGAGCGTCTCATCAAGGAGGGGCTGCCCGACGCACAGGTGGCGATCGAGGATTTGCGCGGCGATGGCGACCATTACGCCGCGACGGTCGTGTCCGGCGCATTCCGCGGCAAGAGCCGGGTGCAGCAGCATCAGATGGTGTACCAGGCGTTGCGCGGCCGGATGGGCAACGAGCTTCACGCGCTCGCTTTGCAGACGAGCGCTCCCCAGGACTAGGCGATATCAGGCCAGACGAAATCAGGATTAGCGAGGAACAGATGGACACCACGACGCACGATCGCATCCACCAGCAGGTTACCGACAATACCGTCGTGCTGTTCATGAAGGGCACGCCGGTGTTTCCGCAATGCGGCTTCTCCGCGACCGTGGTGCAGATCCTGTCGCATCTTGGCATCAAGTTCAAAGGCATCGACGTGCTGGCCGACTCCTCGGTGCGCGACGGCATCAAGGAATTTTCCTCCTGGCCGACCATTCCGCAGCTCTACGTGAAGGGCGAGTTCGTCGGCGGCTGCGACATCGTCCGCGAGATGTTCGAAACGGGCGAACTGCAGCAGATGTTCGAGGAAAAAGGCGTCGCCGTCCGCGCCTGACGCTGCTTCAACCTATCCCGGCCATTTCGTAAGCGGCACGCCCGGCTCTTTCCGCATCTGCGGGATGTGGCCGGGCTTGGCGCGCACGCGGTCGAGCCAGCGCTCGATCGCCGTATAGGGCGCGAGGTCGAACCCGCCCTCCTCTGCCGTGTGCGTATAGGCGTAGAGCGCGATGTCGGCGATCGTGCACCCCTGGCCGACGAACCGGTCCGCGCCGCTCAGATGCTGCTCCATGACCGCGAGCGCCCGCTCGCCGCGCTGGCCAGACGGACTTGCTCGGGCGGCGGCAAATACCCTTCCAATGCCGGTTCACCGCGATACGGCTGATGGCTGTAATGCTCGAAGAGCATCGGCGTCTCCCTTTACGACAGTATTCCTGTCCTATAGCAAGGGCGCGCCGACTTCGAAGGCGCGCGGCTTGCGCCGCCGCCGCTTTTCCGTATAGTGCCGCGCTCCCTTTGCCGGCCGCTATTGGACAAACCATCGGCGACCGGCTCGCCCCGGCCGGCGGTTTCGCTCCGGGTCACAACAGCCGCAAGGGGTTTTGCATGCCGCTCTACGAGAATGTCTTTATCGCGCGCCAGGATATATCCGGCACCCAGGTCGATACCCTCGCCGATCAGTTCACCCAGCTCGTCGCCGATCATGGCGGCGAAGTGAAGAAGCGCGAGAACTGGGGTCTGCGAAACCTCGCCTACCGCATGAACAAGAACCGCAAGGGCCACTACGTGCTGTTCAACATCGAGGCGCCCGCCCCCGCCGTCGCCGAACTGGAGCGCACGATGCGCATCAACGAGGATGTGCTGCGCTATCTGACGATCCGGGTCGAGGCGCTCGAGGAAGGTCCCTCGCCGGTCATGCTCAACCGCGGCAGCCGCGAGGACCGGCCGCGCCGCGACCGCGACCGCTACGACGATCGGCGCGAGGATCGGCGCGAGGATCGCGACGAGCGCGGCGAACGCACCGAGCGCGCGCCCCCACGTGAAGCGACGACGGTGGAGGAATAAATGGAAAGCCAGACCGGCCCGGGTTCCGGCCGCCAGGCCGCGGCGGCGCGCCGCCCGTTCTTTCGCCGGCGCAAGAGCTGCCCGTTCTCCGGGCCGAACGCGCCCAAGATCGACTACAAGGACGTGCGGCTGCTGCAGCGCTTCATCTCCGAGCGCGGCAAGATCGTGCCGAGCCGCATCACCGCGGTCTCGAACAAAAAGCAGCGCGAGCTGTCGCGCGCGATCAAACGCGCCCGGTTTCTCGGTCTGCTGCCCTATATGGTCCAGTAGGAGGACGGCGCGATGATCGAACTGATCCTCCTCGAACGCGTCGAGAAGCTTGGCCAGATGGGCCAGCTCGTCAAAGTCCGCCCGGGCTATGCGCGCAACTTTCTCCTGCCGCAGAAAAAGGCGCTGCGCGCGACCAAGGACAACCTCGCGTATTTCGATACGCAGCGCGTCCAGCTCGAAGCCAACAACCTCGCGCGCAAGAATGACGCAGCCGTCGTTTCCCAGAAACTCGAAGGCGTGCGGGTCGTGCTGATCCGCCAGGCGGGCGAGAGCGGCCAGCTTTACGGCTCGGTCTCGTCGCGCGACATCGCCGACGCGGTGACCGCGGCGGGCTTCACCGTCGATCGCCAGCAGATCGTGCTCGGCCGCCCGATCAAGACGCTGGGGCTCCATCCGGTGCGCGTGATGCTGCACCCGGAGGTTGGGGTGACCGTGACGGCCAATGTCGCGCAATCGGCCGAGGCGGCCGAGATGCAGGCGGCCGGCCTCAACCCGCTCGCCGAGCCGGAGGAAGAGGAAGACGAGCCGGAGGAAGAAGGACCAGCCGCGGCGCCCTAAGCGCGACGAGTAGCCGCCTGCGGCAACTTAGGGTGCCGTGGTGCTTGTCTCGCGGCGGCGAAGTGGCCGATAATACTCGCCTATTTTTGTGGCAGGGTCATGACCATGCTGCTGGCGAGACTGCTTTCCCGGGCCATTCGCATCGGCCGGCTCGAACTCATCGACGCGGCGGGCCGCCTTCATCTGTTCGAGGGCTCGCCCGGTCCCTCTGTAACGATCCGGCTGCATAACGCCGGACTCCACTGGAAGCTTGCCGTCAACCCCTGGCTGCACGTCCCGGAAGCCTACATGGACGGCACGCTGACCATCGAAAACGGCGGCGGCATTTACGACCTCGTCGAGATCCTCGTGCGCAACGAGGAACTGATGGCCGGCGATAAGCTGTTCCCCCTCGTCGCCCGGTTGCGGCGGATCACCAAATGGCTGCACCAGTACAATCCGGTGACGCGCGCGCGGCGCAACGTCGCGCACCACTACGATCTGTCAGACGAGCTTTACGCGCTGTTCCTCGACCGCGACCGTCAATATTCCTGCGCCTATTTTCTCGGTCCGGACGACGACCTCGATACCGCGCAGCTCAACAAGCGTCGGCATATTGCAGCGAAGCTGTTGATCCGGCCGGGCATGAAGGTGCTCGATATCGGCTGCGGCTGGGGCGGCCTCGCGCTTTATCTGGCGAGCGAATGCGGCGCCGACGTAACCGGGCTGACGCTGTCGATTGAGCAGCTCAAGGTCGCGGAGCGGCGTGCCGCGCAGGCTGGGCTCGCCGACCGCGTGCGCTTCCAACTGCGCGACTACCGTGAGGAGTCCGGCAGCTACGACCGCATCGTCTCGGTCGGCATGTTCGAGCATGTCGGCGTTGTCCACTACCCGGCGTACTTCGCCCAGATCGACAGGCTGCTCAAGCCCGACGGCGTTGCGTTGCTGCACTCGATCGGGCGCAGCGACGGGCCGGGCACGACCAATCCGTGGCTGCGCAAGTACATCTTCCCCGGCGGCTATTCGCCGGCGCTCTCCGAGGTCGTGCCGGTGATCGAACGGGCGCGGCTGTGGATCACCGATATCGAGGTGCTGCGCCTGCATTACGCCGAAACTCTCAAGGCCTGGCGCCGGCGCTTCGTTGCCCAGCGCGAGCGGGTGCTGGAACTTTACGACGAGCGCTTCTGCCGGATGTGGGAGACCTACCTGGTCGGTTCGGAGATGACGTTTCGCCATGGCGGCCATCTGGTGATGCAGATTCAGATGGCGAAGGCAATCGACAGCGTGCCGATCACCCGCGACTACATGTTCGATTGGGAGCGCACCCACCGCGCCGCCGACGACCGCGCCGCGTAACTGGCTGAGTCTTAAAATCGATTCGATATTAAATCTTGTGTGTCCACACAAGTATCCACAGTTCTTCCACAAGTTTCGATAAGAAGTATCCCGGGTTCTTTTTTTGGCACTGGCAAAAACAGCCGCGTGATAAGTCACGGCAGTGGTATCCTCCGGGCCATGCAGTCATCCGCCATTTCCTGGATCGCGCCGCTGCGCGAGCCGGAACCCGAACCGAGCCGCTTGCCGCCGGTCAATATCGAGATCGAGCAGGCGCTGCTCGGCGCGATTTTTGTCAACAATCTCGCCTACGGCCGCGTTTCGGACTTTCTTGAGGCCGAGCATTTCGGCAACGCCGCGCATCAGCGCATCTACACCGCGATCGGCAAGATCATCGAACGCGGCCAGATCGCCAGCCCGCTGACCCTCAAGGACCAGTTCGACCAGGACGCGGCGCTCGCCGATGTCGGCGGCGGCCAGTACCTCTCGAAGCTCGCCGCTGCTGCGGTCACGATCATCAATGCCGAGGATTACGGCCGCCGCATCCATGACCTGCATCTGCGCCGCCAGCTCATCGAATTGGGCGGCGAGGTCGTCAATGACGGCTTCCGCCAGGATCTCGACGACCCGGCGACCGCGCAGATCGAACGCGCCGAAGCGCGGCTCTTCGAGCTGGCCAGCACCGGCCAGGCCGAGGGCGGACTACGCAAGCTCGACGTGGCATTGAAGAACGCGCTCGACATGGCCGAGGCGGCCTTCCAGAAGGGCGGCAAAACCGTCGGCGTCGGCACCGGCTTTGTCGACATGGACAAGAAGCTCGGCGGCCTCCACCCGTCCGACCTGGTGATCCTCGCCGGCCGGCCGTCGATGGGCAAAACCTCGCTCGCCACCAATATGGCCTTCAACGCCGCCAAGGCCTATGTCGAGACGGTCGGGCCGGACGGCCGCAAGATGGCCGAGGACGGCGCAGTGATCGGCTTCTTCTCGCTCGAAATGTCGGCCGAGCAGCTCGCCACCCGCATCCTCGCCGAGGAAAGCGGCATCTCCTCCGACCGTATCCGCCGCGGCGATGTACGCAAGGAGGATTTTGACAAATTCGTCAATGCCAGCCAGCGCCTTGAGACCATACCGCTATACATCGACGACACGCCGGCCCTCTCGGTCTCGGCGCTGCGCACCCGCGCCCGGCGGCTGAAGCGGCAGCACGGGCTGGGGCTCATCGTCATTGACTATCTGCAGCTGATGCGCCCGTCGGGCGGCAGCGGCCGCGGCCAGGAGAACCGCGTCCAGGAAATCTCCGAGATCACTCGCGGGCTCAAGGCCATCGCCAAGGAATTGGAGGTGCCGGTGCTGGCTCTGTCGCAGCTGTCGCGCGCGGTCGAGCAGCGCGAGGACAAGCGGCCGCAGCTCGCCGATTTGCGCGAATCCGGCTCGATCGAGCAGGATTCCGACGTCGTCATGTTCATTTTCCGCGAGGAATATTACCTCTCGCGAACCGAGCCGACGCAGCGGCCCGACGAAGACAGCACCAAGTTCAACGACCGGCACGATCGCTGGCGCGAGCGCTGCGAGCAGACCTACGGGCTCGCCGAGGTGATCATCGCCAAGCAGCGCCACGGCCCGATCGGCACGGTGAAGCTGCACTTCGAGGCCGAGACGACAAAGTTCGACAATTTCATCGGCGCCGAAAACCTGCCGGCGGCGTATTAGGGGGCATGAGCCGCGACCCCGCCGCGCGCGCCGGCACAGTCCTCGAAATCGACCTCGGCGCGATCGTCGCCAATT
>DASZLY010000304.1:0-4922 GCA_035552135.1 Allostellaceae bacterium | reverse complement strand
TCCGGCGAACCAACCGCTCCGGCTCAAGCGTAGGCTCAAGTCTAGACACAAGCCGATCCCCGATGCCGACCCAAAATCAAGGTTCGCAACCCTCACAGATCAGCTCGAAAATCGAAAGGTGTCCCCGGAACAGCGCTTACGTTGTGGTCGTAGAGGCCGCCGATGATCTCACTGGCGGCGGCCGGGGATCGCCTGCGACCACGCCTCGCGCGGGTGCTCGCGGCCGTTGCGGCTCTGCCCGTGCTGGACGATCACGACCGGCCGGTCTTGTGTGGCTTTCCGGCCGGTAGCATTCCAGCACCAGCGCCCGCTCGGGGCTGAAGCGGTCGCGGTAGGGGATGGTGATGCGGCCGCGCGCCGCAAGCGCATTCGCGAGGTCTCGCTGGGTCATTCGTCCCTCCCTGGTTATGATGCGGCATGACGGTGTTCCTCACGATCATACTCGTGCTGGCGATGCTCGGCGTGCTCGGTGCGCTGGGCTTCGGCGTCTTCACGATGATCAAGGGTGGCAATCCGCGCCGCTCCAACAAGCTGATGCAGATGCGGGTCATCATGCAGGCGGTGGCGCTGTTGGTGCTGGCGATCTTGATGATGATGGCCTCGAACCGCTAGGAAAGCGGCGCGGCATGGTCAAGCTCACCCGCATCTACACCCGCGGCGGCGACAAGGGCGAGACCTCGCTCGGCGACGGCGCGCGCGTCGCCAAGCATTCGCTGCGCGTCGAGGCGTACGGCACGGTCGACGAGGCCAATGCCGCGATCGGGCTCGCGCGGCTCCATACCGCCGGCGACGACGACGCCATGCTCGCGCGCATCCAGAACGATCTGTTCGATCTCGGCGCCGATCTCTGCACCCCCGAAGGCGGCCGGCGCGGCGCGGGTGCGTTGCGCATCGTCGCGGCGCAGGTGAAGCGGCTCGAACGCGAGATCGATGCGATGAACGCCGAACTCGCGCCGCTCAATTCCTTCGTGCTGCCCGGCGGCTCGCCGGCTTCGGCGCATCTCCATTTGGCGCGCACCGTGACGCGCCGCGCCGAGCGCCTCGTCTGCGCGCTCGCCGCCACGGAAAAGGTCAACGCCGAGGCGGTCAAGTACCTCAACCGGCTCTCGGACCATCTGTTCGTGCTCGGCCGCCGGCTCAACGGCAACGGCGCGCAGGACGTGCTGTGGCTGCCCGGCCTGACCCGCGAGGAGGGCGAGAAAAGCGCGTGACGACAAGAAAATGGCACGAAGTTCATTATCCTCCCGGCGCAAGCCGGGACCCGCTTTTCCGCGTCCGCGCCCGTTCGTAAGCGGGTCCCGGCCTGCGCCGGGACGACAAAAGAAAGGAACCCGGATGGTAACGAATGAGCTGATGAAAGCGATTTCCGCCGCGTTCAACAGCCGCGACGTCGAGCGCATCGCCGCGTTTTTCGCCGAGGACGGCGTGTTCTGCCTGTCGCGCGGCCCCGAGCCGGTCGGCCGCACGCTCAAGGGCAAGGCGGTGATCAAGAGGGCGCTCGCCGACCGCTTTGTGCAAATCCCCGACATGCGCTGGGAGAATGAGGAATACATCCTCGCCGGCGACCGCGCGATTTCGGTGTGGACCGTGCGCGGCAAGGGCAGCGACGGCGAGGAGCTCAACTACCAGGGCTGCGACATCTACACCTTCAACCAGGACGACAAGATCGTGCACAAGAACACGTTCTGGAAGATCGTCCAGCCGCGCGAGCTGCTGTGATCTTCCCCGTCATCTGAGTTGCAGCCTTGAACCTTGCCTTCACCGTGCGCGCGTGCACAATTCGCGGCCCCGATCCGTTCGCGAGGCCAAAGGGACTAAAACCATATGAAAGCGCTGGTCGCGGTTAAGCGGGTGGTCGACTACAACGTCAAGGTTCGCGTCAAGGCGGACCATACCGGGGTCGAGACCGCCAATGTGAAGATGTCGATGAACCCGTTCGACGAGATCGCGGTCGAGGAGGCGTTGCGCCTGCGCGAGGCCGGCACCGTCGAGGAGGTCATCATCGTCTCGTGCGGCATCCAGCAATGCCAGGAGACGATCCGCACCGCGCTCGCAATGGGCGCCGATCGCGGCGTGCTGGTGCTGACCGACGCCGAGCTGCAGCCGCTCGCGGTCGCCAAGCTGTTGAAGGCGGTGATCCAGAAGGAAAGCCCCGAGATCGTCATCATCGGCAAGCAGGCGATCGACGACGACTGCAACCAGACCGGCCAGATGCTCGCCGCGCTGTTGGGCTGGCCGCAGGCGACCTTCGCTTCCAAGATCGCGATCGGCCAAGGTGAACATCCGAGCGATGCCGAGGTCACCCGCGAGGTCGATGGCGGGCTCGAAACCATCAAGCTGAAGCTGCCGATGGTCGTCACCACCGATCTGCGACTTAATGAGCCACGTTACGCATCGCTGCCGAACATCATGAAAGCAAAGAAAAAGCCGATCGACACGGTCAGCCCCGAAGACCTCGGCGTCGACGTCACCCCGCGCCTCGTGACCCTGAAGGTCGAGGAGCCGGCAAAGCGCCAGGGCGGCGTCAAGGTCGGCTCGGTCGAGGAGCTGGTCACCAAGCTCAAGACCGAGGCGAGGGTCATCTGATGGCTGTTCTCGTCATCGCCGAGCACGATAACGGCGTGCTCAAGCCCGCCACGCTCCACGCCGCCGCCGCCGCCGCCGAGCTGAGCCAAGCCGGGGCGGGCGACATCCATATCCTCGTCGCGGGCGCCAATTGCCGTGCCGTCGCCGATGCCGCCGCCAAGGTCGCCGGCGCCGCCAAGGTGCTGCTCGCCGACGACGCGGCCTACGGTCACGGCCTCGCCGAGAATATCGCGCCGCTCGTCGTCGGCCTCGCGCCGCAATATTCGCATCTGCTGGCGCCCGCCACGACCCAGGGCAAGAATTTGATGCCGCGCGTCGCCGCGCTGCTCGACGTCATGCAGATTTCCGACATCAGCGGGGTCGTTTCGCAAGATACGTTCGTGCGGCCGATCTATGCCGGCAACGCGCTCGCCACGGTGCAGTCAAAGGACGCGATCAAGGTCATCACCGTACGCGGCACCGCCTTTCCGCCGGTCGAGGGCGAGGGCGGCGCGGCCGCGGTCGAGCCGGTGAGCGGCCCCGGCGCGGCGGGGCTCAGCGAGTTCGTCAAGGCCGAGCTGTCGAAATCCGAGCGGCCCGAGCTGACGGCGGCGCGGGTCATCGTCTCGGGCGGTCGCGGCATGCAGTCGGGCGACAATTTCCACCTCTTGGAGGCGGTCGCCGACAAGCTCGGCGCGGCGGTCGGCGCTTCGCGCGCCGCGGTCGATGCCGGCTTTGTGCCCAACGACTACCAGGTCGGCCAGACCGGCAAGATCGTCGCGCCCGAGCTTTACATCGCGGTCGGCATCTCCGGAGCGATCCAGCATCTGGCGGGGATGAAGGACTCCAAGGTCATCGTCGCGATCAACAAGGACGAGGAAGCGCCGATCTTCCAGATCGCCGATTACGGTCTCGTCGGCGATCTCTTCAAGGTTCTGCCCGAGCTTGACGCCGAGCTCGCAAAGCGCCAGCAGTGACGAGCCGAACCAATATGGAGTTAAAGCGCATCGGCGTCGTCGGCGCCGGGCAGATGGGACGCGGCATCACCCATGTCTGCGCGCTCGCCGGGCTCGATGTCGTGCTCGCCGATGTCAGCCCCGAGACGCTGGGGCGCTCGATGGAGACGATCGAGGCCAATCTCAACCGCCAGGTCGCGCGCGGCCGCATCAAGGAAG
Organism: Allostellaceae bacterium; assembly: GCA_035552135.1. Taxonomy (GTDB): domain Bacteria; phylum Pseudomonadota; class Alphaproteobacteria; order ATCC43930; family CGMCC-115725; genus DATARH01. The sequence continues at coordinate 1,182 of DASZLY010000304.1, read as the reverse complement.
ACGAGAAGGCGGACGCGCTGAGGCGCATCAAGGCGGTCACCGATTTCGCCGCCTTTGGCGATTCCGACATGGTCATCGAGGCGGCGACCGAGAACGAGCAGGTGAAGCGCGGGGTCTATAAAGAGCTCGTGCCCCGCCTCAAGCCGGCGGCGCTGATCGCCACCAATACCTCGTCGATCTCGATCACCCGGCTCGCCTCGGCGACCGACCGGCCCGGCAAGTTCATCGGCATGCACTTTATGAACCCGGCGCCGGCGATGAGCCTCATCGAGCTGATCCGCGGCATCGCCACCGACGAGGAAACCTTCGCCGCTACCCGCGAGCTGGTGGTGCGGCTCGGCAAGACCCCGATCGCCTCCGAGGACTACCCGGCCTTTATCGTCAACCGCATCCTGCTGCCGATGATCAACGAGGCGGTCTACACGCTCTACGAGGGCGTCGGCTCGGTCGAGGCAATCGACACGGCGATGAAATTGGGCGCGAACCACCCGATGGGGCCGCTCGAGCTCGCCGATTTTATCGGCCTCGACACCTGCCTCTCGGTAATGCAGGTGCTCTACGAGGGGCTCGCCGACTCGAAGTACCGGCCCTGTCCGCTGCTCGTCAAATACGTCGAGGCCGGCTGGCTCGGCCGCAAGGCCAACCGCGGCTTCTACGATTATCGCGGCGAAAAGCCGGTGCCGACGCGGTAGCAAAATCTCGACAAACGCGAGCGTTTCTTTCCCCTCTCCCGCATGCGGGAGAGGGTGGCTGCCCGGCTGCGGCCGGGCAGACGGGTGGGGGTAGCGAGCGGCGTTAACCCTCACCCTCCCATCGCTTGCGCGATGGGCCCCTCCCTCTCCCGCATCGGGAGAGGGGAAGCGGCCAACCGCGAAAACTTGCCGCCGCCGGGCCATTCGGCTAACAATCCGTCATAATCTCATGCTAGTCAGGGACAACGCCGCCTATTAGTGGTGCTTAAATGCTCGACAGCTGCCCGGCCCTGGTGCTGAACGCGGATTTCCGGCCGCTCTCGTACTTCCCGCTGTCGCTGTGGTCATGGCAGGACGCGGTGAAGGCGGTCTTCCTCGAGCGGGTCTTTATCGTCGACCATTACGATACTTACGTGCGCAGCCCGTCCTTGGAGATGCGGCTGCCGAGCGTCATCGCCTTGAAGGAATACGTCCAGGCGGCGCGCAACCC
>DASZLY010000303.1:0-18732 GCA_035552135.1 Allostellaceae bacterium | reverse complement strand
TCACCGTCGCCGCCGCCTGCGCGCCGTTTTTCGGCCCGGCGCGGCGCCGCTCCTCGGGGCTCAGCACCGTCGTGATGTAGCCCATATTGGAAATCGACGGCTCGACGATCGCGGCGTAGCCGATGCCGTAAAGCCGGCCTTGGCCACGCGCCGCCGCGCACTGGCGGCGCAATTCGTCGAGCCCCCCCTCCTTCGCCGCCAGGTCGATCGCGGCGGCGTAATCTCCCGAATCGAGCACCGCCCCCGCCGGACAGCGATGCGGAAAGCGCGTCACCAGATTGCGCCGGATCACGTCGAGCGGGTCGAGCCCGAGTCTCTTGCCGATACGCTGCATCAGCCGTTCGAGCGCGAAATAGACTTGCGGCCCGCCAAACCCGCGCACCAGCCCACTCGGGGTCTTGGGCGTCAGCACGACCCGGTTGCGGATATCGATATCCTCGATCGCGTACGCGCCAGTCATATTGCCGTGCATGCGATAGAGCGTCGCCGGCTCGGGCGCGCGCAGATAAGCGCCGCAATCCTCGAGCTGGTCCCAGTCGAGCGCGGCGATGCGCCCGTCGGGCTCGACCGCGGCGGCGAGCCGGGTGACGCGGTTGGTCGCCGACGTCGCGCCGGAGAGGTGCTCGATCCGGCTCTCGACCCACTTGACCGGCCGTCCGGCCTTGCGCGCCGCCAGCGCCAGCAGCACGACATACTGGAACACCGCGTGCTTCGCGCCAAAGCTGCCGCCGGAATCGGGCGGCAGAACCAGGCGCAAGCGGTTGGCCGGCACGCCGAGCGCGAGCGCCATCACCGGGTGCATCGCGAACGGGCCCTGGAAATTCGCGATGATCTCATAGCCGCCATCGCCCGGCAGATATTCGGCGATGACCACAAACCCCTCGATCGGCGTCCCAGCATTGCGGGGGTAGCTGACCGCCACCTCGATGCGATGCGGCGCCGCGGCAAAGGCGGCGGCGGAGTCGCCATAATGAAAGCGGCGGTCGCTGACCAGGTTGCCGCCCTGCGCCGGGTGCAGCACCGGCGCCTGCGGGCTCAGCGCCCGCTCGGGATCGACCACCGCCGGCAGCGGCCGGTAATCGACCGCGATCGCCTCCAGCGCGTTCTCGGCGGCATGCCGCGTCGCAGCGACCGCCACCGCGACCGGCTCGCCGACATAGCGCACCCGGTCGGTCGCGAGACAGCGATGCTCGACCGCCGCCTTGACCGCGACGGTAAACGGCCGCGTCCAGCGCAGCGCGTCCTCGCCAGTAACGACGCAGGCAACCCCCGGCAGCGCCAGCGCCGCGCGCGCGTCGATGCCGAGAATCTCGGCATGCGGGTGCGGCGAGCGCAGGATCGCGGCGTGCAGCGTATCGATCCGTTGCGGCAGATCGTCGCCATACCGGCCGCGCCCGGTAATCAGCGCCGCATCTTCGACCCGGCTCACCCCAGACGGTCCCGCCATTGCGCTGCCGGGCGCGGATCGACCGAAGCGACGAGATCGACCGCCTCCTCGCCGGGAATGCGGATGCGCTTGAAACGCATCGGGTCGCTGCCGAGCGGGATCGTCGCGTCGATGCCCAGCTTGGCGCCGACACCATTATCCGCCGACGGGTCGAGCCGCGAGCCGTGCGCGCCGGGAATGACGACGAGGTCGCGATCGGCCTGCATCCGCGTCGCGACCGCCCATTCGACCTCTTGCGGGTCGTGGATATTTACGTCCTCGTCGACGACGATGACCTGCTTTAGATCGTAATGTCCGGCGAAGGCACCGAGGATCACGTTCTTCGCCTCGCCCTCATAGGCTTTGCGCATCTGCACATAGAGGTGATAACGGCCGGTGCCGCCCAGCGGCAGATGCACGTCCTTGACGCTGGGGAACGAGCGCTTCAGATGCGCAAGCAGCGTCGCCTCGCGTGGGATCGCGCCGAGCAGCAGATGTTCGAGCCCCCCGCCGTTGATCGTGTGGAAGATCGCGTCGCGCCGCTGCGTCACGCGGTCGACCTCAATCACCGGGCGCAGATCGCGCGAGCCGTAATATTGCGGAAACTCGCCGAACGGCCCCTCGGGGTCGCGCACGCCGGGGAGAAAGCGGCCTTCGAGCACGAATTCCGCTTCGGCCGGCACAAGGATGTCGCTGCCGAGGCATTTTGCCACCGGCAGCGGCGCGCCATGCAGCGCCCCGGCGATCTCCAGCTCATCCTGGTCGAGCGGCGCAATCGCCTGTGACGCCAGTAGCGTCAGCGGATCGACGCCGATCGCGATCGCCACCGGCAGCGGCTCGCCCTTGGCTTCGGCCATGGCCAGGAAATGATGCGTATGGCGCGGCAGCACCAGCACGCCGAGCCGAGCCGGGCCATTGAGCTGACAGCGCAGGATCGCGACGTTCTGCGCGCCAGTCTCGGGATTGCGGGTGATGACCAGCCCGGCGGTAATGTAGGGTCCGCTGTCGAGCTCGTTATGCGTCGGCAGCGGCAGCAGCCGGGCGAGATCGATGTCGCGCTCGTGCACCACTTCCTGGGCCGGTGCCGCCGCGACCCGGCGGCAGGGCAGCGGCGCATTGGATGCCGCCTCGAACCGTGCGAGTAGGCCCGCCTCCGCGACCCCCATCGCCTCGGCGATCCAGGCGCGGGCAGCGACGATGCCGGAAACCACGGGCACGCCGTGCCCGCCGGGGCGTGGGAACAGCACCGCGCGGCGCCCCTCGAAATGCTTGACGATCGCCGCCAGCTCGAAACGCAATGCCACGCCCGGGCGAACCACCGACAGACGGTCGCGCGCGGCGAGCCGATCGAGCCAGGCGCGCAGAGTCGTCACCACTGAGGCCGGTTCGTTGGGCGAGCGCGGCGCGGCGGTCATGCCGCGATCATGCACGGTTTCCGCGCCGTTTCGGGCTGCGGCACCGCATTTCGCGGGAGATTGCCTGATACGGCGCATCATTTCCCTTTGCAAATCGCCTTTAACGCACTATTAACCATAGCCAATGTGCGCTTATGGTGGCTGGTTGGCGAGGTATTCTCGGCAGGCCGGCGAGAGAATGATCCGAGGTGGGTGGTATCGGGCTGACCCGCAGCTTTCAGTCGCGATAAGGACGCAACGACAATGGTCCGAATCCTGGGTACCTGTGTCGCGTTTGCGTTGATCATGCTAGTGGCCTTTCCCTTCACGCGCGACGCCTATCACCGTTACGAGGTCGCGCAGCGCTTGAAGCCCCTGATGAACGAGCACGACCAAGCCGCCTGGCGCGACTGGGGCGGCGATGCGGTATCCTTCGGCCGCAGTCTCTACGACCGTTGCCAGCTGATCAACGGCCCCGGCGCGCCGAATTGCGAGGCGTATAAGGTCGCAATCCAGTAGGCCGCGCCGTCCGCAGCGCCGCCATCACCGCCAGCCCGTCCTTCAGCGCCCTGGGGTCGTGGGTGCGGATATAGTCCGCGCCGTTCTCCGCCGCGAACAACTCGGCCGCCAGGGTCGCCGCGCCGCGCGCCGCCGGCTCCTGCGCGCCAGTGATCGCGGCGAGAAACGATTTGCGCGAGACCGAGATCAGCACCGGCAGGCCAAAGCGCCGCTTCAGCCGGTCGAGCGCGGCGAGCACGACAAACGACGCCTCCGCCTCGCCGCCGAGAAAGAACCCCATGCCTGGGTCGAGGATCAGCCGATCGCGGGTGATCCCCGCTGCGTCGAACGCGGCGAGGCGTGCGCCGAAAAAATCCTCGATCCGCCGCCAGATGTCGCGCGTCGGGACGGGATCGCGCTGCGCGCGGGCGCGGCCCTGCACGGCATGCATCACGACGAGCCGGCAGCGCGCCGCCGCCAGCGCGGGATAGAGCGACGGGACGGGAAAACCCTGCACGTCGTTGAGGTAATCGACCTGCTGCGTAAGCGCGAAACGCTGTGTTTCCGGCGCGAAGCTGTCGACCGAAACGGCGGCGCCGGCCGCTTTGAGTGCGGCGATGACTGGCGCCAGCCGACGGATTTCCGTCTCGGGCGCGACCGGCGTCGCATCGACATTGCTCGCCGCTGCGCCGAGATCGACGACATCGGCCCCGTCGGCGACGAGTCGCCGCGCCGCAGCGAGCGCCGACGCGGGGTCGAGATGGCGCCCGCCATCCGAGAACGAATCCTCGGTGATGTTGAGTATCCCGAAAATCGTCGGGCCGCTCATGCGCGGCTCAGCCCGGGCGGCGGCGCTCGAGGATCGCGCCGACGCCCTCCGCATCGGGAAACACATCGAGCTTCTCGACCGTGATCTTGACTTCGGCGACGCGCGGATCGGCGAAGCAAGCTTCGGCGAGGCGCTCGGCGAAGCCCTCGCACAAATCGATATGGCCGCTATCGGCGATCTCGCGGATCGCCGCGATGATCTTCTCGTAATTGATGACGCGGCGGCGGTTCTCGCCGGGAAACGGCGCGCCCGCCGGCGCGGTCAGCTCGACCGAGACGCGCACCCGCTGCTTGCCATGCTGCTCTTGCGGCAGGATGCCGATGCCGCACATCACGACAAAGCCGCGAACGATGACGGTATAACGATCGGAGATGTTCATCGCGCGACCATGCCCGAGCCGGCGCCCCGCCCGCAACCGCTCAAACCGCCGCGGCGATGGTGCTATGCTACGAAGCGAGTTGCGCGACGAACCAAAGCAACCGATGGGGGAAACCATGTGGCGCGAATTTCGCGATTTCGCGGTCCGCGGCAATGTCGTCGATCTTGCGGTCGGCCTCATCCTCGGCGCCGCCTTTACGACGATCGTCAATTCGCTGGTCAATGACGTCGTCATGCCGCCGATCGGCCTCATCCTCGGCGGCATCGATTTCAGCGACTTCTTCCTCATCATCAAGGGCGGGGCGTACCCTACCGTCGCAGCGGCGAAAGCGGCGGGCGCGGTGACCATCAATTACGGGCTCTTCATCAATGCGATAATCAAGTTCGTGATCGTCGCCTTCGCCGTGTTCATCCTGGTGAAGCAGATCAACCAGCTGAAGATCAACCTCGCGCCGTCCGCGGCGCCGGCGTCGAAGACCGATACGCTGCTGACCGAAATCCGCGACATCCTCAAGGAAAAGGCAGAGGGCGAATAGCTCGCCGGTTAATTGCGTGCCGTAGGATGAACGAGCGCGGCGTTATCGACCAATCCGGCGGGCGGCGGAATGCGCTAGGCTTTTCCGTCCTACGCGAGAATCGCGCTCAGCCCTTGAGCAGCGACTTGTCGCGCAGCGCCACGTCCTGCCCGGGCACCGGCGCGGCGATCGCCGCCTCGATCGACGGCTTGCCGTCCCACTCGGCGGGCGCACGCGCTTTGCCCTCGCTGCCGATCTGGTCGATGCCCCAGTAGATTTCGAGCCGATGATTGTCCGGGTCGCGGAACTCGACCGCGATCTGGCATCCGGCGCGGCGCCGCCCGGCAAAGTCGATCGGCACCTGATGGCGCCGGAGGTGGTCGCGGGCGCGGATCACGTCGTCGAGGCTCGGCACCTCGAAGGCGATGTGGTTGAGCTCGGTGTTGCCGGCTGCGCCTGCCATCGAGCCGACCAGCGCGATGCCGTGATGGTCGGTGTTGCAGCGCAGGAACGCCATGCCGCCCGGCACCATCTCGTCGGGATAGACGTCGGAAATCTGGAAACCGAGGATCTGCGTGTAGAACTCGGCCGATTTGGCGACATCGCGCACATTGATGACAATGTGGCCGATCTTGCCGATCTGAAACGGCAGCCCGTGCGGCCGGGCGAGGCGCTTGACGCGGTCGACATCGAACATGATCGTCCCCCTTTAGGCGGCGCCTGCGCCTATGCCGGCACGGCGTTTTCCGCGGCGATGCGGTCGAGCTTCGCCGCCATGATGAAGTCGTTCTCGTGCAACCCTTTGATTTTCTTGGTGTGCAACGAGATCGTCGCGAATCCCCAGCCGAAGCCGATATCGGGGTGATGGCTTTCGGCCTCGGCGAGCGCCGCGGCCCGCTCGACAAAGGCGAAGGCCTCGCGGAAATTCTTGAAGCGAAAGGTGCGCTCGATTCGCGTCGCGTCGTCGACCAGTTCCCAATCCGGCGCCTGCTCGTGCAGGAATTCCGCTTCCTCGGGGGACAGCGGCGGCATGCCGCCGCGACACGGGGTACAGGGTTTCTCGGCAAGCATTGCTGGCATTTCGGTCACCTTTGCGATCTTGCCGACCGCGCGCCATTGGACGCGATCGTCGAAAGAGTGCCACATTGCGGGTGCCTTGTAAGCCATGCCCACGGCCGTGAACACCCTGCTCACCCGCCCGCGCGCCACTCAGCGGCGCCTCTTCGGTCAACGCCTGACGGTGCGGTTCTGCGCCGCCTTGGTCGCCGTGCTGGCGCTGGGCGCCGCGCCGCCGCCCGCCGCCGTGCCCGAGCACTGGCAGGCGGTGCTGGTCGCGGGCGATACCGCGCAGCCGGTTTTCGACAATGCGACGCGCGCGGTCGGGCTGTGGCTCGGCGAGCGCGGCGTCGCCCCCGAAGACATCCATCGCCTGGCGGCCAGCGCGGGCCAGCGCGACCCCGCGATCGAGCCGGCGACGCTCGACCGCGTGCTCGGCCGCATCGCCGGTCTGCACAGCCGGCGGGGCGACGGCTGCTTTGTCTTCATCACCTCGCACGGCGCGCCGCGAGAGGGGGTCTATCTGTCGCGCAACGACGAGATGCTGCGTCCGGCCGCGTTGGCGCGCGCCCTCGCCGCCGGCTGCGGCGCCGTGCCGACCGTCGTCGTCATTTCGAGCTGCTACAGCGGCTCGTTCGCGCGCGGCCGGATGACAGCGCCGAACCGCATCGTGCTGACCGCGGCGCGCGCCGACCGGCCGTCTTTCGGCTGTGCCGCCGAGCGCACCTATACGGTTTACGATTCTTGCCTGCTCGGTGCTCTGCCGCATGCCGCGAGCTGGCGCGGCGTCTACAGCGACACCAGGGAATGCGTCGAGTTGCGCGAGCGCCAGCTCGAAGCCGAGCCGTCGCATCCGCAAGCCTGGTTCGGCGCGGCGGTGCGCCAGCTGCGGTTGCAGTTCTGACCATGCGCGCGGCGGCGATGGCGGCGTTGTGGCTTGGGTTGATGCTGGCCGGCGCGGCGCGCGCGGACGGGCTCGACGCCGCGTGGGCCGGGACTCACTGGGGCGAGCTGCCCGAAGCTTTGCAGCGCCAGTTCGGCGCGCACGGCTATGCGCTGCCGCGGCCGATCGATTTCGGCGACAGCTATGCGCCGCTGGTGCAGCGCGACGTGTCGCTCGCCGGGCTGCCGATGGTCGCCTATTACCAGATCGCCAAGGCGACGCACGGGCTGAAGCGGATCCAGCTCGAACTGCCGCGCCACCGGGTCAATGCCCGGGCGTTTCGCGGCGTCCTTCTCGCACTCGATGCCGAATATGGCGCGCCCAATGTGCATTGCGGCACGCTGCCGGGGCCGGCCACGGCCTATCAGGGCACCGCCGAATACGTCTGGAAGCGCGATAGCGGGGTGATCCGCGCGATCTTTCGCGACACCACGCTGGAAGCGGCAACCGGCTGTTACTCCCCGGCCTGTGGCCTCACCGCGCAGCTTCTCGTACGCATCAGCCCGCCGGCGGAGGACAGGGGAACCTGCCCTCCACTGCCGACGGGCGCAATGGTGCGGTCGCCCCGATGACGGGGCCGGCCGGCTATATCTGCCGGTTACTTTTGCAGCTGGGCGCGGACCTCGCCGCCCTTGTTGGCCGCGGTATGCACGTTGACGTAGCACTTGCCGGCCCGGAGATCGGCCATCTGCGCGTCGGTCAGCGTTGCGCTGCCGCTGATCGGGCTGTCCGCCTTGGGGAAGGCGACGGCCACGCCGGCATTGGCGCCGGCGGCGGCGCCGCAATGAATATGCGCCGCGGCGGCCGGGCCGCTGAGCCCGCTATAGGTCACGTTGTAGGTGACCTGCTTGGTCGCCGGGTCGAGCGTGACGGTCGCCGAGCCGCTGCCGCTGCCGGCCACGGGGGGAACCTCGGCCGCGCCGCTCAGCGTGCCGTGATAGGTTTCGTTCGCCGCCTGGGCATGGCCCCAGACGAGTGCGGTTGTCAGGCCGATCGCGGCCATTGTCATTTTATGCATGTGCTTCCTCCCGTTCGATCGTGCGAGGGCGACAAGCTAGCCAATCGCCACTACAACACGAAGACGAAAATCCCGTGTCGTCGTCCGCCCCCGTTCAATCCCGCGTGACCGCGCGCCTCGCGGACGCGCCGTCCTATGGCGTGATGACCGCCTGGGCGATCGTCGCGATTACCGTCGGGCGCCTGTTGTGGCTCGCCTTCCAGACCGCCGGCCTCTATCCCGACGAGGCGCAATACTGGTTCTGGTCGCGCCATCTGGCGCTCGGCTACTACTCGAAGCCGCCGCTCGTCGCCTGGCTGATCGCGCTGACCACCGCGATCTTCGGCAACAGCGAATTCGGGGTGCGGCTGGCGGCCCCGCTGCTGCACGGCGTCGCGTCGGGTTTCGTTTACGGCATCGGCAAGCGGCTTTATGACCGGCGGATCGGCTATTGGTCGGCGCTGGCCTATGCGACCCTGCCGGGCGTCTCGCTCTCGGCATTTCTGATCTCGACCGATGCGGTACTGCTGCCGTGCTGGGCGGCGGCGCTTTATGCCTTCATCCGTGCGCGCCAGGAGGGCGCCATGCGCTGGTGGCTGGTGGCCGGCGGCGCGGTCGGGCTCGGGCTCCTCGCCAAGTATGCGATGGCGTACTGGCTGATCTCGGCCGTCATCTTTGTGCTATGGCGCCGCGACGAGCGGCGGCATCGGCGCGGGCTGGGGCTGGCACTCGCGGTTACGGTGCTGTTCTGCCTGCCGAATGTGTGGTGGAACTGGAGCCACCATTTCGCGACCTATCTGCACACGCGGGACAACGCCGAGCTCGGCGGCGCGCTGTTTCATCCGTCCGAGCTGGGTACCTTCATCGCCTCGCAATTCGGCATTTTTGGGCCGGTCTATTTTGTCGGGATGCTGGCGCTGTTTGTCGCGCCCACGCGGTTCGGCGGCGCGCCGGCGCGGCTCTTGACGGTCTTCGCCTGGCCGACGCTGGTGATCGTCGTCGCCGTCAGCCTGCTATCGCGGGCGCAGCCCAACTGGGCGGCGCCGGCCTATGTCTCGGCGGTGGTGCTGGTGGTCGCGGCGGCGCTGGAGCGCGGGTGGCGGCGCACGGTAATCTTTTCGATCGCGCTGCACCTCGTCGCCGCGATCGTCATGTTCGGCGGCAGCGAGGCGATCGCCAATGCCGGGCTGCGCGTCCCGGCCAAGCTCGACCCGCTGCACCGGCTGCGCGGCTGGCGCCATCTCGGCGATGCGGTCGCCGCCGAACTGGCGGCGCATCCGGGATTGCGGCTGATGACCGACGACCGCGAGATCGTCGCCGCGCTCATCTACTATGTTCATCCGCACCCGTTCGACGCGGTGATCTGGGACCCGGTGCCGGGGATCAGCAACCAGTGGGACCTCGAAAATAATCTCAGCCGCCATCGCGGCGAGAGCTTTCTTGCGGTAACGGTTCACAACCTCGCCGACCAGATGCGTCCCGATTTCGCCGAGCTGATCGAGCTGAAGACGATCGAGATCAAATCCGGACCGGGCGGCGGCCAGACCTATACGCTCTACATCGCCCGCTTCTATCGCGGCGGCGCGGCGGGCGGGGGCTAGCGCCGTGCCGATCCTCCCGCGCCTCGCGGCGCTCTACGAAAGCCGCGGCATCGGAATCGTCACCGGCCTCAACCCGAGCCATTTCCGCGACTTCCCTTATGCGCCCTTCACCTGGTTCCTGAAGGACGGGGAAAGCCTGACAAACGGGCTGGGGATCGCGCTTCAGGAAATCTACTTCCTCGAATGCCTGTTCGCGCGGTTCCACCCGCGCTCGCTGTTCGTCGTCGGCAACTCGCTGGGGTGGAGCACCCTGGCGCTGGCCTTGGCCAATCCCGGCGCGAGGGTGCTGGCAATCGATGCCGGCTTCGACCGCAACGCCGGCGACGGCATCGGCCTCACCAACCGGATCGCCGCCGAGGAAGGCCTCGCGGTGAGCGTCGTGCGCGGCCAATCGCCGGGCGATGTCGCGCGCATCGTCGCCGAAGCGGCCCTGCCGCCGGTCGAGTTCGCCTTTATCGACGGCAATCACACCGTCGAGCAGGTGCAGCTCGACTTCGCGGCGATTCGCGCCGTGGCCGCGCCCGATTGCGTCTATCTGTTTCACGACGTTGCCAATTTCAGCCTGACGCCGGGCGTCGAGCGGCTCGCCGCCACGCACCAGATGCATTGGCAGCTGCTGCCCGGCACGACATCGGGAATGGCGATCGCCTACGACCCGGCGCACCAGCCGGCGGCGCTCGAGGATATCGCGCCCTTTATGGCGTCATCCGACGGGCTTCGCGCGGTTCGCGAGGCCGCGTGGGCGCATCGCCACCGCCATCTGGCACGCTGGCGGCGGAGCCTGCGCAAGCGGCTCGGCCGCACAGCGCCCGGCTCTCGCTAAAGCGCAACGACGTCTCGACGGCCCCGCCGCCGAGCCGCCCGCCCGCGAGACAATCGAGCCGGAACACCTTGCCCTTGGCTTCCGGGCCGGCCAAGTGCATGACGCCGATCGGCTCATGCGGCGCATAGGGCTCGACAAACAGGCCGTGCGCCGGGTCGAAGGCCGGCGGCGCATCGCCAGCCGCCCAGTTGCAGTAGGCCGGCAGGAAGTTCGCCGGCAGCCCCTCGCCAAAGATCGCGTAATTGAGCGCGATCTGCTCGATATAGAAGAACCGGGTACGCTGCAGGACGCGGGTCATCAGCCGCGCCCAGGCAGCCCAATGCGGCGCCTCGCGGTGCAGGGCGAAGACGCCGCAATTGGCGAACGGGTTGCGCCCCAGCCGGTCGGCGGCGCGCCAGCCGAACGCTTCGCGATAGCATTTCCACGGCAGGGTCGTGCCGAACAGCTTGGGCCGCTTGTAGTGCCGCTTGTAGGCGCGGTCGATCTCGACGCTGATCGCGATGCGGTCGCGCCCGGCGGCGGCGCGGTACATCTCTACCGCCCGCCAATCCTGCAGCCAGGCATCGGCGTCGAGCCAGAAATACATCTCGAAGCCGGGAAAGTGGCGCGGCAGGAACGGCCGCGCGACCTGCGCCTTCAAGGTGTTCGGCGTACGCTCCCGGCCGGGGAAGTCGACATCCCAACCGGCCCGCACGATCCGCGCGCGCTGCGCCGCCAGCCATTCGCACTGATCAGCCGCGAGGCCGAGGTCGAGGACCCCGATCGCGACATCGCCGTCGAGCGCGCGCACCGACAACACTGCGTCGCGCAGCAGCGGAAAATAGAAGTTGTCCGCGGCGCTGACGATGATGAGCTCGGATGCGGATCGGGCGGCGGCGCCGGCCCCGCCGGTCATGGGTTCAGCCGATACCCGCCCGGCTCGGTGACCAGGAGTTCGGCGTTCGCCGGGTCGCGCTCGATCTTCTGGCGCAGCCGGTATACATGGGTTTCGAGCGTATGCGTCGTCACCCCGGCATTGTAGCCCCATACCTCGCCGAGCAGCGTGGCGCGGCCGATTGCGCGGTCGCCGGCGTGGTAGAGATAGCGCAGGATCGCAGTCTCCTTCTCGGTGAGGCGCACCTTCTTGCGCCGCGCCAAGTCGGTCATCAGCTTGGCGCCGGGCTGGAACGTGTAGGGGCCGATCTCGAACACCGCGTCGTCGCGGTGCTCGCTCTGCCGCAGATGGGCGCGCAGCCGGGCCAGCAGCACGTTGAGGCGAAACGGTTTTGTGACATAATCGTTGGCCCCGGCGTCGAGCCCCTGCACCGTGTCGCCTTCGCTGTCGGCCGCGGTCAGGATGACGATCGGCACGGTGATCGACGAGCGGCGGAATTGCCGGCACAAATCGCGCCCGTCCATGTCGGGCAGGCCGACATCGAGCAGCATCGCGTCGAAGCGCTCATGGCGCACGATGTCGAGCGCCATCGTCGCGGTATCGCATTCGGTGACGCTGAACTCGGCATCGCGCTCAAGTTGCTCGACCAGCGATTGGCGCAGCGCGTCATCGTCGTCGACGATGAGGATCTTGCGTATAGCCTGCATGAAACCCCGAAAATCTGTTTCCCCAAGCGCGTTCCGCCGCCCGCTCGCGTGGTTATTCGCCGCGCCGGGCCGCGCCATCCCCGGTTGCTCATCCGGGCGTGGCGACGGCAATCTAACCGATAATCACTCGCAATGTCAGCCTATCGCACCGCGCGCCTTGTCAGCGCGTCTTGTCAGTGCCCCGGCGGACGACCACCTTTCGGCGATCGGCCAACGCGGCGACGCGCGGCAGCCATACCGGCATCGGGTTTTGCTTGCGCCGTCGCCCGAGGGCTGGTCATTTGCGCACTGGAAGGATCGAGGAGCCCCACTTAGTGGCTGAAAGCACTGAGATTTCGCCGCCCGCCGGCCGCCGCGCGCTCAACGCGGCGATCGTTGCGTTGCGCCGCGGCGACCCCGTGCTGCTCGACGGCGAGAACGGTGCGGTGCTGGCGGTCGCCGCCGAGCTCGTCAGCGACACGACTCTCGCCTTACTACGCAACATGGCGAGCCGCCGGCTGTCGGTCGTCGTTACCCGCCGCCGCGCGGTCGCGCTCGGCCTGGCGCCGCGCGACGCGCTGTCGGGCGCGGTGCGCATCACGGTGGCGCCGCATCTTTCGGCCGCGGTCATTCGCAACCTCGCCAACCCAGCGGCCTCGCTCGGCGCCGAGCCGCCCGGCCTCGGACCGCAGCCGGCGAGCGCCGAGCCCGGCGCGCTCGGCGCGATCACGCTGGCAAAGCTCGCCGACCTCTTGCCCGCCGCGCTGGTGCTGTGGCTGGTGCCGGCCGAGGCGGCGCTCGCCCGCCGCCGCGCCGACCTCGCCGTCGTCGACATGAACGCGGTGCTCGACCGGCGCGCCGCGACCGCGGGGCTCGAACGCGTCGCCGAGGCGCGCGTGCCGCTGCAAGGCGCCGAGGATGCGCGGCTCGTCGCGTTCCGCCCCGGCGACGGCGGCACCGAGCATCTGGCGATCCTCATCGGCCAGCCCGACCCGAAGAGCGGCGTGCTGGTGCGGCTGCATTCGGAATGCTTCACCGGCGATGTGCTGGCGAGCCTCAGATGCGATTGCGGCGAGCAGCTGCAAGGCGCGATCGCGACGCTCGCCGGTGCGGGCGGCGGCGTGCTGCTCTATCTCGCGCAGGAGGGACGCGGCATCGGCCTCGTCAACAAATTGCGCGCCTACCAGCTGCAGGACGCCGGGTTCGACACGATCGACGCCAACGAGCAGCTCGGCTTCGACGCCGATGAGCGGGTCTACCTCCCCGCCGCCGAGATGCTGCGCCAGCTCGGCTACACCTCGGTGCGCCTCTTGACCAACAACCCCGACAAGGTCGCCGCGCTGCAGCGCTACGGCATCGCCATCACCGAGCGCGTGCCGCACGTCTTCCCGGCCAACGGCCACAACGAGCGCTACCTCAACACCAAGGCGACGCGCTCGGGGCATTTTTTGTAGTTTTGCCGGACCCCGTCTTTCCCCATGGCCGGGCTTGACCAGCCATCCACGTCTTCTGACCCCGGCGCCCGGGAATGAAGACGTAGCCCCACGGTTCAAGCCCGGGAGGCGAAAAGGACGCGTTTCGAACACTCCCGGAGACGATGACGACCTGCGGCCGTCACTGCGCCGCCGCGTGATAAGCCTGCCGCGCGCCGAAGATCGCCGTGCCCACCCGCACGTGGGTCGCGCCAAAGCGGATCGCGGTCTCGAAATCGGCGCTCATGCCCATGCTGAGGATCGGCAAATCGTGTCGCCGGGCGATCTCGCGCAGCAGCGCGAAGTGCGGGGATGGCTCCTCGTCGTGTGGCGGCACGCACATCAGCCCCTCGACCGGCAGGCCGAGCCGCGAGCGGCAATCCTCGATGAACGCGTCGGCCGCGGCCGGGAAGATGCCGGCCTTTTGCGCTTCCTCGCCGGTATTGACCTCGATGAGGCACGGCACGCGGTGGAAGCTGCGTTCCATCTCGCGCGCCAGCGCCTCGGCGAGGCGCAGCCGGTCGAGGCTTTCGATCACATCGAAATGCGCCACCGCGTCCTTGACCTTATTGGTCTGCAGCGGGCCGATCAGGTGCAGCTTGAGGTCGGGGAATTCGCCGCGCAGCGCGGGAAACTTGTCGAGCGCCTCCTGCACGCGGTTTTCGCCGAAGACGCGCTGGCCGGCAGCGAGCGCGGCGCGCACCGCGCCCGCCGGCTGGGTCTTGCTGACCGCGACCAGCGTCACCGCGCCGGCGGCCCTCGCGGCGCCCTTGGCCGCCGCCTCGATCCGGCCGCTAACCGCCTTTAGATTGGCGGCGATCACCTCTTCCATAACCGCTCCATTCCTGGCAAAACCCCACCGAAGCTGCCGCGCCGCCCCGGGATCACACCATCGGGATTGCATCACAGGGATTGCCTCATGCCGGCCCCGTATTACCGCCTGCTCGCCGCCATCGTCGCAAGCATTTCCTTGCTGGCGGCCGGATGCTCGGCAACGAAGACCGCGCAGCAGGACGCTACCGTCGCGCAGTTGTCGCAGCCCGAGCAGCAGCAGGCCTCGGCCGGCCCCGAAGGGGAGATGGACACCGAGTCGACGATCTGGACGCTGCTCGGCATCGCCAAGAAGCCACGCGCGCAAATCGGCCCGGTGACCGGCACGGGCGTCAGCCCGGTGCTGTGGCAGGCGACGCTCGACACGCTCAATTTCGTCGAGGTGGAATCGGCGGACCCGATCGCGGGCATCGCAGTCACCAAATGGTACGCGCCGAAGAACAAGCCCGACGAGCGCTTCCGCATCACCGCTTTTATCAAAGCGCGCGCCTTGCGCTCCGACTCCCTCGTGGTCAGCGTCGAGCGGCAGACCCGTGGACCGGGCGGCCAGTGGCAGGAAGGCACGATCGCCGCCGATGTCGCCAACAATCTGGAAAATGATATCCTCGAACGCGCTCGGCAGATCCACATCGCGCGGATTCGCGAAGAGCAACAATAAGGGGCGAGCGGCGGGCCCGGCGCGCCGCCGCGGGATAACGCATGTCACGCTACAATTTCCGAGAGAGCGAAGCGAAGTGGCAGCAGCGCTGGCGCGAGCGCCAGAGTTTTGCCGCGCGGCACGACCCGGCGCGGCCGAAATACTACGTGCTCGAGATGTTCCCCTACCCGTCCGGCAAGCTGCATGTCGGCCATGTGCGCAACTACACGATGGGCGACCTCGTGGCGCGCTATCACCGGGCACGCGGTTACAACGTGCTGCACCCGATGGGGTGGGACGCGTTCGGCCTGCCGGCGGAAAACGCCGCGATCGCCGGCGGCATCCACCCCGCGATCTGGACCGCCGAGAACATCGCGACGATGCGCGCGCAGCTCGAACGCATGGGCTTCGCCTATGACTGGGCGCGCGAAATCGCCACCTGCCACCCCGAATATTACCGGCACGAGCAGAAGATGTTCCTCGACTTCCTCGCGAAAGGCCTCGCCTATCGCAAGGAATCCTGGGTCAACTGGGACCCGGTCGACCATACCGTGCTGGCCAACGAGCAGGTCATCGAGGGCCGCGGCTGGCGTACCGGCGCGCTGGTCGAAAAGCGCCTCCTGGCGCAGTGGAATTTGCGCATCACCAAGTACAGCGACGAGCTGCTCGACGCGCTGAAGAGCCTCGACCGTTGGCCCGAGCGCGTGCGGCTGATGCAGGAGCATTGGATCGGCCGCTCCGAGGGCGCGCGCGTCACCTGGGCGCTCGACGGCCGCCAGGACTCGATCGAGGTCTTCACCACCCGGCCCGATACGCTGTTCGGCGCCTCGTTCCTCGCATTGTCGCCGCACCACAAACTGGCCGAGGCGCTGGCGAAAGACGACGCGGCGCTCGCCGAATTCATCGCCGAATGCGACCGCACCGGCACCAGCGAGGAGGCGATCGAGACCGCCGAGAAGCGCGGCTACCGCACCGGCATCGACGCCGTCCATCCGCTCGACCAGGCGCGCCGCGTGCCGGTCTATGTCGCCAATTTCGTGCTGATGGAATACGGCACCGGGGCGATTTTCGGCTGCCCGGCGCACGACCAGCGCGACCTCGATTTCGCCCGCAAATACGAGCTGCCGATCGTCCCGGTGGTGCTGCCGCCCAAGGAAAACCCGCAGAGCTTCGCCGTCGGCGACACTGCATATGTCGATGACGGCACGATCTTCAATTCGAGCTTCCTCGACGGGTTATCGGTGGCCGATGCCAAGCGTGCTGTCGGCGAGCGGCTGGAGACGCTCGGCGTCGGCGAGCGGACGATCGCCTATCGCCTGCGCGACTGGGGCGTGTCGCGGCAGCGCTATTGGGGCTGTCCGATCCCGGTCATCCACTGCCCCGATTGCGGCATCGTCCCGGTGCCCGAGGACGATCTGCCGGTCGAGTTGCCCATGGACGTCGATTTCGCCATGGCGGGCAACCCGCTCGACCGCCACCCGACCTGGAAGCACGTCGCCTGCCCCTATTGCAACAGCCCGTCGACGCGCGAGACCGACACGTTTGATACGTTTTTCGAATCATCCTGGTATTTCCTGCGCTTCTGCTCGGCGCGCGCGCCGATCGCCTTCGAGCGCGACGCAGCGCAGTACTGGATGCCGGTCGACCAGTATATCGGCGGGGTCGAGCACGCGGTGCTGCACCTGCTCTACTCGCGATTTTTCATGCGCGCGCTCAAGGAGTGCGGCTATCTCGACCTCGACGAGCCATTTGGCGGCCTGTTTACCCAGGGCATGGTGTGCCACCAGACCTACCAGAACGAGGCTGGCGACTGGCTCTTCCCCGAAGAGGTGACGAGCGGCGCCGACGGTGGGCTCAGCGACGAGACGGGCCATCCGGTGATTGCCGGGCGGCTCGAAAAGATGAGCAAATCCAAGAAGAATGTCGTCGGCCTCGACACGATCGTCGATACTTACGGCGCCGACACCGCGCGGCTCTACCTCTTGTCCGACAGCCCGCCCGAGCGCGACCTCGAATGGACCGATACCGGCATCGAGGGCATCTGGCGTTACGTCAACCGCTTGTGGCGCCTGATCTCGGAGCCGGCAGTCGCCTTGCCGCCGGCGGGAACGGCGGTTTCCGGGTCGCTCAGCCCTGCGCTCGCTGCGATCCGCCGCGCGACGCACAAGACGATCGCCGCGGTGACCGACGACATCGACAAGTTCCGCTTCAACCGCGCGGTCGCCCGCATCCGCGAATTGAGCAACGCGCTCGAAGGGTTGACCGAAGACGCCACGGAGGCCGGCGCGGTGCTGCGCGAAGGGCTGGAGACGGTGACCCGGCTGCTCGGCCCGATGATGCCGCATCTCGCCGAGGAGATGTGGCAGGAGCTCGGCCACGGCGAGATGCTGGGCGATGTGCCGTGGCCGGTCGCCGACGCCGATCTGGCGCGCGACGAGCAGGTGACAATCGCGGTGCAGGTCAACGGCAAGCTGCGCGCGACGCTCGACCTGCCGCGCGATGCCGCCGCCCGCGAGGTTGAGGAAGCGGCGCTGGCGCTGCCGCAAATAACGCGCCTGCTCGACGGCAAGGCGCCGAGAAAGGTGGTGGTCGTGCCGAACCGCATCGTCAGCGTGGTGGCCTAGCGTGATCGCGCGACGGCGCCTCCTCGTACTGCCGGCCCTGTTGGGCTTGCCGCTCTCCGGCTGCGGCTGGGAGCCGCTCTACGCCGACTCCAAGACCGAGCCGGCGAGCGCCGATCTGCGCGCAATCAAGATCGATCCGATCCCCGAACGCATCGGGCAGATGCTAGAATTCGGATTGCGCGCCTCGCTTAACCCGCAGCATGAAGACACCAAGCCGCTCTACCGGCTGGCCGTGGGGCTGCGGATCATCCAGCAGAACCTCGGCATCCAGTCGCAGGGCCTCGGCACGCGCGGCGAGGTCGAGCTCGACGCGACCTACCAGCTCTTCGCGCTGGCCGGCAACACCTTGCTGCAATCGAGCAGCCTCCACGCCAACGATTCGTATGACATCCAGGCGAACGGTTACAGCACCGTCGTCGCGCAGAACGATGCCAAACGGCGCTGCGTCGAGGAGTTGCGTCACGAGATCGTCGCGCGGCTCACGTTGTTCATGCAGAACAGGGCGCCCACACCATCGTGAAGCTGGCCTCATCGTGAAACTGGCCGCCGGGCGCATAGACGCGTTTCTGCGCCGTCCCGAGCCCGGCATCCGCGCGGTGCTGCTGTACGGTCCCGACGCGGGCTTGGTGCGCGAACGCGCCGACCTGCTCGGCCGCGGCGTAACCCCCGATTTGCACGATGCATTTCGCGTCGCGGATCTCACCGGTGCGATGCTCGCCGCCGATCCGGCCCGGCTCTACGACGAGGCCGCGCAAATCAGCCTGATGGGCGGACAGCGGCTGGTGCGGGTGCGCGAGACCGGCGACGCGCAGAGTGCCGTGTTCGGCCGCTTTCTCGCCAGCCCGCCGGACGACGGGCTCGTCGTGGTCGAGGGCGGCGACCTCCCGGCGCGCGGCGCACTGCGCCGCCTGTTCGACGACGCGCCGTGCGGCGTCGCGATCGGCTGCTACCCGGACAGCGCGCGCGACCTCGCCGAGGTGATCCGCGACACCCTCGCCCGGCACCGCATCGCCGCGAGCCGCGACGCCACCGATTTTCTCGTCGCGCATCTCGGCGGCGACAGGCTGCTGACCCGGGCCGAGCTCGAAAAGCTGGCGCTGTACGCCGGCGATGGCGGCCGGGTCGAGCTCGAGGACGCGCAGATGTCG
>DASZLY010000302.1:0-2828 GCA_035552135.1 Allostellaceae bacterium | reverse complement strand
CCTAAGCTACTGCATCTAAGCGATAATTGGCGATCGCCCCGGTTTGACGAAAAGCGCAAGGCGCGACTCGCGGCGCGAATCGCCTCTCTCAACCGCAACGCGCGTCAAGGAAATGCGCGATCGCCCGCTCGCGGCCATGCCTACACGACATGCCGGCCGGCCAGATGCGCCCGATTCCGCCGAAAACAATCCCACTCCGAGTTAGCAGCAAAGGATAATTTTAACCTCGTCGCGGCATCATGGCCCCATGGGTGCCCCCGAAACCCGTTACGCCCGTAACGGAGATGTCCGCATCGCCTACCAGGTCGTCGAACAGCGCGGCGGCGAGCATGCGCTCGACCTCATCGTCGTGCCGGGGCTGGTCTCGCATCTCGACCTGACCTGGGAAGACCCGGCGCATACGCGGTTTTGCGAGGCGCTCGCCGGTTTCGCGCGATTGATCCTGTTCGACAAGCGCGGCACCGGGCTGTCCGACCGCGACCACGGCGTGCCGGACCTCGAACAGCGCATGGACGATGTCCGCGCGGTGCTCGACGCCGCCGGCGCGCCCTGCCCGGCGATGCTCGGCATCTCCGAGGGCGGGATGATGAGCCTGCTGTTCGCGGCGACCTATCCCGAGCGGCTGCGCGGGCTGGCGCTTTACGGCGCCTTTGTCCACAGCCCGACGCGCGCCTGGCCGGAAGCGCAGGTCGACGTGCGGTTCGAGCTGGTCGAGCGGGTCTGGGGCACCGGCGCCTTGCCGCCGCGGGTCGCGCCAAGCATGGCGGCGGACCAGCAATTCCGCCGCGCCTGGTCGCGCTTCGAGCTGATGAGCGCGCGCGCCGTCGACGCAGCGGCCTTGCTGCGCATCGACCGCGACGCCGACATCAGCGGCGTCTTGCCGAGCATCCGCGCGCCGACGCTGCTGCTGCACCGCGGCGGCGACCGGCGGATCGGCATCGAGAACGCGCATTACCTCGCCGCGCGCGTGCCCGGCGCGCGCTTTGTCGAGCTACCCGGCGAGGACCATCTGCATTATGTCGGCGACAGCGCGCGCCTCGTCGCCGAACTCCGCTCGTTTTTGACTGTGCTCCCCGCCGTGGAAGCGCCGGTTCTAGGCGGCGGCAGGGTGCCTCGGGTAGCGCTCGCCCAGCCCGCCAAACGCCCGCGCGAGGCCGTCGCGCCAAGCGCGCAGCGCGCTGCCCTCGGGGACAAACTCGTGCGGCGAGCCTAGCCGCGCGTACTGGAACATCGAGAACACGAGGTAATCGGCATAGCCCGGCGCCTCGCCGCAGATGAAGAGCTGCTCGGCCAGCGTGCGTTCGAGCGGCTCGGTGATCGCGGCGAACTCGGCAAGCCAGCGCGGCCGGTCGGCGCAGTATTCTTCGAGCGTGCAGCCGAACGTCGCCTCGCGCGAGCGGCGGTAGTACTCACGGTCGCCGGCATCGAGGCAAAGCGGGAAATCGGCGGCGATCAGCCGGCGGATCGCGGTGCCGAGCGTCATGTCGGCCCAATGGTTGACCAGCCGCGCGACCTCGCGGTCGCCGCCGGGAAAGAGGCTCGGCGCGTCCGGGAAGCGCGCTTCGAGATGGCCGGCGATGTTCCACGAATCGTGGATCACCCGCTCGCCATCGGTGACGATCGGCACGAAATGCTGGCCGGACAGCGCACGGATCGTCTCGACATCGGCAAACCGCACGTGGCGGAATTCGGGCGCGACGCCCTTATGCGCGAAGGCATAGCGCACGCGCCAGGAATACGGGCTCGGCCGCCGCCCCTCATGGCCGATGCGCTCGTACATAACGAGGGTCATGGCATAATGAGGGTCATGGCCTCGCCTCGAACGGGTTTTCGATCGGCACGCCGGTCGGCAAGAAATGCCGGACATTGCGGGTCACGACGGTGAGGCCATGCTCCAGCGCAGTCGCGGCGATCAAGAGGTCGGCATCTGCGCGGCGAAGGCGTGCGGTCAGCCGTCCCCAACGGCGCGAGACGGGCGTCGTTATCGGCAGAACGCGATCGCCATAAACCTCAAGACTCCGCTCCAGCCACCCAAGCAGGGCCTCGGCGAAAGCAGCGTCTCGATCCCGCTGTCGTTCGATGCCGCTTTCCACCTCGCCGACCGTTACGGTCGACAGGAACAGCGCGTCCTCCGGTTTGTCTTTGAGCCAGCGCACAAAGCCGGGATGCGGACGATGCTTGAAAAACTCGGAGAAAACGACGGTGTCGAGCAGGTACATCAGAACTTGATGTCGCGGAGCTTGAGTTTCGTGCCGCCCAGCTTAAGCGGCCCCTTGGGCGCCGCGAGCAGATGCTCGACAAACGACTGACGGTCTTTTGTCTTGACGGCCAGCCGGTCGTACTCTTCGGCCGACACGACGACGACCGCCCGCTTCCCGCGCTTGGTGACGGTCTGCGGCTCCCCGCGGCAGGCCGCCTCGACGACGGCGCTGAAGCTGTTTTTCGCGTCCTGCAGCGACCACTGCGATCCGTCCATCGCTTCCATCCTAGCTAGCCAACTAGACAGGAAATAGTCGAGAGAGTCGCCACCGTCAATCCGGCTGGCATCGGGTGGCGATTGACAATCCGCACCCCCGGCGGCTCTGATCCGCGCCAGCGGATTTCGTGCATCGGGAGGGACCCTTGGCCAAGTTTCGAGTTGCGACGCCGGCCGGCGCCAGTTTCACCGTCGCGGGCAGCGACTATGGTTACGAGCTGGAGGCGCTGATCCCGATCGACGCCGAGATCTACGAAATCCCGGCCGGCACGGAAGACGAATTCGTCGCCGCCGCCAAGGATGCCGACGCGCTCTATGCCAAGGGCCGCCGCATCACGGCGAAGATGATCAA
>DASZLY010000301.1:0-1530 GCA_035552135.1 Allostellaceae bacterium | reverse complement strand
GCCGCTTCCGACCTCTCCCCGCAAAGGGCGGGGAGAGGTTCAAGAAAGTCAAGCCACCAGCCCTTTCATCGGCCTCACCGGCGCGCTATCCGGAAACACCGTCTCCGCGAGCGCGCGTTCGCCGACGCCGAGCTGGTCGTGCAGCACACCCTTGATGACCGCGCGCAGATCGGTGGTCGGGGCGAGGTCGCGTGCCTGGTAGAGGTTGGCGGGTTTCAGGCCCGGCCAGTCCGTGATCATCCGGCCGCCCTTGACCGCGCCGCCGGCGAGCAGCGCGACGGTGCCGGTGCCGTGGTCGGTGCCTTCGGTGCCGTTGATGCGTGCGGTGCGGCCGAATTCGGTGGCGACCACGATCACGGTGTCGCGCCAGCGATCGCCGAGACCGCTTTCGAATTCCGCCAGCGCGCCGTCGAGACCGCCGAGCAGTTGCGCGAGACGCCCGACCGGGCCGCCCTCATTGGCGTGGGTGTCCCAGCCGTCGAAGGCGAGCGCGCCGATCCGCGGGCCGTCGTCGGCCGCCATCAATTTGGCCGCTCCCCGCGCCACCAGCCGCATCGCGGCCACGCCGCCTCCACCGGGCTTCAGCTTCATGTCATCGCCCTGCGCCTGCTTCTCGAGCTGTAACCCTTGCGTCAATGCGCTCGCCAGTGTGGGATCGCGGTGCTGATAGAGATCGAGCAGCCGCATCGCTGTGTCGTCGGCCGCCTGCGGCAGTGCGACCGGCGCCCAGCCGACCGTTGGCGCCGCGCCACGGAGCACCAGCGGCGTGGTCGGGCCGACCGCAAGCCCGCTCATCACCCGCTCGCCCTTCGGCAACGCCTCCAGCGCGCGATTGAGCCAGCCCGACTGCACGCGGCCGGGACCGGCAAAGCCGCTCTCGAGCACGTCCTGCCCGTCGAAATGCGAGCGATCGCGATAGGAGGTCGCGACCGCATGGACGACCGCGGCCTGTTTGGCGCGATACATCCGCGCAAACTCCGGCATCGTCGGATGCAGGCCGAAGAACGGATCGAGCATCACGGCAGCGTTGGGCCCGTCTGCACGTAGCGCGATCGCACCATGCAGGCTGGCATAATCAGGATCGCCGATCGGCGCGACGGTGGCGAGACCGTCGAGCGCGCCGCGCAGGATCACCACAACGAGCCGCGGATCGCGGCCATCGGCGGCGCGCGCGAATTTCGGCAAATAGGCCCAGGCCGCGAACGACGCGCCGCCGAGCAACAATCCGCGCCGCGAGATCGATGAAGCCTCAAGGCAACTCATGGTATTTTCCATGGCCGTCATCTCCTCTGGAATTCCGGCGACATCAACAATAGCGCCAGCGCCTGCTCCCGTGACTCCGCGCGCTCGATGGTCTTTCGCGTATCGGTCGAGGCGGCATCGGCCGCTGCAAGCTGCAGCAGGTCGCGCGGATCGATGCTGTCGGCAAGCCGCGAGGCGATCTGCGCCGAGACGTCGAGCCGCAGCTTGATGCCTTCGGGCGCGGCCCACGCGGCATTGGTGTCGGCAAATCCGTTGGGGCCGGCCGGG
>DASZLY010000300.1:0-2731 GCA_035552135.1 Allostellaceae bacterium | reverse complement strand
TCGGCACGCCGGGACGAGCGCGGCTTGAACCGCCGGGAGGGAAAGAACTGCGCCGCATCTCCGACGCTCCCCCCGGCCACCGCATCCCGCCCCGCGTCTGGAGACGCTTGATCAGACGCCCCTCGGTAACGGGACGGGATGACAGGACTATAGGCAAATTGTTAGGACCGGTCAATAGTCCTAAATAACGATTTATTGCACCCTCGTCCCGGGCGGGCGCGCCATAACGCGTAGCCGTGCCGATGGCGCGGGCTCCTCACGGCGACGGAACAGATTTTAGCCGTTTGCCTCGCCCTGCCTCGCGGCCTAGATAAATCGCATGACCACCCTCTACATCACCCATTCCGCCTGCCTCGATCACCTCACGCCCGCCGGCCATCCGGAGCGGCCGGACCGCCTGCGCGCCATCGAGCAGGCGCTCGAGCACGAGCGCTTCCAGACATTGGCACGCGAAAAAGCGCCGATGGCCGAGTTGGAGACGATCGCGCTCTGCCATCCAATGGATTACATCGAGGCGATCAAGGACGCCTCGCCCGGCGAAGGCATGGTGCGGCTCGACGCCGACACCTCGATGTCGCCCGGCAGCTACGAGGCGGTGCTGCGCTGCGTCGGCGGCGGCGTGCGCGCTGTCGACGAAGTCTTGAGCGGAAGCGTGAACAACGCCTTCGTCGCCGTACGCCCGCCCGGCCATCACGCCGAGACGGCGCGGCCTATGGGCTTCTGCCTGTTCAACAGCGCCGCCATCGTCACCCGCTATGCGCAGAAGAAGCACGGCGCCGAGCGCGCGGCGCTCGTCGACTTCGATGTTCATCATGGCAACGGCTCGCAGGACATCTTCTGGGCCGATCGCAGCGTGCTGTACTGCTCGACGCACGAGATGCCGCTCTATCCCGGCACCGGCGCGGTCACCGAGCGCGGGCAGTTCAACACGATCGTCAACGCACCCTTGCGCGCTGGCGACGGCGGCGACCGATTCCGCGAGGCGTTCGAGACGGCGATCCTGCCGCGCCTGCGCGATTTCAAGCCCGACGTGCTCGTCATCTCGGCCGGCTTCGACGCCCACACGCGCGATCCGCTGGCGAATCTGAATCTCGTCGAGGCCGACTTCACCTGGGTGACGCAGAAGCTGATGCAGATCGCCGACGAGAATTGTAACGGCCGCATCGTGTCGATGCTGGAAGGCGGTTATGACCTGCAAGGCCTGTCGCAATCGGCTGCCGCGCACGTCACCGCGCTGATGCGGGGATAGTCTTCTTCACCCTCCCCCTTGTGGGCAGGAACGGCGAGCCAACGGGTCCGGCCCACTTGGGCCCGCCCGATGACAGGCTCCGCGAGCCGGGCTGGGGGTCTTCGTGAGTCGAAACTACCCCCACCCCGCTCACCTCACTGCGTTCGGCGAGCGACCCTCCCCACAGGGCGGCGGGTAAGAAGCATCACCTCGCTGTCAGCCCGCCATCGACCGGCACATCGGCGCCGGTGATGAACGAGGCCGCATCCGACAACAGATAGACGGCCGCCGAGGCCACCTCCTCCGGCGCACCGAGACGGCCGAGCGGAATGTCGAGTGCGAGCTTCTGCTTCACGGCGTCCGGATTTTTCGTGCCGCCGGCGATCTCGTCGACCATCGGCCCGGCGATGAAGGCCGGACACAGGGCATTGCAGCGCACCGGCGGCTTGTAGCGTGCGCCGTAGAGCGCCACCGATTTCGTCAGCAGCGACACGCCGCCCTTCGAGGCGCTGTAAGCGGCGAGGTTCGGCCCGCCGATCAGGCCGAGCACCGACGACAGGTTGACGATCGACCCGCCCCTCTGCCGCAGCAGCGGGAAGGCGTATTTGCAGCCGAGGAAGGTGCCGTCGAGATTGACGGCGACGACCCGTTTGAATGTCGCGAAGTCGGTCTTCTCGATGTTGCCGACGGTAGCGATGCCGGCGGCGTTGACGAGACCATCGAGCCGTCCGTGCTGCTTCTCGACGGCGGCGGCGACGCGCTGCCAATTGCTCTCGCTGGTGACGTCGAGCGCGTGATCGATGCCCGAACCTTGCTTCAGGTCCGTGGCGATCACGATACCTTTGGCCGCGCGGATGGCGGCGGCGATCGCCGCCCCGATAGCCCCGGCGGCGCCCGTTACCAGCACGATTTTACCGTCGAGATCCGCCACCGATCCGGCCCTCATTGCGTTTCCCGTCATTGTCGAGCATTCATCGCGCCATGTCATCCGCGGCTACGCCTGTCTGCCTGATCACCGGCGCCTCATCGGGGATCGGCGCCGCGCTGGCGCGCGAATTCGCCCGACATGGCCACGCCCTGGTGCTGACGGCGCGGCGCGAGGCCGAGCTCGAGGCCCTTGCCGAACGGATTGCCGGTCATGGCCAGCCGCGGCCGCACGTCATCGCTGCCGACATCGGCGCGGCCAACGGCATCGCGCAGCTCGAAGCAACCTTGCGCGAACGCGGCCTCGAAGTGGCGATCCTGGTCAACAATGCCGGCTTCGGCGTGCTCGGCGCGGCGGCCGATCTCGATCTCTCGCAGCAGCTCGCCATCGTCGATCTCAACGTGCGCGCATTATCCGACCTCACGTTGCGCTTCCTGCCCGACATCACCCGCCACAAAGGGGGCATCCTCAACGTCGCCTCGATCGCCGGCTTTATGCCGGGGCCGGGCATGGCCGTCTATCACGCGAGCAAGGCCTTCGCCGTGTCGTTCAGCGAGGCGCTGCACGCCGAGCTAGCC
>DASZLY010000299.1:0-3216 GCA_035552135.1 Allostellaceae bacterium | reverse complement strand
TGGTCAATGCCGAGCTGCTCAACCGCGCGGGCGAGCTCGGCGTTATCGCTCCCGGTGCGCGGGCCGACCTGATCGCGGTCGACGGCGACCCGCTGCGCGACATCGCGCTGCTCGACGGCCAGGGCGAACACCTCAGTGTGATTATGAAAGACGGCGTCCTCCACAAATCCCTGAACTAAGATCGCGACATGAACTTTAGGCGCGGGGCACGCGTCGAACGGCATCTCGCGGCGATCCTCGCCGCCGATGTCGCCGGATACACCCGCTTGATGAGCGAGGACGAGGAGGCGACCCTCGCCGGGTTGCGCGCCTGGCGGCACCAGATCGCCGATCCGCGCATCCGCGAGCGGCGCGGCCGAATCATCAAGTCGACCGGTGACGGGTTCCTCGTCGAGTTCACCAGCGTCGTCGATGCGGTGCGTTGCGCGGTGGAGATGCAGCGCGCGATGGCGGCCCGCAACGACGAAGTTGCGGCCGAACGCCGGCTCGAATTCCGTATCGGTATCAATCTCGGCGATATCGTCGCCGAGGAGCACGACATTTTCGGCGACGGGGTGAACATCGCGGCGCGACTCGAGGCGCTGGCCGAGCCGGCGGGCATCTGCGTCTCGCGCGTGGTGCGCGACCAGGTTCGCGACAAGCTGCCCTATATTTTCGATGATCGCGGCGACCAGCAGGTCAAGAACATCGCGCGGCCGGTGCGGGTCTATGCGCTGAGTCCGGCGGCGATCGCTGCGACCGAACTGGCCGCCGCCCCGCAGCGGCGGCGGGTTCGCCCTGGCGCCGCGGTCGCCGTCGCGGCGCTCGTGGTCGTGGCGGCGGGGGCCGGAGGCGGCTGGTGGCTGTGGCGCGGCCACGCCGGCCCGGTCGCGAACCCCGCTGCAGCGCCGGCCGCGACTTCCGCCCCGCTGCCGCCGGCGGTGCAGAGCAACGCCGCGCCGCGCCTGTCGATCGTCGTGCTGCCGTTTGAGAACCTGTCGCATGATCCCGACCAGGATTACTTCGCCGACGTAATCACCGAAGACCTGACGACCGATCTCTCGCGCATCGCCGGCAGCTTCGTCATCGCCCGCAATACCGCCTCCACCTATAAGGGTATCGCGGTCGACGTGAAGCAGCTCGGCCGCGACCTCGGGGTGCATTACGCGCTCGAAGGCAGCGTTCGCCGCATCGGCGACCAGGTGCAGGTCAATGTCGAGCTGATCAGCGCCGATAGCGGCGCCCAGGTCTGGGCCGACCGCTTCGATACCGACCGCCGCAACCTCGCCCAGGCGCAGAACGAGATCACCGGCCGCCTCGCCCGCACGCTCAACCTCGAACTGGTGCAGGCGGTCGGGCGGCAGATCGAGCGCGAGCAGCCGGTCAATCCCGACGCGCAGGATCTGATCATGCGCGGCTGGGCGCTCTATCAGCACACGCCGGTCGCCTCCAGCCGCGAGGATGCGATGCGCGCCTTCGAACAGGCGCTGCAGATCGACCCGAACTCCTACGAGGCAAAGCTCGGCATCGCCTCGGTGCTGGTGGTCGGCCTGGCGTCGGGCAGCGACCACCCGGAGGATGACGAGAAGCGCGCCGAAACCATCCTCAACGGTCTCCTCGTCCGCAACCCCAATCGCTCGCAGCTGCACGCGATGATCGCGCTGCTGCGCCGGGTACAGAACCGCCTGCCGGAATCGCGCATCGAATGGCAGCGCGCGATCGAACTCGATCCGAACAATGCCGCGGCAGTCGGTCAGCTCGGCGTCACGCTGATCTATCTCGGCGAGCCGGAAGCGGCGATCCCGCTCGAGGAGAAGCGCATTCGGCTCAACCCCAACGACCCGAACATCGCGCTCGCATACTGGTCGCTGGGCCTGGCGCATCTGCTGCAGGGTCACCTGCCCGAGGCGATCGACTGGCTGACCAGGGCGCGCGCCGCCAACCCGCGCATCTATTATATAGACCTCGACCTGGCGGCGGCGCTGGCGCTGAAGGGCGACCTCGCCGGGGCGCGCAACGCGCTCGCGGAGTCGCTCAAGCTGAAGCCCGAGATCAATTCGATGAAGCGCCAGCGCGCCCGCTGGGCCTACACCAACAACCCCGCCTACCGCGCCCTCGCCGAAAAGACCATCGATGTCGGGCTGCGCCTCGCCGGGATGCCGGAGGAGTGAACGATCTCGGGGCGCTGCTTCTTGCCGAAGTCGTAAGGATGGTTATAACATCGTACTAACGGCAAGATGGCGGCAGGAATATGCGAACTGCGGTGCGAAAGCTGGGCAATTCATCTGGTGTCATCATCCCGAAGTCGTTGCTCGACGAAGCCGGGGTCGCCGCAGGCGATGCGCTCGACATGACGCTTGAAGAGGGAAAGATCGTTTTGGCGCCGGTCGCCAGCCAGCCGCGTGCGAGCTGGGCTAATGCGGCACGAGCAATCGCTGAAGTGGGCGACGACGCGCTGGTCTGGCCGGAATTCGGTAATGCGGGTGACGAAGACCTCACATGGTGATCGGTGCCGGTGTGGCGCGCGGCGAGATTTGGCTTGCGAACCTTGACCCGACCATCGGCTCGGAAATTCAGAAGACACGGCCTTGCATCGTGGTTTCTCCCGCAGAGCTCAACGATGTCCTGCGGACAGTCATCGTCGCGCCGATGACGACAGGAAGCCGCGCCGCGCCGTTTCGCGTTTCCGTGAGGTTTCGCGGCAGGGAGGGGCTGATTCTGCTCGATCAATTGCGCACTCTCGACAAGCAGCGGCTTATCCGCCGTCTCGGCGCAGCGCCTAGTTCCACATTGCGCGCCACCCTCGCGGTGCTCCGGGAGATGTTTGAGGTGTAAGAACGGCATCATTCCGCCGCGTTCTTGCCGCCGTAGCGGCGGACGCGCAGATCGGCTTGTTCCTTGTGGCCCCAGAAGCGCTCGATGGCGCAGAGCCGGCTGCAATATTCGCCGATCATCGCGCTCGCTTCGGGGGTGCGGACTTCCTGGTAGGTGCAGGTCTTGAGGAACTTGCCGACCCACAAGCCGCCGGTATAGCGCGCGGCGCCCTTGGTCGGCAGCGTGTGGTTGGTGCCGATGACCTTGTCGCCGTAGGAGACATTGGTCTCGGGGCCGAGGAACAGCGCGCCGTAATTGTGCAAGCGGTCGAGAAAGCGGCGCGGCTCGCTGGTCAGCACCTCGACATGCTCGGCGGCGATGCGGTCAGCTTCGGCGACCAGTTCGTCCTCGCCGTCGCAGAGG
>DASZLY010000298.1:0-1774 GCA_035552135.1 Allostellaceae bacterium | reverse complement strand
CGGCATGACGACCGCGACGTCGAATCGCTGATCGTCGAGGTCGCGCAGGGCGCGCTCGCCGATGCCGGGGTGTCCGGCGCCGATATTGACGCGGTCTATCTCGGCACGATGAACGGCGGGTTCGTAAAGCAGGAATTTCCTGCGTCGCTGGTGTTCCAGGCTGACCCCGAATTGCGTTTCAAGCCGGCGACGCGGGTCGAGAATGCCTGCGCCACCGGCTCGGCGGCGATCCATATGGGGCTCAACACGATCGCCGCCGGCAAGGGGCGGCTGATCCTCGTCGTCGGCGTCGAGAAGATGACCGAGCGCAATGGCGCCGAAATCAACGACCTGTTGCTGCGCGCTTGCTACCGCAAGGAAGAGGACCAGATCGAAGGCGGCTTCGCCGGGATTTTCGGCACCATCGCGCAGAGCTATTTCCAGCGCTACGGCGACCAGTCTGACGCGCTGGCACGGATCGCCGCGAAGAACCACAAGAACGGCGTCGCCAATCCGATGGCGCAGATGCGCCGGGACCTCGGCTATGAGTTCTGCCGCACGATCTCGGACAAGAACCCGCTGGTCGCGGGCCCGCTGAAGCGCACCGACTGCTCGCTGGTGTCGGACGGCGCGGCGGCGGTCGTGCTCGCCGACATGCAGACCGCGCTGGCGATGAAGAAGGCGGTCGCGTTCCGCGCCGCCGAACAGGTCAATGACTTCCTGCCGATGAGCCGGCGTGACATCCTGGCGTTCGAGGGCCCGGCGCTGGCGTGGAAGAAGGCGCTGTCGGCGGCGCGGCTCGGCCTCTTGGACCTCGATCTGGTCGAGACGCACGATTGCTTCACGATTGCCGAGCTCATCGAATACGAGGCGATGGGGCTGACCGCGCCTGGGGAAGGCGCGAAGGCGATCCTCGAAGGCTGGACCGAGAAAGACGGCCGGCTGCCGATCAACCCGTCGGGCGGGCTCAAGTCAAAGGGCCACCCGGTCGGCGCGACCGGCGTCTCGATGCATGTGCTGGCGTCGATGCAGGTGACCGGCGCCGCGGGCGACATGCAAATCCCCGGCGCCTCGCTCGCCGGGGTGATGAACATGGGCGGCGCCGCGGTCGCCAATTTCGTCAGCATCCTCGAACCGCTGCGGACATGAACGGCTGTCATTGCGAGCGGAGCGAAGCAATCTCCCTCCGTTTGAGACTCAACCCATCGAGATTGCTTCGTCGCCTGCGGCTCCTCGCAATGACGGGATTTCGCTGATGCCGACGTTTCGCGCCCTGGTCCTGCACGAAGAAGGCGGGAAGGTCCGACCGCGCCTCGAGGCGGTCGACGAGGCAAACCTGCCCGAGGGCGAGGTCACTGTCGCGATCGAGTATTCGACGCTCAACTACAAGGACGGGATGATCCTTAACGGGATCGGCCGGCTGGTGCGCAGCTATCCGCACGTGCCGGGCATCGATTTCGCCGGGACCGTCGAGCGTTCGCAATCGCCGGTATTCAAGCCCGGCGACCCGGTCGTGCTCACCGGCTGGCGGGTCGGCGAGCAGCAATGGGGCGGCTTCGCCGAGAAGGCGCGGGTCAAGGCCGATTATCTGGTGCCGCTGCCGAAAGGGCTGACCACGCGCCAGGCGATGGCGATCGGCACCGCCGGCTTCACTGCGATGCTGGCGGTGATCGCGCTCGAACGTCGCGGGCTCAGGAACGGCAGCGAGGTACTGGTGACCGGCGCGACGGGCGGCGTCGGCAGCACGGCGATCGCGCTGCTCTCCAATCTCGGCTATCGGGTCGTCGCCTCGTCG
>DASZLY010000297.1:0-2382 GCA_035552135.1 Allostellaceae bacterium | reverse complement strand
TCGCGCATGGTGGCGTACCCGTTCTGCCTGTTCGATTGCGACATCCCGGTGCAGGGCGCGGTGGCGATCGTGCTGACCACCGCCGAGCGGGCGCGCGACCTCAAGCCCCAGCCGGCCTATCTCGCCGGCTACGGCGAGCGGCTGCATTTCGAGGTTGCCGGGCGGATCGGCAGCCTCAGCGACTACATGCTCGGCGGCAGCAGCTCGGCCAAGCTGACCTGGGAGCGCTCGGGCTTTGCGCCGAAGGATGTCGATGTCGCGCAGATCTACGACGGGTTCTCAGCTTCGGTGATCTACGGGCTTGAATCGTATGGCTTCTGCAAGGAGGGCGAGGCGCTCGACTTCATCCAGGGCGGGCGCATCGAACTCGACGGCGAGCTGCCGCTCAACACCTTTGGCGGCAGCCTCGGCACCGGCCGCATCCACGGGCTGTGGCACATCATCGAAGGCGCGCTCCAGGCCTCGGGTCGCGCCGGCTCGCGCCAGGTGAAGGACGTGAATGTGAGCTTTGTCGGCGCCAGCGCGCCGATCGTCACCGGCACGACCTTCATCTTCGTCAAGGAGCCGTATTGAGCGCCTCACAGCAGCCGGCGCGTCCTGATCCGGCCCGGCTCGATAACCGAGAAATGGCCGGCCCAATCGTCCCGCGCGCCAATCCGAATAGCCAGGCGTCGTCCCGCAGGCTCGGAACGCGGCGGCGGAATACGGCACAGAATGACCCCATACCCTGCGGGCAAGGCGGATCGTGCGGCCAATTCGCCGAAATCTTTGTCAAATGTCAGGAGAACGCGGCTCTCCCGCGCCGCTGCGGCGAGAATGTCGGTATCGGCGGCCCCCGGGGTCGCGGACCTCACCCAGACAACGTCATGGCCGGCGCCTTCGAGAGCTGCCACCGCAGCCTTCGGAACATTCTCGTCGGCAAGAAAACGCACGGCGCTTCACACTGCGCTGGGTGACATCCTCGCCGAGTTCAAGGCATCCCGCGCGTAGGCCAGGCAGGCGAGGATGTCGTCGTGCGCGACCGCGGGATAGTTGGCCAGGATTTCCGCCTCGCTCCAGCCATCGGCCAGCAGGCCAATGATAAACTCAACGGCGAGCCGCGTCCCACGAATGACGGGCTTTCCCGCAAGCACACCCGGATCGAGCGCGATGCGCGGATGCTCTGCCATTTTCACCAGCCTCCCTCTATTGTCCGAGTGTACGAGATATTTCGGCGCGGCGCAGCCGCCAAGGCAAATTCGCTATGCCTCGCGTGGTCATCATCGGCAATTCGGGAGGCGGCAAGTCGACGCTCGCGCGCCAGCTGGCCGAGCGGCGAGGGCTGAGGCATGTCGAGGTCGATCGGCTGCTTTGGCGCGAAGGCTGGGTGTTGGCGCCGGCAGAGGAGTATGCGCGGCTGCATCAGGATTGGTCTAACGAAGTCCATCGAACGATGGGCTTTCTCCGGAGGAACGCAACCATGACCCAAGTCGGAACCGGCGATTACCGCTATGAAGTGATCCACGATTTCTTCAAGTCGCCCGACGGCGAGCCGTTTGGCCTGATCAGCCGGGTCGCGGCCGACGACCAGGACCGCATCTACGTGTTCCAGCGCCGCGACCCGCCCGTCGTGATGTTCGACCGTAACGGCAAGCATCTCGCGTCATGGGGCGCGGGCGATGTTACCGACCCGCACGGCCTCAAGATCGTCGGCGATACGGTCTATACCACCGACCGCGCGGATTCGGTCGCCAAGTCGTTCTCGCTCGACGGCAAGGTCAAGCTCGCGCTCGGCACGGCGGGCCAGCATTCCGACACCGGCAAGATCGAGAACTGGCTCGCCGAGCGCGCCGCCGGGCCGTTCAACCACCCGACCGAGATGCTGCCGCATCCCAACGGCGACATCTACATCACCGACGGCTACCGCAACGCCCGCGTCCACCGCTTTGCCGCGGACGGCACGCTCAAGACGTCGTGGGGCGCGCCGGGCAGCGGGCCTGGCCAGTTCCATCTGCCGCACTCGATCGCGCTCGACGATGCCGGCAATCTGCTGGTCGCCGACCGCTCGAACCGGCGCATCCAGTTTTTCACGCCCGAGGGCCAATACCTCAGCGAGTGGACCGGCATGGGCGGGCCCAACGACATCAGCCGCGGCAAGGACGGCAACTATTACATCGCCGAGCAGGAGGCCGACGGCAACCCGGCCTATTGCACCGTGCGCAGCCCCAAGGGAGAGGTGCTGGCCAAGATGGAAAGCCGCCACGTCCACGGCATCGGCGTCGACTCGCACGGCGACATCTACGCCGGCCTGACCCAGAACCGCAGCGTCGACAAATTCGTGCGGATAAGCTGAACGGCATTCCCCTCACGCAGCTCCAGCTAAGCTCGGCGTCGCCACGCCAA
>DASZLY010000296.1:0-32075 GCA_035552135.1 Allostellaceae bacterium | reverse complement strand
GCCGGTGTGCATTACGTCGTGCCCGACTTCGTCAATGTCGGCGAGGCGGGCGGCAGCCTCTTGCCGATGGCGGAGCAGGTGTGCCGCGCGATTGCCTGGGTCTGGCGCAACGCCGCGAGCTTTGGCGGCGACCCCGACCGGCTCTATATCGGCGGCCAGTCCTCGGGCGCGCATCTCGCGGCGGTCGCGCTGACCACCGACTGGCGCGCCTTGGGTGTGCCGGCCGATATCGTCAAGGGCGGGCTCACCACCAGCGGCATGTACGAGCTGGCGCCGGTGCGGCTCTCGGCGCGCGCCAATTACGTCAAGTTCACCGATGCGATGGTCGAAGCGCTGAGCCCGATCCGCCATCTCGACCGGCTCCGTGCGCCGGTCATCGTCTCCTACGGCACCTACGAGACGCCGGAGTTCATCCGCCAGGCCAAGGAATTCGCCGCCGCGGTCGACAAAGCCGGCAAGCTGCACGAGCTGATCGTCGCCGAGAACTACAGCCACCTCGAACTGCCCGAGACGCTGTGCAACCCCTATGGGGTACTCGGCGCGGCGGTGCTCGAGATGATAGGGCTCTGCGCGTAGGCACCCTCTCCGGCCATCGCTGCGGGAGAGGGTGGCTCCAGGCGACAGCACGGAGACGGGTGAGGGTTATTCCCGCAGATCCTCGAAGAATTCCTTGACCCGGGCGAAAAAGCCCTCGCTCTCGGGGTTGGTCTTGCCGCCGCCTTCCTTCTCGAACTCGCGCAGCAATTCCTGCTGGCGCTTGGTGAGGTTGACCGGCGTCTCGACCACGGCGTGGACGTACATGTCGCCGCGTGACGTCGAGCGCAGCACGGTCATCCCCTTGCCGCGCAGCCGGAAGCGGTGGCCGGATTGCGTGCCTGCCGGCACGGTGACCTTGGTGCGGGAACCTTCGACGGTCGGCACGTCGACCGTGCCGCCGAGCGCGGCGGTGGTAAAGGGCAGCGGCACGCGGCAGTAGATGTT
This sequence comes from Allostellaceae bacterium, assembly GCA_035552135.1. Lineage (GTDB taxonomy): Bacteria > Pseudomonadota > Alphaproteobacteria > ATCC43930 > CGMCC-115725 > DATARH01. The sequence goes on along the minus strand of DASZLY010000296.1, from coordinate 31,094 downwards.
GGCGCCGTCGCGCTGAAAGATCTGGTGCTGGGTAATGCTGATGAAGATGTAGAGGTCGCCGGCCGTGGTACCGTGCAGGCCGACCTCGCCCTCGCCGGCGAGGCGGATACGGGTGCCGTCCTCAACCCCTGGGGGGATGTTGACCGACAACGACTTCTCGCGCCGCACACGGCCCTGGCCGCCGCAGGCGCGGCACGGCTTCTCGATCACCGTCCCGGCGCCTTGGCAGGTCGGGCAGGTGCGCTCGATCGTGAAGAAGCCCTGCTGCGCGCGCACCCTTCCGTGGCCCTGGCAGGTGCGGCAGGTCGCGGGCGAGGTCCCAGGCTCGGCACCCTTGCCGTGGCACGGCTCGCACAAGCCGAAAGTGTTGACGCGGATCGTCGTCTGCTTGCCGCGGAAGGCGTCCTCCAGCGTCACCTCGAGGTTGTAGCGCAGGTCGCTGCCGCTGCGGTTGACCCCGGCGTCGCGGCGCCCGCCGCCCATGGCACCGAACATTTCCTCGAAAATGTCGGCGAATCCGCCGGAAAAGCCGCCGAACCCCGCGCCGCCAGCCATGCCGCCCTGCTCGAACGCGGCGTGGCCGAAGCGGTCGTAGGCGGCGCGCTTCTGGTCGTCCTTGAGAATCTCGTAGGCTTCGCTGACGTCCTTGAATTTCTGCTCTGCGGTATTGTCGCCGGCATTGCGGTCGGGGTGGAACTGCATCGCCTTCTGGCGATAGGCACGCTTCAGCTCGTCGGCGCTGGCGCCCTTCGCCAGCCCGAGCGTCTCGTAATAATCCTGCTTAGCCATTGTCGCAAATCCGCACCGGACTCCCCTATCGGGCGTGGAAGCTCATCCCCCGGGCAGGCGCCCGGGGGATGCTCATGGATATACCATCGGCAATTTAGCCGGACCGCTAACCCTGGCCGCGCTTTTTCTCGTCGACTTCCTCGAAATCGGCGTCGACCACCTTGTCGTCATGGCCCGGATGCTGGCCGCCATGTCCGGCGTCGTCCGGCCCGCCCTGCGGCCCTTGGCCACCGGCGCCGGCGTCCTGGGCCTTGTACATATGCTCGCCGAGCTTCATCGCGACCTGGGCCAAGGCTTCGGTCTTCGCCTTGATCGCATCGGCATCGTCGGAGCCGACCACGTCCTTCAGGGCCTGGATCGCCGCCTCGACCGGAGCTTTCTCGGATTCCGGCACCTTGTCGCCGGCCTCGGTAAGGGTCTGCTCCGTCGTGTGGATCAGCCCGTCGGCGTGGTTTTTGGCCTCGACCAGATCGCGCCGCTTCTTGTCTTCATCGGCATGGGCCTCGGCGTCCTTGACCATCTTCTCGATGTCGGCGTCGTTGAGCCCGCCCGAAGCCTGGATGCGGATCTGCTGCTCCTTGCCGGTGGCCTTGTCCTTCGCCGACACGTTGACGATGCCGTTGGCGTCGATGTCGAAGGTCACCTCGATCTGCGGCATGCCGCGGCGCGCCGACGGAATGCCGACGAGGTCGAACTGCCCGAGGATCTTGTTGTCGGCCGCCATCTCGCGCTCGCCCTGGAAGACGCGGATCGTCACCGCGGTCTGGTTGTCCTCGGCGGTCGAGAAGGTCTGCGACTTCTTGGTCGGGATCGTCGTATTGCGGTCGATCAGCCGGGTGAAGACGCCGCCCAGCGTCTCGATGCCGAGCGATAGCGGGGTCACGTCGAGGAGCAGGACGTCCTTGACCTCGCCCTGCAACACGCCGGCCTGGATCGCCGCGCCGATCGCCACCACCTCGTCGGGGTTGACGCCGCGGTTGGGCTCCTTGCCGAAGAACTGCTTCACGGCCTCGATGACTTTGGGCATGCGGGTCATGCCGCCGACGAGGATCACCTCGTCGATCTCGCTGGCCTTCAGCCCGGCATCCTTCAGCGCGTTGCGGCACGGGCCGATCGTGCGCTGGATCAGGTCGTCGACCAGCGCCTCCAATTTGGCGCGGGTCAGCTTGATGTTGAGGTGCTTGGGGCCGTTCTGGTCGGCGGTGATGAAGGGCAGGTTGACCTCGGTCTGCACCGAGGACGACAGCTCGACCTTGGCCTTTTCGGCGGCCTCCTTGAGGCGCTGCAACGCGAGCTTGTCGCTGCGCAGGTCGATGCCTTGCTCCTTTTTGAACTCGTCGGCCAAATAGTCGATGATCTTCTTGTCGAAGTCCTCGCCGCCGAGGAACGTGTCACCGTTGGTCGACTTGACCTCGAACACCCCGTCGCCGATCTCCAATACCGAGATGTCGAAGGTGCCGCCGCCGAGGTCGTAAACCGCGATCGTGCCGCTGCCCTTGCGCTCCATGCCGTAGGCGAGCGCCGCCGCGGTCGGCTCGTTGATGATGCGCAGCACCTCGAGTCCGGCAATGCGGCCGGCGTCCTTGGTCGCCTGGCGCTGGCTATCGTTGAAGTACGCGGGAACGGTGATGACCGCCTGCGTCACGTTCTCGCCGAGATAGGCCTCGGCGGTCTCCTTCATCTTCTGCAGGATGAAGGCGCTGATCTGCGAGGGCGCGTATTTCTTGCTGCGGCTCTCGACCCAGGCGTCGCCGTTCTCGCCGGAAATGATCTTGTAGGGGACGAGGTCGACGTCCTTCGACACCATCGGATCGGTGAAGCGCCGGCCGATGAGGCGCTTGATCGCAAAAAACGTGTTCTCGGGGTTGGTCACGGCCTGGCGCTTCGCCGACTGGCCGACCAGCCGCTCGCCCGATTCGGTGAACGCCACCATCGACGGCGTGGTACGAGCGCCCTCGCTGTTCTCGATGACCTTGGCGCTCTTGCCCTCCATCACGGCGACGCAGGAATTCGTCGTGCCGAGATCGATACCGATAACCTTGCTCATGGAAACCTCATGTCAAAAGCAGGACCAAACGGCCCCGAACAGGCACCGCACCGGTCCCCCGGGAAATGACATCAGCCGTGGGAGGCTGACGGGTGAGATATAAGAAGGCAATGCGGCGGGGACAACCGCCTGTTACGCATAGACGACGCAACGTTCGGGCGGTTTTTAATGAGCGCAGTTGCGCGCGATGCGGCATTGGCCGGTTCCCCCGCCCCGGAGCGCATCCCCGTGCGGGACGGCGACGTCCTCTACTTCCACCGGGTCGCTCTCGGGCAACCCGACACGCAGCTTTTGCAGCGGCTGATCACCGAAATCTCCTGGCGCTCCGAGGAAGTCGTGATGTGGGGCCGGCGGGTGCGGCAGCCGCGCCTCATCGCCTGGTATGGCGATGCCGGCAAGGCCTATGCCTATTCCGGCATTGCGCTGCGGCCCTTGCCCTGGACGCCGCTCCTCATCGACATCAAGACTCTCGTCGAGGCGGCGGCCGGGGCGAGCTTCAACAGCGTGCTTCTCAATTATTACCGCGACAATCGCGACAGCATCGGCTTTCACAGCGACGACGAGCCGGAGCTGGGCGCGCAGCCGGTTATCGCATCGCTCAGCCTCGGCGCGGAACGCACCTTCATCCTGAAACATAAGACGTCAAAACGCGAACCGCCGATACGCCTGCGTCTCGCCTCCGCAAGCCTTCTGTTGATGCGGGGCGACACGCAGCATCGCTGGCGGCACGGCATCCCGAAGGAGAGCCGGCCCTGCGGACCAAGGGTCAACCTCACCTTCCGGCGAATTATCTGACCGGCTCCCGCCGGTAATGATAGCGGTGCAGCTCAGCGGTCATGCCGATCGCACGGTAGAGCGTGCGGCCGGGTGTGTTGCTCGCCTCGACCTGCAGGGTCGCGATCCGCGCACCGTTGTCTTTCGACCAGGCGGCGAGCGCCCCCAGTACGCGGCGCGAATAGCCGCGGCGGCGATATCCGTCGGCGGTCACCACCGACTCGAAGCACAGCCGGTCGTAATGGACGACGCCATAGGCCAACGCGACCGGCTCGCCGTCGACCGCCAACATGGCGAACGCCGCCGGCAGCAGCACCGAGCCGACGATCTGCTTATAGATGGCGCGATACTCGGGCGCCTGCCCTTGCAGGCGGGCCATTGCCGCGAGCCACTCCGGCACCGGGTGCGGCCAAAGCTGCACCGCCTCGGTGCCGCCAAATGGCGCCGCGGCGGCGATGATCGGCGCGAGCGGGCCCTCGATGATGCAGCTCTCGCCCTCGCCGGTGTAGCCGCGCGCCGCCAACTCGGCATCGATCGCCGGTGGCAGGAAGGAGGGGATGCGGAAGATCGTTGGCTGTTCCTGGGCGCGATAATGGCGCTCGACGGCGGCGATCAGCGGGTCGATCCGCCCGCGCCGCGTCCGCAGCGGCGTCGCGGAATTGGCGGTGCGCCGCACGCTGCCGCTGAAGCGCAGCAGCCAGCCGTCGACGACCAGCCGGCGCAGCGGCGGAAAGCCGTTTATCGCCGCCTCTTCGGCGAGCCAGGAGGCGTGTGAGGTCATGCGAGCTCGATATCGGTCTGCGCGAAGTCGCCGCCCTTGCACAGTAGCGGTACGCCCAGATTCCGCGCGCAGGCATAGGCGAAACAATCGCCCATATTGAGCCGCGCCGGGTGATGGCCGCGCCCAAAGCGGGCGAAGGCGTCGATCGCGAGGCGGCCGACCTCGGGGGTGATCGAGATCGTATCGATGTGCGACCGTGAGACGAAGTCGTCCAAGAGCGCGGTTGTTGCAGGAATCGACGCATCGCGGATGCGCAACAGGGCGAGGTTCGCTTCGTACAGAGCGAGCGGAGAGGTGTATCGCCGTTTCGCCGAGTCGAGTCGATCCGCAAGGGATCGGCCGTCCTCTTCGCCGGCGATGATAGCCACCAACGCCGAAGCATCGATGAACATTAGGGTAGTCCCGTCAGCTCATCCTCGCCGGATAGTTCGTCGTAAAAAGCCTTGTCCGCCTTCAGCCCGGTGGGCTTGCCAAGTTTGCGGAAAGCGTCCTGAGCTTCCCTTACGGCTTTCATGAAATCGCTCTCGCCACCATAGGCGCTCTCGTATTCGTGCTGGCATGCTTCACGGATCGTCGCAGTCAGCGTCTTGCCCTTGCGTTTGGCAAGACGGCGCACTGCAACATCGGTCTCTTCGTCGCGAACGTGGAAGGCCATCGTAGCCTCAACGAATCTAGATGAACGTTATTCGATCTAGATTATGGGTTCCCCCGGTCGTCCTGGCAACCTCATGCCCCGTCGTCGGTGCCGTCGGGTTCGGCCGCGGCGGCGCCGCCTTTGGCGACGCCGACCATCGCCGGACGCAGCAGCCGATCGTGCACGACATAGCCCGGCTGCAGCACCTCGACGACTGTGCCGGCAGGGTGGCCGGTGTTTTCGAGCTCGAACACGGCCTGGTGGAAATTGTGGTCGAAGCGGTCGCCCTTGGGGTCGAGGCGCTTCAATCCGTGGCGCTCGAACGCGGCGAGCAGCTCGCGCTCGGTCGCGGCGACGCCGGCGAGGAGGCTCCGGGTGCGGTCGTCCTTGGCTTCCGCCTCGGGCAGGCTGTCGAGCGCGCGGCGCAGATTGTCGGCGACCGACAGCAGGTCGCCGGCGAATTTGGCAAAGCCGTAGCGCTCCGCGTCGACGCGTTCGCGCTGCGCGCGGCGCCGGGTGTTCTCGGTCTCGGCGAGCGCGCGCAACAGCCTATCCTGCGCGTCGGCGAGCTCGGTTTCGAGCGCGGCGATGTGTTCCTCGGGGGTCGCCGGAACGGCCTCCGCCGTCTCCTCGGCGCCGTCGTTCGCCGCCGGCTCGTTGGCGGCCAAAGGTTCCTTCTCGTCACTCATCATATCTATCCAATCAGGCGCCCGATCACCTTGGCGGTGTAGTCCACCATCGGAATGATCCGGGCATAGTTGATCCGTGTCGGGCCGATCACGCCGATCGCGCCGACGATCTCTTCCCGGCTGTTCTGGTAGGGCGCGATGATCACCGAACAGCCGGCGAGGCCGAACAAATGGCTCTGCGCGCCGATGAAAATCTGCACCCCGTCGCCGCGTTTGCTGGCGTCGAGCAAACGCACCATCGTCTCGCGGGTTTCCAGCATCGCGAACAGCGCGCGCAACCGTTCGAGATCGGCGACGACGGTGACGTCGTCGAGCAGCTTGGCCTGGCCGCGCACGATCAGTGTGCGCTCGCCGTCGCCGCCCGACCAACTGGCGAGCCCGGTGGCGACGACGCGGCCGGTCAGTTCGTCGAGCTGCGCCTTGTTCGAGGTGATCTCGGTCTCGATGTCGGTGCGCGCCTCCTCGATCGTGCGGCCGACCAGCCTTGCGTTCAGGAAATTGGTGGCGCTGACGAGGGCCGAGGGCGGCAGGCCGAGCGGCACCTCGACAACGCGGTTCTCGACGAGGCCCTCCTCGGTCACCAGCACCACCAGGGCGCGGCCGGCGCCGAGCGGCACGAACTCGATATGCTTCAGCGGCCGGTCCTGCTTGGGCACGACGACGAGGCCGGCGCAGTGCGACAGGCCGGACAGCGCGAGCGTCGCCTCTTCCAGCGCCTGCGGCAGGCTCTTGCCGCGCGCCGCGCAGAGGCTTTCGATGCTGCTGCGCTCGTCCTCGGCGAGATGGCCGATCTCCAACAGCCCATCGACAAAGAACCGCAAGCCCGCCTCGGTCGGCAGCCGCCCGGCCGAAGTGTGCGGCGCGTAGAGCAGCCCCGCTTCCTCAAGGTCGGCCATGACGTTGCGGATCGTCGCCGGCGACAGGCTGTCCGAGAGCAGGCGCGACAGCGTGCGCGAGCCGATCGGCTCGCCCGTCTGGACATAGCCGTCGACGATCACGCGAAAGATCTCGCGGCTGCGCGCGTTCAATTCGCTGATCGGCGAGGGTTGCGGTTGTCCCGGACTACGCACGCTGTTCTCGATTTTTCCCAGGCGGAAAATCTAGGAAGCCGACCCGACAGCGTCAACTCGCGCGGTCTTGCTGCAGGTCAGAATGCCCGCTTGAAGATCGCCTCGTAGCTCTGGCTCTTGGGTGTCGTCCACTTTCCGGCGAGGTCGCTGTAGAACGGCTTAAAGGCAAATTGGCTGCCATCGGCATTCTGGAACAGCAGCGCGTCGTCCTTGACGATTCCGGTGCCGTGCAGCACGCCGCCCGGCGTTTTGTTGCCTGAGCCGATCGGTCCGAAGACATAGGTGATTGCCGCGGTGCCGTCATCCGCCACGTTCTCGACGATCAGTGCGGCGCAGAGCTGCGGGTTCCACGCCGCATCGCTGAAGATGCCGATAAAGCGCCGGTAGCGCTCGGGCGTCGCCTTTGCGTCGCCCGGCTGCGCGGTGACGCTCTGCCCGCAGAAATCGCGCCCGGTCGAGGTCGTCGGCGCAGGTGTCGCGAGCGGCGGCTGCGTAGCGTCAGGCGACGCGGCCGAGGCCGGCGGGTTCCCCGGCGGCGTGTTGAACAGCGGCGTCGGCGTCTGCTGGGTATGCCCCGGGGGGCTCAAGAGGCATAGCACCGCAAACAGTGCGGCTGCATGACCTCCATGTGTCCTTCGAGGCTTCCTTCGGTCGCACCTCAGGATGAGGCATTTTCTTCGTGGCATCGGGACCTTCAATGCCGTCCTCCTTCATCCTCACCCCTGAGGAGGCTGCGCGGCAGCCGTCTCGAAGGACGCAACGGCCGAATTGCAGCAGCGTCATGGTTCGCCAAATAGGCGATCAAAATGGCTTCTTTAAGACCGTTGCGCCATTTGCCGACCGGCCCGCCTCGGTCCAGCCGGCGGCAAGGTAATGGCGCTCGGCGCTGCCGCAAGCGGCGAGCGTGACGATGGCCGCCGCATGACCTGCTTCGCGGATCGCGTCGCAGGCCCAGCCGAGCAGCGCGCGTCCGACGCCCTCGCCGCGCGCGGCGCGGTCGACCAGCAGGTGGATCGCGGCGCCGTCGGTCGCGGCAAAGCCGATGACCTTGCCGGAATCGTCCCACACCGTCACAGCGCCGCCGCCGATCAGCCGGCGCAGCAGCGCCGCGTCCGCCAGCGCCGGATCGCTCAGCGCGTCGGCGCCGCTCGCGTCGCGAATGTCCAGCAGCCGTGGCAGGTCGTCAGCAACTGCCGGCCGCAGCATGGTTTGCGTGACGCTTCGCGCCAAGGACCGCGCTTCGCGCTAGGCGACTTTGAGCTCGCGCAGCTGCTTCACGTCGGCGCGGCCGGCCGAGAGGATATAGGCGATGTCCGAGCCGCCGGTCAGGTAGCGCATGCCGAGCTTGATGAGCCAGCTTTGGAACTCGAAATCCTGCCGCACCCCGCCGACGCCCATCTGCTTGCCGTGGCGCCGTGCCGCGCCGGCGACCTTCTCGAACGCCGCGCGCATCCGCTCGCTCGAATACTGGCCGGGAATGCCCATCTCGGTCGACAAGTCGCTGGCGCCGATATGCAGCACGTCGATGCCCTCGACCGCGGCGATCTCCTCGGCGTTCTCGACAGCCTCGGGCGTCTCGATCATCGCCATCAGCACGGTCTCGTCGTTGAGGATCTTGCACACTTCGGCCTGCGGCACCGCCGCGTAGCCGAGCGCCGGCCCGCTGCCGAACGCCGAGCGATGGCCCTTCGGCGCGTAGAGGCAGGCTTCGACGATGTCGCGCGCCTCCTTGGCGTTCTGGATATGCGGCACCATGACGCCCTGCGCGCCGCAATCGAGGATACGGGTCGCGTCGTGCGGGTCGTGCGAGGTGACGCGGGCGATCGGCGTGATCCCCATGCCGAGTGCGGCGACGCACACCCCGGCGGCGGTTTCGAGCGAGGTGGGATTGTGCTCGAGGTCGATATAGACCGCGTCGAACCCGCAGGCGGCGGCGATCATCGCGATGTTCGGCGAGCGCAGCTGGTTGACCCCCATGCACAGCACCAGTTCGCTGCTCTTCAGCATTCTTTTCGCGCGATTCTCGCGGATCTGCGTCGCCATGGCGCGCCCTCCTTCCCGAAATTGTCACGGTCAGCGGACTAGCATCACGCCCTTCGATCCGGGGCGCAACGTCCCTATATTTTAAGCATGCCAAAGAACCAGAACCCACAGCCCGTCTCCGGCATGGTGATGCCGCGCTTCGGCGAGGTGCCGAGCTTTATGCGCCTGCCGGTCGAGCGCGACCCCGCCAGGCTCGACATCGCGCTCGTCGGCGTGCCGTTTGACGGCGGCACGACCAACCGCCCCGGCGCGCGCCACGGTCCGCGCGAAATCCGTAACATGTCGAGCTTTATGCGCCGGGTGCACCATGTCAGCCGCGTCGCGCCCTATGAGCTGTGCCGGGTCGGCGACCATGGCGACACGCCGGTCAACCCGATCGACCTGCAGGATTCGCTGGTGCGGATCGAGGCGTTCTACACGCGGCTGCACGCGGCGGGCGCGGCGCCGCTAAGCGCCGGCGGCGACCATCTCGTCACCCTGCCGATCCTGCGCGCGATCGCCCGCGAGCGGCCGGTCGGGCTCATCCATTTCGACGCCCATTCCGATACCGGCGACACCTATTTCGGCGGCGAGAAATACACCCACGGCACGCCGTTCCGCCGCGCCGTCGAGGAGGGGCTGCTCGATCCGCACCGGGTGATTCAGATCGGCATTCGCGGCTCGATGTATTCGCCCGACGAGAAGGATTGGGCGGAAAGCGTCGGCATTCGCATCATGCATATCGAGGAATATTTCGAGCTCGGGCCGGCCGGCGCGGTCGCCGAGGCGCGCCGCGTCGTCGGCGACGGCCCGGCCTATCTCAGCTTTGACGTCGACGGACTCGATCCCGTGTATGCGCCGGGTACCGGCACGCCCGAAGTGGGCGGCTATTCGACCGCCGAGGCGCAGCAGATGATCCGCGGCCTCGCCGGGCTCGACCTCATCGGCGGCGACGTGGTCGAGGTGGCGCCGCCGTTCGATCCCTCCGGCAACACTGCGCTGGTCGGTGCGACGATGATGTTCGAGATCCTCTGCGTTCTGGCGCCCGCGGTGCACCGGCGCAAGACGCAGACCGAAACCGCTCAGCCGGAAAGCGTCGCGGCGAAATAGCCAATTGTCATTTCGGGGCGCGACGACAGTCGCGAACCCGCAACCCATGGACACGAATCTCGACACGATCGGCGGGCGCCGCCGCCACCTCTAAGCTGTCGGTGTGCATGGGAGTCCCGGGTTCGGGCTGGCGGCCGCCCCGGAATGACCGAAAGCGGACTTACAGCCCCTCGACCGCCGGCTGCTTGTCGGCCCAGGGGCGCGCCCGCTCGAACAGCGCGGCGGCATGCAGCAGCCGCGCGTCGCCGAGATGCGGCCCGATCAGTTGGAGGCCGATCGGCAGACCGTCGGCGCCGAAATCGCAGGGCAGCGTCACCGCCGGGTTGCCCGACAGGTTGAACGGCAGCGTGTACGGGTACCACGCCTGCCGCACGGTGCCTGACAGAGTACCGTCGATCTCGATCGGTGCGAAGAAATCGTGGTCGATCGGCAGCGCGGTACGCGACAGGGTCGGCGTCGCCACCAGATGGTAGGTCGGGAACCACGCCTCCACCTGGCGAAACACCCGGGTGCGCTCGAACATCGCCTCCTGCAGCGCGACCGCGCTGTGCGCCGCGCCGGTGTCCATCTGGCGGATCAGCGTCTCGCTCATCCGGTTGCCGTATTGCGCGACATGGCGGCGGAACCGCGCGTTCCAGAAGGACTGCGTCAGCACCAGCCAGATCGGCTCGGTGCTCTGGAAATCGTCCGCGACCGGCTCGATCGTCGCGCCGAGTTGTTCGAGGACGGCGAGCGCGGATTCGCAGGCTGCGCGCACCTCGGCCGACACAAGCTCATTGCCGAGCAGCGGGCGCCAGGCGATGCGCGTCCCGGCGAGGCTGCCTTCGGGCCGCGCCGCGGCGACGAAATCGGGCGGCGTCAGCCCCAGGGAATGCGGGTCGCAGCGGTCGGGGCCGGCCATCGCCTGCAGCATCAGCGCGGTGTCCATCACCGTACGCGTCATCGGCGTGATGTGCGACTGGTTGCCAAACCCGTCGGTCGTCATGTCGTGCGGCACCAGCCCCAGCGTTTGCTTGAAGCCGACGACGCCGCAGCACGCGGCTGGGATGCGGCTCGACCCGCCGCCATCGGTGCCGATGCCGATCGGCACCAGCCCCGCGGCAACCGAAGCCGCGGCGCCGCCGCTCGACCCGCCGCAGGTGCGCGACAAGTCCCAGGGGTTGGCGGTGCGCCCGAAAAGCGGCGCCTCGGTAAAGCATTTATGGCCGAATTCGGGGGTCGTCGTCTTGCCGATGAGGATCGCGCCTGCCGCCTTCAGCCGCGCCACGGCGGGCGAATCCGCCGCCGGCACGTTGTCGGCGAGCGCGACCGAGCCGAAGGTCGTCCGCACGTTTTCGGTGTTGATGAGATCCTTGACCGCGAACGGCACGCCGTGCAGCGGCGGGAGCGGATCGCCCAGCATCACCGCCGCCTCGGCCTCCCAGGCGGCGGCGCGCGCTTCCTCGGCGCAGACGGTGATGAAGGCGTTGACCGTCGGCTGCGATTTCTCGATACGATCGAGCGCCGCATCGACCAGCTCGACCGGCGATATCCCCTTTTTGGCGATCAGCTCCGCAAGGTACGCGGCAGAGTAGAAGGCGAACTCGCTCATGGGTCCCCATGCGCTAGCGCCAAGGTGCGGCGTGCCCATAGAGTGACAGAGTTTCGGTTGGGAGAGCAAATTTCATGAAACAAACCGCCAGGTTGAGCGCGCCCGAGGCTTACATTCTGGTGTCCTTGCCGCGCTACGACATCCGCAAGGCGCTGAAACTGGGGTTCATGGGGCTCTTGGCGCAGGGCGTGCTGCGCAGCGAGGACGAGGCGCGGGAAGGTCTGATCCGCACCCGCCACGTCATCCATCTGCGCGTTGCCCCGAATCTGCCGGACGATCTGCTGCCGCTCACCGCGTCTCTCGTCAAGGTGGTGCGCGCCGCCGAACCGCGCGACGGCGTGATGAAGGAGATCGTCAAGCAGTCGCTGCGCGAATACGGCAACAATCTCTTCGGCTTTCCGCACAAGCTGGTCTGTCCGGCGCTGGCCGCGCGCGGCCTCGCGGAAGACCGCAGGGTCCGCCTTCTCGGCATCATTCCGTCCCATCGTTACGAGCGCACTTCGGCGGGTGATGCCGAGAAGGCGCGGATCGAAGGCGCGATGCAGGAGGCGCGGGCGATCCCGCGCTATCTCGACCGCGACCCCGTCCAGGTCGCGGCGCTCGTCGCGGCGGCGGGGAGCGCGATTTTCCTCGTCGACGAGCTACAGTCGCACTACCAGAGCATCGCCAAGACGCTGCGCGACAAGGTCGGCGGGGACGCGGCCTCTCTCAACACCAGCACCGGCGATTCCGGATCGGCCGGCTTCGACGGCGGCAGCTTCGACGCAGCTAGTTTCGACGCCGGCAGCTTCAATTTCGGCGGCATCGATTTCGGCAGCTTCGATTTCGGCAGTTTCGACGCCGGATTCAGCGACGCCGGCGGCGGCGATAGCGGCGGCGGCAGCAGCTGCTAGCGTACCGCGCGGCTTGCGCTAAAAGGAGGGCCTCGCCGCTGCCCGGATCGGAGCGCCCATGCGCCGCTTTATCGTTGGCCTCTTGGCCGTCATCGGGATCCTTTCGGTGCTGTTCGTCATGGCGATCGCCGGGATGGCGGTGGCGCTGGTGAAATATACCCGGGCGCCGGCGCTGCCCGAGACGATTGTCCTCACCGCCGACCTCACCGGCGGCTTGAGCGACGGGGCCGACCCCGAGACGGTATCGCGGGTCCTGTTCGGCGAGAAGGCGACGTTGCGCGATTTTGTCGATGCGGTCGACCGCGCCGCCGGCGACCCGCGCGTCGGGAGCCTCTTCATCCAGCTCGGCGACGATTCCCTCGGCCTCGCCAAGACGCAGCAGCTGCGCGACACGATCGCCGCGTTCCGCGCCAAGGGCAAAATCGCGGTGTGCTTCGCCGACACGTTCGGCGAGGGCGGGCCCGGCACGCGGCCCTATTACCTGGCGACCGCCTGCGACGAGATCTGGCTGCAGCCGCTGGGCCAGGTCGGCCTCACCGGCCTGCGCAGCGAGACGCCGTTTATTCGCGGCCTCCTCGACAAGCTCGGCATCAGCGCCGATTTCGCGCATCGCGAGGAATTCAAGACCGCGATGAACAGCCTCACCGAGACCGCGATGACCGCGCCGCAACGCGAGGAGGTGGAGGCCCTCCTGGCATCGCTCGGCGGGCAGATCGACCGCGACATCGCCGCCGCGCGCAAGCTGACGCCCGAGGCGGTTGCGGCGATTACCGACCGGGCGCCGATCTCCGGCAAGGACGCGATCAAGGCCGGACTCGTCGACTGGACGGGCTATCGCGACCAGGCCCTCGCCGAGACGCGCCGCAAGGCGGGCGGCGGCGCGAAATCGGTGAGCTTCGCGCGCTATCTGCGCGACGCCGGACGGCCGAACGCGAGCGGCAGCAAGATCGCGCTGATCTACGGCACCGGGCTCATCACCCGCGGCGGCAGCGGCGCCGGCGCGCTCGCCGGCGAGGACGAGTTCACCGCCCGCAGCATCGGCCGCGCCTTCGCTGCCGCGGCGCGCGACAAGGATGTGCGGGCGATCGTCTTTCGCATCGACAGCCCGGGCGGCTCGGCGACCGCGTCGGAGACGATCTGGCAGGATGTGTCGGAAGCGCGCCGCGCCGGCAAGCCGGTCATCGTCTCGATGGGCGACGTCGCCGCGTCGGGCGGCTATTACGTCGCCGCGCCGGCCGACAAGATCGTTGCCGAGCCGGCGACGCTCACCGGGTCGATCGGCGTCCTAGCCGGCAAGATCGTCGTCGGCGGGCTGATGCAAAAGCTTGGCATCACCACCGACGCCGCCGCGCGCGGCGCCAATTCCGGCATGTTCAGCGCGACGCAGGATTTCACCGCCGCCGAACGCGCGCAGCTCGATGCCGAGCTCGACGACACCTATGCCGGGTTCAAGAAGCATGTTGCCGACGGAAGGCATCTCGATGCCGGCGCGGTCGAGGCGGCCGCCAAGGGCCGCGTCTGGTCGGGCGAGGACGCCAAGGCCAACGGCCTGGTCGACGCGCTGGGCGGCTACGAGACCGCGCTCGCCCTCGCGCGCGAAGCCGCCAAGCTGCCGGCCGACGCGCCGCTCGATGTCGAAATCTTCCCGCGCGAGCGCGGCGTCGTCACGACTCTCTATCGCCGGTTCAACGGCGAGGACGACGCGCCGGGCGCCGCCGGGGCGCTGCAGCGCGGCCTCGCGGCGCTGCGTGTGCTGGCCGCCGCGGGCGAGGCGGCGCTGGCCGACCCGCAGCTCCTGCGCATGCCGCCGCTCGGCGAAATTCGCTGACGCTCGCGCGGCGCGACGGTACGCCGGCTTATTTTCGTCAAAAAGCGCGGTATCATCCGCACGGTCACGCGATCGCGGCGCAGATCAGGGGAGGGGACAGGTGAGGCGGGCCTTGGCGATTCTCGCGGTGGCGTTGCCGCTCGCCGCATGCGGCTGGTTCGGGGGCAAGAAAAGCGACGAGGCGGCGCAAGCCGCACCTTCCGGTCCGGCGCTGCCGTCCGACGAGGTGCTGAAGCGCGACTGCACGGACGAGAACTGGAAGAAGCAGAATCTCGGCCTGTGGTACTCGGTCTGCCGCCAGGCGATGAAGTGGTAGGCGAGGGGGAACGCCTCGACGACCACCCCGGCGAAAGCCGGGGTCTCGCGCCGATCATCGCCCTCTCGGAATTACCGGCAGCACCAAATGCGACGGCCGCGCGGCGTCGACGAAGATGCTGGTCGTCGCACGGCGCGGATGCTCCATCTCGCCTTCCGGCTCGCCGGAATTGGGGTTGATGTCGAAATGCGGGAAGTTGCTGCCGGCGAGGTCGAGCCGCAGCCGATGGCCGCGCTTGAAGAGATTGGCGCAGGGGAACATCGCCACGGTGACGGCGTAGGGCCGGCCCGGTTCGAGCGGGCCTGGCGCCTCCCACGACTCGCGATAGCGCAACCGCAGCACTCCCTCGCTCAGATTCATCGCGAAGCCTTGGCTGTAGTCGGCGCTCGGCGGGTAGAGGTCGACGAGCTTGGCGTGGATGTCGGCGTCGGGGCCGTCGCTCGCCACCCACAGCATCAGCTCGATCGGCCCGGCGATCTCGATGTCCTCGGGCAGCGGTGGGGTCTGGAAGGTGAGCACGTCCGGCCGGCCGGCGAGCGGCGCATATGGCGGCTTGCAGCCGAAATATTGCGGCCCGGTGTGCTGGTCGTAGGCACCCGAATACATTACCGGCCCGCCCGACGAGAGCGCGCCGCCGATCGTCGGCACCGGGTCGCGAGGATCGGCGATGAAGGAGAGCGGCGCCCCGCCTTCGCCCGGCCGGGCGATCAGCAGCGAGCGGCCGGGATGCAGGTGGAAGCGGGTGAACTCGGTCTGCGGCAGCGGCCAGGTCGCGGCGCTGCGCCAGAATCCGCCATGTTCGAGCCTGCCCTCGGCATTGCGCTTGCCCACCCCATCGGATGACCGGCCGCCGCCCATCACGAACACCCGCACCGCCGGTTCGCCGGCGACGCCGTTGGCGGCGCCCTTGACCCAGCAGTCGAACCAGCGCCGCCGCACGCTGAGGAAATCGTCGCCAAGATTGCCGTCGAGCAGCGCCGCCGGGCCGAACTCGACATCGCCGGCGAAGGACAGCGAGCGGTCGCCATGCGTCCACGGCCCCAGCACCAGCCGCACCGGCCCGCGCTTGGTGCCCGAAAGCCCGGTGTAGTTCTCCATCGCGGTGCGCGCATAGGGGTCGTACCAACCCGACAGATGCACCATCGGCACGTCGGCGTAGCGCTTGTAAGATCCCTCGGCCCAGATCCCCGGCTGCTTCCAGTAATCGTCGAAGCGCCCGTGCGTCCACTGCTCGAACAGGTAGTCCTCGAACTCGGGTGCGGCGGTGAGCGGCGAATCGCCGCGCCGCCACGGCATCCGCGCCATCCATTGGGCGATGTCCTCGGCTTCGAGCGCCGCCTTGACCTGGGGCTCGCGCGCATCGGCGAGGGCGTTGCGATAGGCCCAGGTCGCCTGCTTCAGGTCGAACGCGCCGCCATGGCGGATGCCGCTGCGATAGGCGTTGGAGAAGCCGCCGCAATCGGCGTATTGCGCCGCGAGCCCGGGCGGGTCGAGGCAGCCCAGCGCCATCTGCGCATGCGCCGCGTAGCTGAGCCCCATCGTCGCGATGCGGCCGTTGCACCAGGGCTGCGCGACCAGCCAGGCGCAGGTGTCATAGCCGTCCGGCGCTTCGGCGAGATACTTGGTGAAGCCGCCTTCCGAGCGGTATCGCCCGCGGCAGTCCTGATAGGCGACGGCGTAGCCCGCCTCGACGAAATAGCGCGCCACCGCCTCGCGCGAGAGCGGCGTGTGGTCGGCCGCGGTGATCTCCGAACGGCTTGCTGCCGACTTGCTGTAGGGCGTGCGCTCGAGGATCACCGGGTACGGCCCGGCGCCGTCGGGTCTATAGATGTCGGTCGCCAACCGCACGCCGTCGCGCGCGGCGACCATGATGTCGCGCTCGACGATCATTGTGCACCTCGGAGCTGCATCGCGATCCTGCGTCCTGCGCAAGGCACCGCAGGATGAGGTCGGTTTTTGTTGGCATCAAGAAATCCCTCATCCTGAGGTGCTCGCGGAGCGAGCCTCGAAGGACGCACGGGCGCCGCCAAGCCGCGGCTCCCTTGCCCGTTCGCGGCGTTTCGGTTACATCCTCGCGCTCGACGATCGTGGCGATGGGCGCGTAGCTCAGCGGGAGAGCACTACGTTGACATCGTAGGGGTCACAGGTTCAATCCCTGTCGCGCCCACCATCTCGCGGCGGTCGAGCCGCCCCAGGGATACCCGAGGGATCGTGGCTTTGCAGGGGCAGTGCGGGGGGCTTTGGCGGATGCGGCTCGCGGCAGCTTCGATAGTGGCGATGACGGCGGCGGCGATGCTGTCGGCCTGCGCGCCGTATACCACCCCGGTCGATCCGGAGATCGCCACCGAGCGCGCGGCGACCGGCGCGGTGCTCGGGGCGACGCTTGGCGCCGGCCTCGGTGCAACCTTTGCGATCGACCCGGCGCTCGGCGCGGTCATCGGCGCGGAAACCGGCGCCGGGCTCGGCGCGGCCGCCGGTGTCATGACCTCGCCGCCGCCGCCGACCTACACCCCTGTCGCGGTGCCGGCCGATGCGGTCGGTCCGCATTTCTACGACACCTGGCCGCCGGGTTATCACGCGCCGCCGACCAACCCCGAGACCCAGCCGCCGCGCGCCGGCTGACCACAGGCGCGGCCACATCCAACACGCTAGGCCGCGACGCCGATGCCGCTTTTCGCCCTGTTGTTTCCGCCACTCAGCCCGATCGCGGTGTCGCTGGGGCCGCTGGCGATTCGCTGGTACGCGCTCGCCTATATCATCGGCCTCGTCCTCGGCTGGCGCTATTGCCTGCTGCTCGCCGATCGCCAGCCCAAGCTCGTCGCGCGCCAGGATGTCGACGATTTTCTCGTCTGGGCGACGCTCGGCGTGGTGCTCGGCGGGCGGATCGGCTTCGTGCTGTTCTACAACCTGCCGTACTATACCGACCACCCATTACAGATGCTCGAGCTATGGCATGGCGGGATGTCGTTCCACGGCGGCGCGCTCGGCGTCACCGCGGCGATCATCCTCTTCGCCCGCTCGCGCAAGGTGCCGGTCTTCGCGCTTTCCGACATCGTCATCGAGGCGGTGCCGATCGGACTCTTCTTCGGCCGCATCGCCAATTTCATCAATGACGAGCTATGGGGCCGCGCGGCCAGCGTGCCGTGGGCGATGCAGTTTCCCACCGAGCTGCTGACCGACCCGCAGAAAGCCGCCGCCGCGGTCGACGGCGCGCTCAAGATCGACCCGCGCCTCACCAGCGCCGACGCGGTGATCGCCGCCTATCGCGACAACCCGCAGATCCAGGCGCTCTTGGCGCAAATCCTGACGCCGCGCCATCCGAGCCAGCTTTACGAGGCGGCGTGCGAGGGGCTTTTGCTGTTCCTCCTGCTGTTCCTCGCCGAGCGCCAGGGCGCGCGGCGCTGGCCGGGGGTCACGACCGGCATCTTCCTCGCCGGCTACGCCGTCGCGCGCATGTCGGGCGAATTGTTCCGCCAGCCCGACGCGCAGCTCGGCTTCCTGTTCCATGTCGGCGAAATCGGCGTGACGATGGGGCAGCTCCTGTCGATCCCGGTGCTGGTCGCGGGGCTGGCCATCATCCTGTGGGCGCGCCGCAACCGCGCCGTCGCGGCGGCGCGGTGAGCGCGCATGGCCTCGCCGATCGTCTCGTCCGCCATATCCGTGCGCAGGGGCCGCTGACCGTCGCCGCCTTTATGGCGATGGCGCTGCACGATCCCGCTTCGGGCTATTACGCGCGGCGTCAGCCGCTGGGCGCTTCCGGCGATTTCATCACCGCA
This sequence comes from Allostellaceae bacterium, assembly GCA_035552135.1. Taxonomy (GTDB): domain Bacteria; phylum Pseudomonadota; class Alphaproteobacteria; order ATCC43930; family CGMCC-115725; genus DATARH01. The sequence continues at coordinate 12,774 of DASZLY010000296.1, read as the reverse complement.
CCCGAGATCAGCCAGATCTTCGGCGAATTGATCGGCCTGTGCTGCGCCGAATGGTGGCAGCGCATCGGCCGGCCCGACCCGGTAATCGTTGCCGAGCTGGGGCCGGGGCGCGGCGTGCTGATGGCGGATTTCCTGCGCGCCGCGTCCGCCGTCGCGGGGTTCCGCGACGCGTTGCGCCTCCATCTCGTCGAGGCGAGCCCGCTGCTGCGCGAGGAGCAGCGCCGCCGCCTCGCCGCGTTCGATCCGGTCTGGGCCGGCGATATCGACGCGCTCCCTGCAGCGCCGCTGCTGCTCGTCGCCAACGAGTTCCTCGACGCGCTGCCGCTCCGCCAGCTGGTGCGCGGCGACAAAGAATGGGCGGAGCGGCTGGTCGCGGCCGATGCCGATGGCCGGCTGTGCTTCGCCGACGGGCCGCAAAACCCGGCGCTGAGCCTACTCGTGCCGCCGGCGCGGCGGGACGCGCCGGCCGGCACCATCGTCGAGCTCTGCCCGGCGGCGGCGGCCCTGGCCGCGGGGCTCGCCGAGCGGCTGCGCCGGCAGCCCGGCGTCGCGCTCGTTGTCGATTACGGCTATGTCGCGCCGCCGACCGGTCCGACACTGGCGGCGATCGGCGGCCATCGCGCGGCCGACATCTTCGCGGCGCCGGGCACCGCCGACCTCTCGGCGCATGTCGATTTCGCCGCCTTTGCCGAGGCGGCGCGCGCCGCCGGCGCGGCCGTGCACGGTCCGGTCGCGCAGGGCGATTTCCTGCGTGCGCTCGGTGCCGAGCTGCGCCTCGCGGCGCTGTCGCGCCAAGCGCAACCGGGACAGCGCGCCGCGCTCGAATCGGGGCTGCGGCGCTTGATCGATCCCGCCGAGATGGGCACCTTGTTCAAGGTAGTGGCCATGACCTCGCCGGGCCTGCCGGCGCCGGCCGGGTTTGAGGATGGCGCGGTCTGATGATTACGCTCGAAGTTCTCGACGATTGCGGCGGCGTCCGCCATGGCTTCTTCACCCGCGAGGGCGGGGTGAGCGGCGGCGTCTATGCCTCGCTCAATTGCGGCTTCGGCTCGGGCGACGACCCGGAAAAAATCGCGCGCAACCGCACCATCGCCGCCGACGCGCTGGGCCTCGCCGACGACCGGCTCGTCACCTGCCACCAAATTCACAGCGCCACCGTGCTCACCGTCGCGGCGCCGTGGCGGCGCGAAGACTCGCCGCGCGCCGATGGCATGGCGACCGACCGGCCGGGAATCGCGCTCGGCGTGCTCGCGGCCGATTGCGCGCCGGTGCTGTTCGCCGACCCCGAGGCCGGGGTGATCGGCGCGGCGCATGGCGGCTGGCGCGGCGCGCTCGGCGGGGTGATGGAGGCGACGGTCGCGGCGATGACGACGCTGGGCGCGGCGCCGTCGCGCATCCGCGCCGGCATCGGCCCGTGCATCGCCCAGGCATCCTATGAGGTCGGACCGGAATTTCCCGGCCGCTTCGCCGAGACCGACCCGGCCAGCGGCGCATTCTTCGTGCCGGCCGCGCGCGACGGCCATTTCCGCTTCGACCTGCCGGGCTATATCGCGCATCGCCTGGGGCGGCTCGGCCTCGCGGCGATCGCCGACGCCGCGCGCGACACCGTCGCCGACCCGGCGCGCTTTTTCAGCTATCGCCGCTCCTGCCTCACCGGCGAGCGCGATTACGGCCGCGCGCTGGCGGCGATCGCGCTCTCCGGCTAGCGTCCACCATGCCCTATCTGGTGATGTTCGCGGCGGCTTGCCTCATCGGCCTGCTCGTCACCTGCGCGCTGACGCTATGAGCGTGCGGCATTGGGCGGGCTTGGCATCGGCCGTCATCCTCGCCTCCTGCCAGCCGCTGCCGCACCCGTTCGCCGGCGACAAGCCATCGGCGGCTCTGGTCGCGGTGCCCGACAGCGTTTTTATCGGCGTCGGCGAGTTCGCCGGCGAGCCGCACGCCACCGCCGCCAAGCTGCCCGCCGCGGTCGCGCATGAGCTGTTGGCGCACAACATTCCGGCGAGCGACGCGGCGACGAGCAAGGGCAGCTATCAGCTCGACGGCCACATTGTCGAACGCCCCGACCGGCCGGGGCAATCGGTCGTCACCGTGTTCTGGCGGCTGCGCGACCCGCGCGGCAACGTCGTCAGCGAGCGCAGCGACCAACTCGCCGCGCCGACCCGTGGCTGGGATGCCGGCGACGACGGCAGCGTCGGGAAACTGGCCGCTTCCGGCGCCAAAGGCATCGCCGCGCTCTTGGCCGACGACACGCCCAAGGAGGCGCCGGCGGGCGGCCGGATTCGCGTCGCCGTGCGCAAGATCGCCGGCGCTCCGGGTGACGGCGACACCTCGCTCGCCTCCTCGCTCAACGCCGTCCTGAAGCACCAGGACATCGAGCTGGTCGACTCCGCCAACGGCCGGCCCGATGTCGCCGTCGACGGCGAAGTCAAGGTCGACCCCGCGAGAGACGGCCAGCAGCACGTCAAGATCGTCTGGCATGTGGCGCATCCCGCGGGCGGCGAGATCGGCCAGGTGGCGCAGGAAAACGAGGTGCCGCGCGGCCGGCTCGACGGGCCGTGGGGAGATATTGCCTATAGCGTCGCGATGGCGGCCGAGGGCGGCATCATGCAGCTGGTCGGCCGCGCCGCGCCGCCGCACGCGCGCCCGGCTCTGCCCCCGGTCGATGCGACCGCCGCGGCCGCGGCCTCAGCCGCCGGGCCGTCGGCAATGGGCGCCGCGCCTTTCGCGAAGCCGCCGCCGGTCGCCGGCAATGTGGATTCGCCCGAGGTCAATTTGCCGCCGGTCGATGTCAAGCCGGCGCCGGAGGCGATGCCGCGGCCGCTCCCGGCGCCCGACGTCCCGGTTATCCTGCCTTATCGCGGCGTGCCGATCCCGCATTGAGGCGCATCGCCAGGCGACTTCGAAAACCCGGTTGATTGCCCCCCGCGGCGCGCTTTATTACACTTCTGTGCGCGTGATGCCGCGGGATCGGGCCCGGCGGCGCCGCTACTGGCAATAGCCGAATGAAAATTCTGACCTGTAACGCAAATCGGCCGCTCGCCGAGGCGATCTCGGCCTATTTGAGCCAACCGCTGACGCGCGCCAGTGTGCGGCGTTTTTCGGACATGGAGGTGTTTGTCGAGGTTCAGGAGAATGTGCGCGGCGAAGATGTGTTCGTCATCCAGCCGACCTCCTACCCGGCCAACGATCATCTGATGGAATTGCTCGTCACGCTCGATGCGCTGAAGCGCAGCTCGGCACGGCGGGTGACGGCGGTCATCCCCTATTACGGCTATGCCCGGCAGGACCGGAAGACCAGCTCGCGCTCGCCGATCTCGGCCAAGCTCGTCGCCAACCTCATCACCGCCGCCGGCGCCAACCGGGTGCTGACGATGGATCTCCACGCGGCGCAGATTCAGGGCTTTTTCGACATCCCGGTCGACAATCTCTACGCCTCGCCGGTGCTGGTGAAGGATATCAAGGAAAACCACAGCGGCCAGGAGCTGGTGATCGTCTCGCCCGATGTCGGCGGCGTGCTGCGGGCGCGCGACATCGCCCGCCGCGTCAACGCCGACCTGGCGATCATCGACAAACGGCGCGAGCGCGCCGGCCAGTCCGAGGTGATGAACATCATCGGCGACGTCGCCGGCAGCCACTGCATCCTCGTCGACGACATCGTCGACAGCGCCGGCACCTTGTGCAACGCGGCGGTGGCCTTGATGGATGCCGGCGCCAAGGCGGTCTACTCTTACGTGACGCACGGCGTGCTGTCGGGTGGTGCGGTGGCGCGGGTCGCCGCTTCGCCGCTCGAGAAGCTGGTGATGACCGACAGCATCGTCGCCACCGAGGCGGTGCGCCTGTCGCGCAATATCCGCCAGCTGACCATCGCACCGTTGATGGCCGAGGCGATCATGCGCATCAGCGAAGAAAGATCGGTTTCAAGTCTGTTCGACTGAGTTTATAACACCGGCAAATGCGGAAACGGGCGGTCCGGCCGCCCGTTTTTCTATGATAGGAGTGTCCGAGAATGCCCGAGATCATCAGCCTCAACGCCGAGCCGCGCGACAGCGTCGGCAAGGGCGCGGCCCGGGCGACGCGGCGTGCCGGGCGGGTGCCCGGCATCATCTACGGCGACGGCAAGGAGCCGGTGACGATCAGCTTCGAGCCGCGCGAGTTGGCCCGGGCGATGCATCGCGCCGGCTTCTTCGCGACGCTCGTCGATGTGTCGGTCGGCGGCGCGACGCACCGCACGCTGGCGCGCGAGGTGCAGCATCACCCGGTCAACGATACCGCGCTGCATATCGACCTGATGCGCGTCGGCGCCGGCGCCCAGGTCACGGTCAGCGTGCCGGTCAGCTTCATCAACCACGACAAGTCGTCCGGCCTGCGTCGCGGCGGCATCCTCAACATCATCCGCCACGACATCGACATTATCTGCTCGGTCGATGCGATCCCCGACCGCGTCGTCGTTGATCTCGACGGGCTCGAGATCGGCGACAGCATCCACATCGAGAAGGTGGTGATGCCGCAAGGCGCGCGCCCGGTGCTGTCGTCCCGCGACTCGACGATCGCCAGCGTCGCTGCCTCCTCGGCGGTGCGCGAAGAGGCGCTCGCGGCGGCGCAGACTGTTGCCGGTCCGGAGGAGGAAGGCGCGGAAGGCGCCGTACCGACCCCGGCCGCCGAGGCCTAGCCTCGGGGGGCGCGGTCGAGCCGATGCGCCTCGTCGTCGGTCTCGGCAATCCGGGGCTTCGCTACGCCAAGAACCGCCACAATGTCGGCTTTGTGGCGGTCGACGCGATTGCCCGGCGCTATGGCTTTCCGGCGTTCCGCGACCGTTTCAAGGGCGAGCTGGCGGAAGGGACGATCGGCGGCGCCAAGCGCTTGTTGCTGAAGCCGCAAACCTTTATGAACGATTCCGGCGAGGCGGTGCTGGCGGCGGCGAGCTTCTACAAGATCCCGCCCTCCGAGATCCTCGTGATCCACGACGAGATCGACCTGCGGCCCGGCAAGCTGCGGGTCAAGCGTGGCGGCGGTGCCGCCGGACATAACGGGCTGCGCTCGATCGACGCGCTCCTCGGCCAAGATTACTGGCGGGTGCGGATCGGCGTCGGCCATCCCGGGGTCAAGGAGCTGGTGCAGCCTTACGTGCTGCAGAACTTCCTCGCCGAGGAGATCACCGGCTGGGTCGGTCCGCTGCTCGACGCGGTGGCCGAGACGATCCCGCTGCTGCTCGACGGCGACGCGCCCTCGTTCATGAGCGAGATCGCCCGCCGCTGCACGCCGCCTGACGACAAGGACAGCGACAAGGCGCAAGGGTAGATGGGCTTTTCCTGCGGCATTGTCGGCCTGCCGAATGTCGGCAAGTCGACCCTGTTCAACGCGCTGACCGCGACCCAGGCGGCCGAGGCGGCGAATTATCCGTTCTGCACGATCGAGCCCAATGTCGGCCGCGTCGCGGTGCCCGACGAGCGGCTCGCGGTCTGCGCGCGGCTCGGCAAGTCGGCGAAGATCATCCCGACCCAGCTCGAATTCGTCGACATTGCCGGGCTGGTGCGGGGCGCGTCGCAGGGCCAGGGGCTCGGCAACCAGTTTCTCGGCCATATCCGCGAGGTCGACGCGATCGCGCACGTTCTGCGCTGCTTCGCCGACGACAATGTCGTGCATGTCGAGGGCTCGGTCGATCCGGTGCGCGATGCCGAGGTGGTCGAGACCGAGCTCATGCTGGCCGATCTCGACAGCCTCGAACGCCGCGTCGCCGCCGCCGAGAAACGCGCCCGCGGCGGCGACAAGGAGGCGAAGGCGCTGCTCACGACCGCCGAGCCGCTGCTCGCCGCGCTGCGCGAGGGGCGGCCGGCGCGCGCTGTCGGCATCCCGCAGGCCGAGCTGCGGCCGCTCCAGCTGTTGAGCGCCAAGCCGGTGCTCTACGTCGCCAATGTCGACGAGGGCGATGCCGCCGAAGGCAACGCCGCGAGCCGCCGCGTCGCCGATTACGCCGCCGCGCAGGGCGCCGGGACGGTGGTGATCTCGGCGGCGATCGAGGCCGAGCTGATGCAGCTTGGCGACGCGGCCGAGCGGGCCGACTATCTCGCCGCGCTGGGCCTCGACGAGCCGGGCCTGGTACGGGTGATCCATGCCGGCTACCGCCTGCTCGACCTGGTGACCTTCCTCACCGTCGGTCCCAAGGAGGCGCGTGCCTGGACCGTGCCGCACGGTTTCAAGGCGCCGCAGGCCGCGGGCGTCATCCACAGCGATTTCGAGAAGGGCTTCATCCGCGCCGAGACCATCGCCTACGACGATTTCGTCGGTTGCGGCGGTGAGCAGGGCGCCAAAGACGCCGGCCGTATGCGCCTCGAAGGCGCCGACTATGTCGTCGCCGACGGTGACATCATGCATTTCCGGTTCAATGTGTAGCATGGATGTAGGCGCTATTGTATTCCCGCTGGCGACATCCATGTAATACGCAGACGATTACGTCGAGGTAAGCCATGTCTGCGCCGATTTCCGTCCGGCTTGACGACCAGACCCGCGAGTTTCTCGAAAAAGAGGCGCACCAGCGCAACATCGGCTTGTCAGCCTTGCTGCGGGAAATAGCTGCCAACGCGGCGAAGGACGGCCGGCGACGTCGGATTCGGGAAGCGAGCGAGGCGGTGGGCCGATACGTCGCCAGCCATCCGGAGGCCAAGGAATTCTACGAATTCTGGGGTACGCCGCGTGCGGAAGGTCTATAGCTCGTGGCGGTTCTCGCCGCGGGCGACATCGTCATCGTCGATTGGCGCGACGCTTTGCCCAAGGAACCGAACAAGCTGCGTCCGGCTATCGTCGTGGATGGCGACGAGCTGTTTGGGCCGGCCTACCCCAGCGTCATTCTCGTGCCGCTATCCCAGGATGTCAGCTTGGCGATCCCCGATCTGTCGTTGGTGATCGATCCGACACCCGAAAACGGGTGCACCAAGCGCTGCTATGCGCTGTCGCACTGCCTCGCCGCGACTTCGAAGTCGCGTGTTTCCGCGACGGAAGCCCGCGTCACCCGGCAACAACTGGACGACATCCGATGCCAGATTGCGATGGCTGTCGGCTTCAGCGAAATTTAGCCTTCCGATAGCAGCAGCGTGGCGCCGTTGGCTTGAGCCGGCGAAACCGAGAGCCGGCCGTCGGGCAGTTCCATAAAAGCGATTCCGGCGCCCTTGAGGTGAGCGGCGGCCGCCGCTCGGCTCGCCACCCGCAATTCGAGCGCGGTGATCGCCGGCGGCGGGATCTCGCCGCCCGACAGCGCCGGGCGGGAGAAGACGAGGCGGTTGCGGCCGGTATCGACTGCGATTCCGGCGCCGGTGGCCGCGACGTTCTCCGCGCCGAACAGGCGGCAATAGGACGGCGCCAGCGTGGCGGGGTCGTCGGCGACCAGATGCACCGCCGCGATCCCGGTGACGCCGTTCGGGTGCGTCAGCCACTCCGGCCGGCGCACCAGCTCCGGCGTCAGCTGCCCGCAGATGAAGCAGTCGAGCGCCGGCGTCTCCTCCGGCGGCAGGTTCAACAGCGAGAAGCGCGGGGTGACGCTGCCGTCGGGCAGTTCGAGCGCGCGGCCAAGCGCGCGCGGCGGGCTCGGGTGCAGCCCGCGCGCGACGAGCGCGGCGGCGGTCGCTTCGGCGTCGCGTTCCGGCGCGAAGGCCAGCGACATCGCCCCTTCGTGCTGCGCCAGGAAGGTTTCGAGCCGGTGCGCGTGTTCGTCGCGCTCGACAAAGCCCAGCAGCTCCAGATAGTCGCGCGGAAACATGATGCAGTAATTCGCGGTGCCCTGGCCGATATGCCGGCCGCGTGAGGTCAGTGTAAAGCCGAGCCTCTGCCAGCCGCGCCGCGCCGTTTCGAGGTCGCGTACGCCGACGATGATGTGGTCGATGCCGGCGATACCGTTGCTCATGCGATGCTCCGTGCGTCCTTCGAGACGCGTCCTGTCGGCCTCTCAGGATGAGGGTTTTCCTTTATGCCATCAAAAACAATCCTCATGCTGAGGAGCGATGCGCAGCATCGCGTCTCGAATCGCGCGAGACGTTGACGCAGGGTGGGGGAAGCCGATGCGGGGGATATTGGGCATCGCGGCGTTGCTGCTGCTCGCCTGGGTGCTGAGCGAGGATCGCTGGCGGGTGCCGTGGCGCGTCGTCGTGGTCGGCGTGCTGCTGCAGGTCGCGGTCGCGCTGTTGCTGCTGAAGTTTCCCCCGGCGGCCAAGGCGTTCCTGCTGCTCAATGACGGGGTCGAGGCGCTGCAAAAGGCGACCGACGCCGGTACCGGCTTTGTCTTTGGCTATCTCGGCGGCGGGCCATTGCCCTTCGCCGAGACCAATTCCGGCGCCAGCTTCATCTTTGCGTTCCGTGCGCTGCCGATGGTGCTGGTGATCAGCGCGCTGGCGACCTTGCTGTTCTATTGGGGCGTGCTCCAGCGCATCGTCCAGGCTTTCGCCTGGGTCCTGCGCCGCTCGGTCGGGGTCGGTGGCCCGCTGGGTCTCGGTGCGGTGGTGCATATCTTTGTCGGCTTTATCGAGGCGCCGCTGCTGATCCGCCCCTATCTGCTGCGGCTGTCGCGCGGCGAGCTGTTCGCGCTGATGAGCACCGGCATGGCCGGGATCGCCGGCACGGTGATGGTGATCTACGCGGCGATCCTCGGCCCGGTGATCCCCGACGCGCTCGGCCACATCCTCGTCGCGGCGATCATCAGCACGCCGGCGGCGTTGGCGCTGGCGGCGCTGATGGTACCGTTCCGCCCCGACCCCTCCGCGGCGACCGACCTTCAGCTCGACGACCCGCCGATCAGCACGATGGACGCCGTCGCCAAGGGCACCCGCGACGGCATTGTCTATCTCCTCAACATCGCCGCGATGCTGATCGTGATGATCACGCTGGTGAGCCTGGTCAACGCCGTGCTCGGCCTCCTGCCCGGGCTCGGCGGTGCGCCGATCACCTTGCAGCGCCTCTTCGCCTACGCCTTTCGCCCGGTGATGTGGCTCATCGGCATCCCCGGCGGCGAGGTGGCGGCCGCGGCGCAGCTGATGGGCACCAAGACGGTGGTCAACGAGTTCGTCGCCTATGTCGACCTGGCGAAAGTGCCGGCCGGCGAGCTCAGCGAACACGCGCGGCTGATCATGACTTATGCGCTCTGCGGTTTCGCCAATTTCGGCAGTCTCGGCATCCTCATCGGCGGCATGGGGGCGATGGTGCCCGAGCGCCGGCCGGAGATCGTCGCGCTCGGCCTGCGCTCGATCCTTTCGGGCGCGCTCGCCGGCTGCATGTCGGGCGCGATCGTGGGGATGCTGGTGTAGCTCAGCCGGGCGGCAGCAGCAGTGCCTCGGCCCGCGCGCGCAGTTCGGGCGCCAGCGCGGCCGGGCGGCGCACATCGAGGTCGAGCGTCACGCCGAACTGGCCGAGCCGCGCCACCTCGGCGCCGGTCGTCGCGTTGCGCATCACGTGCAGAAAGCGCAGCGACGAGTTGCCGAGATGGGCGACGCCGGTGCGCGTCTCATAGCGCTCGCCGAGCCCCAGCGCGCCGCTCACCCGCACGCGGAACTCGAAGGTCGAGAAGCCGCGCCGCCCGGTCTTGATGTATTCGGCGGTGAGCCCGATCGCCGCGCCGATCTGCATCGACGAATCGGTGAATTTGTGCACCGTGCCGCAGATCCCCATGCGGCCGAACTCGTCGAGGTCGTTCGGCTGCACCCGCCCGGTCGAGGTCGGCACCAGCTTCGACAGATCCGCCGGGTCGGTGCGGAGCTCGAATTCCGGGCCGTCCCAGGCGGCGATCTTGCGGTCGAAGCCGCCGGGCGCGGCGACGCCGTCCCAGTGCACGTCGAACCAGGTGATGCATTCGCCGGTCACCGAATCGATAAAGCGGTGGCCCATCCGCACCTCGTTCGAACCAGTCTCCCTTGGGCCGATCGCCGCGCTCTCGATGTGGAACGCGCCGCCGGCGCGCAGCTCGCGCGCATAGCGCACGTCGTAGCGCCGCACAAAGCCGCCGGCGCGCAGCGTGTCGATGAGGCCCAGCTCCGCCGCGAGCGAGGCTTCGGCCATCGCGACGCGGTCGAAATAGAACGCGACGGTGAAATGCTCGGTGACGTCGGTCTCCCACGGGCTCACCGCGCCGCGATAGGTCTCGATCCAGGTTTCGGCCATGATCTCCCTTTCTATGCCATCGTCAGCCTGAGCCGCTCCGCGCGCTCGCGCAGTTCGGGCGCGAGCGGTGCCGGGCGGCGCGCATCGAGGTCGAGCTGCACGCCGTAGCGGTCCATCCGGGCGATTTCCGTGCCGCTCGCCGGGTCGCGCATCACATGCAGATAGCGCAGTGAGGTGTTGCCGAGATGCGCAAGGCCGGTGTCGATGCGGTAGCGCTCGCCGAGGCGTGGCGCGCGGGCGATCGTGAGGCGCAGCTCGAACGCCGAAAAGCTGCGCCGCGCGCTCGCGATATAGCCGGCGGTGAGTCCGATCGCCGCGCCGAACTGCACCGCCGCATCGCTGAATTTGTGGACGATGCCGGCAAGACCCAGCCGGCCGAATTCGTCGAGATCGCGCGGCTGCACGCGCCCGGCCATGCTCGGCACCAGCCCCGCGAGGTCCGCCGGTTGCGGCCAGGCGGCGAAATCCGGCCCGTCCCAACCGGCTGGCGCCGCGTCCGCCGCGACGGAGACACCCTCCCAGCGCACATCGAACCAAGTCGCCGGCTCGCTGCTTACCGTGTCGACAATTCGATGGGCGAACCGCGCCGGGTCGCGGCCGAGCAGCCGGCTCTCGACCTGGAAGGCGCTGCCGGCGCGCAGCTCGCGCTTGAGGCGGACGGCGTAGTGCCGGGCGAACCCGCCCGCGCGCAGCCTGTCGCAGAGCCCAAGGGCTTCGGCGAGCGAGGCTTCGGCCATCGCCACCCGGTCGAAATAGAAGGCGAGGGTGAAATGCTCGGTGACGTCGCATTCCCACGGCGACGCCGCGCCGCGATAATATTCGTTCGCCGCCATCATGCTATTTCAGCCGGTCGGCAATCTTGTCGAGCCCGGCCTGGACGCAGGGTTCGTCGACCCCGGGCGTGCCGGACAGCCCGGCGCCGCCGATCACCTCGTCCCCGGCCTTGATCGGCAACCCGCCGGGGATGGCGATGACGTTGGGCAGCGTCGCCTGCTGGCGCACGACAGGGTCGGCCGCGGCGTATTTCTCGGCGTACCGGCTCGTCGGAATGCGGAAGGTGCGGGCGGTATAGGCCTTGCGCCGCGCGTTCTCCAGCGTGTGCGGCCCGGCTCTGTCGCCCTTGAGCGCGACGAGCGTGTCGCCGGCGCGGTCGACCACCACCACGGACACGCCGTAACCCTGGGCGGTGCATTGGTCGTAGGCGGTCTTGGCGATCTCCAGCGCCAATGCCAGCGACAGATCCTTGTGCGTCAACAGCTGCGCCTGCGCCGGCAACGCGGCGAGGGCGAGGCTCGCTCCAATGAGCGCGTGGCGCATCATTCCGTCTCCGGCCGGATATAGCGGTCGATCGTGCGGTATTTGAACAGCCACTGGCCGCCGGCCTTGACCATCTCGTCGTCATAGGCGCCGCCCGAGCCGATCTTCGGCCCCTCGGGCGAATTCTGCACCGTCGTCCAGTTCGAGCGCACCTTGGCGCTGTCGCCGTCGAGCGCGATGACGATGTTGGTGACGTGGTGTATCGCCCGCGGCGTCGGCCCCGGCCGGTGCGCGCGCAGCCCGGCGGCGAATTCGGCGATCGCCTGGCGGCCCGTGGCCTTGCCGAAGAACGTCTGCCAGGTGCCGTCCTCGGTAAAGCACGCCGCCATGTCGGCGAAGCGGCCGTCGTCGAGCGCAAAGCAATAGCGCGCCATCACCTCGCGGATCGCGTCCTTCTCCTCTACTGCACTGGCCATGCTTTCCCTCCCAAGCCGCTGCCGGCGAGTGTAGCATGGCGCAAAACCCCGCACCGCCATGAGGATTTCGCTATGCAGATCGAAGCCGCGATCTTCCGTAAGCCGCACGAGAAGCTGACCATCGAGAAGATCGAGCTCGACCAGCCGATGCCGCGCGAGGTGCTGGTGCGCACCGTCGCCACCGGCGTGTGCCACAGCGATTTGCATGTCGTCGACGGCGTCGGCCGCTGGCCGCTCGACCGGCCGATTGTGCTCGGCCACGAGGGCGCCGGCATCGTCGAGGCCATCGGCAGCGACGTCACCAGCGTCAAGGTCGGCGACCATGTCGTCGCCTGCCTCAGCGGGTTTTGCGGCACCTGCCCGCAATGCCTCTCGGGCCATCCCAACGTCTGCAGCAACAGCATCGTCCAGCGCAAGGACGGCGAGGCGCCGCGCCTGTCGCTCGGCGGCCAGCCGGTGCGCCAGTTCATCAACATCTCGTCCTATGCCGAAAAGATGCTGCTGCACGAAAACTCGCTCGTGCGCATCGACCCCGACATCCCGCTCGACAAGGCGGCGCTGGTCGGCTGCGGCGTCCTGACCGGGGTCGGCGCGGCGCTGCGCAGCGCCGGGCTCGAGGCCGGGCAGACCGTCGCGGTCTATGGCTGCGGCGGGGTCGGCCTGTCGATCGTCCAGGGCGCGCGGATCGGCGGCGCGCGGCAGATCATCGCGATCGACCAGTTCGGCCAGAAGCGCCAGATGGCGATGCGCGTCGGCGCGACGCATTTCATCAATTCGAGCGAGACCGACCCGGTCAAGGCGGTCAGGGAACTGACCGGCGGCGCCGGGGTCGATCACGCGTTCGAGGCGGTCGGCAACGCCAAACTCTGCCGTCAGGCGGTCGAGAGCCTGGCGATCCGCG
>DASZLY010000295.1:0-2328 GCA_035552135.1 Allostellaceae bacterium | reverse complement strand
AACATCATCGTTGCGCAGACCCGCGCGCGTGAGCCGGTGCGGGCGGGCGACCTCAAGGCGTCCGGCGCGATGGCCGTGCTGCTGAAAGATGCGGTCGCGCCCAATCTGGTGCAGACGCTGGAGAACAACCCCGCCTTCATCCATGGCGGGCCGTTCGCCAATATCGCGCATGGCTGCAACTCGGCGATCGCGACCAAGACCGCGCTCAAGCTCGGCGACTATGTCGTCACCGAGGCCGGGTTCGGGGCGGATCTCGGCGCCGAGAAATTCATGGACATCAAGTGCCGCAAGGCCGGGCTCAAGCCCGACGCGGCGGTCGTCGTCGCGACGGTGCGCGCCTTGAAGATGCATGGCGGCGTCCCGCGCGACCAGTTGCGCGCCGAGAACGTCGCCGCGCTCGAAGCCGGCTACGCAAATCTCGGGCGGCACCTCGAGAACTTGAAGGGCTTCGGCGTGCCGGCGGTGGTCTCGGTCAACCGCTTCAGCGCCGACACCGAGGCCGAGCACGCCAAGCTCAAGGAGCTGTGCGCCTCACATGGCGCCGAGGCGGTGATCGCCGATCACTGGGCGAATGGCGGCGAGGGCGCCGCGCCGCTCGCCGAGGTGGTGGCGCGCGTCGCCGATAGCGGCCAGTCGAAATTCCAGGTGCTCTATCCCGACGAGATGCCGCTGCGCGACAAGATCAAGACGATCGCGCAGAAGATCTACCGGGCGAAGGATATCGCCTGCGACGCGGCGGTCGAAAGCCGGCTTGCCGAACTGCAGAAGAACGGCTTCGGCCATTTTCCGGTGTGCATGGCGAAGACGCAATACAGCTTTTCGGCCGACGCCAACGCCAAGGGCGCGCCGGTCGACCACGTGCTGCCGATCCGCGAAATCCGCCTCTCTGCCGGTGCCGAGTTCGTTGTCGTGATCTGCGGCGAGGTCATGACGATGCCGGGCCTGCCACGTGTCCCGGCCGCGAACAGCATCGACCTCACCGATGACGGGCGGATCACCGGGCTGTTCTAGGAAGGCGGAGGGCCATCGCATGAAAATCGATGAAGAATTGGTGATGGCCCTGCCGCGCAAGCTGGTCGAGCAGACCCTCCTTGGGCTCTACGATCCGATCAACCAGCATCTCATCAAATTGGTCGGCTTTGATTTTCAGCCTGAGCTCCGCCGGCATTTTCAGCGCGAATTGCGTACTTGGTTGCGCAAGGTCGAGCGGCTTCGCATGAAGCCCGACAATCGGACGGGATCGTTCAAATTCTACTTCGACTTGTTGTTCGAGTATCCGTTCGGTGGGGTTGAGCTGCGAAATATGCGACTGATCCTCGACGAAATCGCGGACAACTATGAGCACGTGAGCGCGACGAAGACGCCGGAGGAATTGGTGACGTGGCTGCGCCATTTCCATCAGGAACTCGCCGAGCGCCTGCACAAGGGCGAAGACGTGCTCGACATGGTTCCCGAGTAAGGATGGATCCGGCTGAGGTCAAAGCCTGGCGGGGGGCCGAGCGCCAGCGGCTGCTTGCGCTGCGCATGGCGCTGTCGCCGGCGATGCGGCGCGCGGCGGGCGAGAAGATCGCCGCGGTGGTGCAGGGCATCGTCGCCGGGCGCCCGGGTATTCTCGGGATTTACTGGCCGTTTCGCGCCGAGTTCGACCCGCGCCCGCTGGTCGATGCGCTGGTCGCCGCCGGCCGCAGCGTCGCGCTGCCGGTCGTCGTCGACAAGAAAGGGCCGCTCGAATACCGCGCCTGGGCACCCGGCGAGAGCCTCGTCGCCGGGGTGTGGGATATTCCGATCCCCGAAAAGCGCGAGCTGGTGACGCCGTCGATGGTGCTGGCGCCCGTCGTCGGCTTTGACCGCGAATGCTACCGGCTCGGTTATGGCGGCGGCTATTTCGACCGCACGCTGGCCTCGCTCGACCCGCGCCCGCTGGCGATTGGGATCGGCTTTGCGGCGCAGGAAATCGCGACGATCCACCCGCAGCTCTTCGATATTGCGATGAACTTGGTCGTCACCGAGGCGGAGACCATCCGGCCTTAGTCAATGCCTGTGCCGGCGTCAAATGATCGAGGACAACCCAGAAATACTCCGCTTCCCGGCGTAAGCCGAGGCGCTGAAGAATGGGTCCCGCCGGGAAACGGACTTGAGGGCGCAATACCTAACCCTTACCCGCCGCGTCGGCGGCGGCCGTTCCCCGCGGCGCCGCGGCCGCCGCGCCCGAGGCCCAGCTCTTTCGCCAGGTTCGAGCGCTGCACCGAATAGTTGGGCGCGGTCAGCGGATGGTCGCCCGGAAGGCCCCAGCGCTTCAGATATTCCTCGCCGGTGAGCCCATGCCGC
>DASZLY010000294.1:0-3631 GCA_035552135.1 Allostellaceae bacterium | reverse complement strand
GTCGACCTGCACACCCATGTCTATTGGGGCGGCACCTCGCTCGGGGTCGACGCGGCCGCGGTCGCGCGGAAAAGCGGCACGGCGACCTTTGTCGATGCCGGCAGCTCGGGTCCAGGCAATTTCCACGGCTTCCGCCGCCATGTGATCGAGCCGTCGCCGGTGCGCATCGTGCCGATCCTCAACGTGTCGCATGCCGGGATCTTCGCGTTCTCGACGACGGTAATGGTCGGCGAGTGCGCCGATCTGCGGCTGCTCGACCCGCGCGACTGCGTGCGCGTCATCAACGCCAATCGCGACCTCATCGTCGGCGTCAAGGTGCGCGTCGGGCGGACCGCCGGCGGCAATTCCGGCATCGCCCCGCTCGACATGGCGATCGAGGTCGCCGAGGAGGTCGGGCTGCCGGTGATGGCGCATCTCGACCACCCGCCGCCGTCGCGCCTTGAAGTGGTGTCGCGCCTGCGCCGGGGCGACATCCTCACCCATTGCTTTCGGCCGTTCCCCAACGCTCCGGTTGCGCCCGACGGCAAGGTGCGCGAGGAGATCGCCGCGGCGCGCGAGCGCGGCATCGTCTTCGATATCGGCCATGGCGGCGGCTCGTTCGGCTTCCGCACCGCCGAGGGCATGCTCGCCGCCGGTTTCCTGCCCGACGTCATTTCGAGCGATGTGCACGCGCTCAGCATCGACGGCCCGGCCTATGACCAGATCACCACGATGTCGAAGCTGTTGTCGCTGGGCATGCCGCTGATGGCGGTGATCCGCGCCGGCACCGTTGCCGCAGCCGACGCGGTCGGCCGCACCGAGCTCGGCCGCCTCGCGCCGGGCGGCATTGGCGACGCCAGCATCCTCGACCTCGCCGAGGGCGCGTTCGACTATCGCGACGCGCTGGGCGAAACGCGGCAAGGCCGCCTGCGGTTGTCCGCAAGCGGCCTCGTCGTCGCCGCCAAGCTGTTCGCGTAAACTACTTCGCGGCGCGCAGCGCGTCGGTGTCGCGATAGATCTGCAAGCGGGTGACCCGGAGGCCGGGCACGCCGTAGCGATCGATCGAGCGCTGCCAGGCGAGGAATTCCTCGACCGACAGGTTGTAGCGCCGGCAGGCCTCCTGCAGGCTCAATGCTCCGCTGCGCACAGCGGCGACGACAACGGCTTTGCGCCGGACCACCCAGCGCTTGGTATTGGGAGAGGGAAGCTCGGCAGTCGCGGCGGGGGGCGGTGCCGCAATGTCGATGGAAGCGAGATTGGTCATGTCATTTAGAGCGGGGTTGCCTGTCATCGCCGAGAAAGTACCGCTCACGCCTTAATTAAATACTAAACGGCGAAATCAGTACTTATGGTTAAATTCGCCTGATTGTATTTAAAATCTTACTAAAAATCAGGCGTAGGCGGTTAATTATTACTTACACGACATTAATTTCGGCGAGGCGAGCTCGGACAAGCATTGTTTAATTTAAAGTTGCGGCTAAATGTTCCGCATAATTTTAGGGCGCGGAACCGCAGTTGTTTAAGATGAATCGGCAGCAAAGGCAATCGGCTTTTGTGGCCGAATGTAACATAGCCACATGAGTTTATGGCGGTTGAAAGGCAGGGGGGCGATTCATATACTCCGCCGCCGTCGTCCACGGGGCCTCGGGGAGCAGGATGCGTCCCACATTGCCGGAAGACTATCGTCCATCCGAAGACGAAGAGTTCATGGGGCCGCTACAGGTCGAGTATTTCCGGCGAAAGCTGCTGCGTTGGCGCGCCGAACTTCTCGCCGATTCGGCTGAGACTTTGCGCAGTCTTCAAGAAGAAAGCCTGTTGAAGCCCGATTTGAGCGATCGCGCCTCGCTCGAGACCGAGCGCGCGATCGAATTGCGCACCCGCGACCGCGAGCGCAAGCTGATCTCCAAGATCGATTCCGCGCTCTCCCGCCTCGACGCCGGCACTTACGGCTATTGCGAGGAAACCGAGGAGCCGATCGGCATTCGCCGCCTCGAGGCGCGGCCGATCGCGACGTTGTCGATCGAGGCGCAGGAGCGCCACGAGCGCATGGAGCGCATCCACCGCGACGACTAGCCCAGCGGTCACTGCTAGGGGCCTGGTTTAGGCCGGGGACCCACCGTTCCGCGGCAATAGCGATTCGAGGGTGGGTACCGGCTTTCGCCGGTGCGACACCGCTTGATGCCCTATGTAAAAAAATGAGCCGCGGGGCAAATCGCCCTGCATTCGGCACGGTGAAGACAATTTTCGGTAAATCTTCGTTAACCATCCGTTAGCGCATGACCGCCGACAATGCGGTAGAATGCGGGCACCGCAACGGGGTCGGTTCTTGGAGATGGTCGCCTACAGCGAAGCGGCCCGTCGCCTCGCGCATTGGCGGGCGGAGCGCAGCCGGCCGGTCTGGGCCGGCATCCTCGCGCAGGCCGCGGTAATCCTCGCGGCGATCGGTGTCGGCATCCTTATTCTTTATGCCGCCGAGGTGATCTCGGGCGTGCGGGTCGTCGCGGTGGTGGTGGCGATCGCCGCTTTGGCCGCGCTGGTCGGCGTCGGCGCGATCGCAGCGCATTGGGTGCAGGGCGGCGTCGACGGCCGCGTCGACATATTGAGCCAGGCGCTCGAAGCCTCGCCCGACGCGCAGCTCATCGTCGCGCCGGACGGCAGCGTCGCTTACGCCAACACGGCATTCATCAGCCTTTTCGCGCCCGATGGCGGCGCGCCGCTCGACCGCCTCGCCGCGGCGATCGCCGATCTCGAGGCGGGCATCGATTTTCAGCGCCTGCGCACGCAGGCGATGGCCGGTGCGCGCGCCATCGCGGCGGTGCCGCTGAAGGATGCGCGCGGCGCCGCGGCGGGCTGGTTCAACGTCGCGGTCAACCCGATCCCCGGCCGGCCCGGCTACAGTTTCTGGCACATCCAGGACATCACCGCGCGCCACGAGATGGAGCGGGTGATCCGCGAGGAGCGCAATCGCGTCGTCGATTTCCTCGACGAGGCGCCGATCGGCTTCTACTCGGTCGATGCCGACGGGCGCTTCCTCTTCGTCAACCCGACGCTGGCGCGCTGGCTCGGCGCGACCCCGGCAGAGCTGGTCGGCGGCGACGTGCGGCTCGACGCGTTTCTCGCCGCACCGCCGGGCGAGGGCGCCCTGCCGTCCGACCCGTTCGGCGGCCGCGCCGGCGACGCGCAGCGCGGCGAGGTGGTGCTGAAGAGCCGCGACGGCCGGGTGATCCACGCCTGGATCGGGCAGAGCGTCGTCGGCTCGGGCGACGCGCTGCGCACCCACTCGATCGTCCGCGACCTGACGCCGGAGCGCGAATGGGAGGCGGCGCTGCGCCTGTCGCGCGAGCGCTTCCAGCGCTTCTTCGCCAACGCGCCGATCGGCATCGCCCTCATTGACCGCTTCGGCCGTCTGGAGGAAGCCAACCGCGCGCTCGCCGAGGTATTCGGCTCGTCGCCGGGCGAGCTGATCGGCCAGCCGCTCATCGGCTTCGTCAACGAGGACGACCGCCGCGATCTCGCGGTCAAGCTCGCCGTCGCCGCCGAAGGCGCGCTTCCGCCCGGCCCGATCGAGGTGCGCATCAAGGGGCTCAGCAACAAGACCTGCGTATTGTTCCTCGGCCGGCTCGACGGGGTCGAGGGTGGCGATGGCGGGCTG
>DASZLY010000293.1:0-3103 GCA_035552135.1 Allostellaceae bacterium | reverse complement strand
AGAGCGTTGGGTCGATGCAGCAAGACGTGACGATGGGCGTGGATACGAGCCGCGAAGCGATCGCCCGCTCCGGCTCGATCAAGATCCACGGCGCCGCGGCGTTCGAGGGGATGCGCAAGGCCGGCATCCTCGCGGCGGCGACGCTCGATTACATCACGCCGTTCGTCGCACCCGGCGTCACCACCGGCGAGCTCGACCGGCTATGCCACGAATACATCGTCGGCAACGACGCGGTCCCCGCCCCGCTCGGCTATCGCGGCTTCCCCAAATCGATCTGCACCTCGATCAACCATGTCGTCTGCCACGGCATCCCGGGCGACCGGCGGCTGATCGAAGGCGACATCGTCAACATCGACGTGACGGTGATCCTCGACGGCTGGCACGGCGACACCAGCCGAATGTATTTCGCCGGCGAGCGCGTCCCCTTGAAGGCGAAGAAGCTGGTCGACGTGACCTACGAGGCGATGATGCGCGGCATCGCCGTCGTCAAGCCGGGGCTGCATATCGGCGCGATCGGCAACGCGATCCAGCGCTACGCCGAGGGCCATCGCTATTCGGTGGTGCGCGATTTCTGCGGCCACGGCGTCGGCCGGGTGTTTCACGACGCGCCGTCGATCCTGCATTACGGCAGACCCGAGGACGGGCCGGTGCTGCTCGAAGGCATGTTCTTCACCGTCGAGCCGATGATCAATCTCGGCCGCTGGGAGGTGAAGGTGCTGAGCGACGGCTGGACTGCGGTCACCAAGGACCGCTCGCTCTCCGCCCAATTCGAACACACGATCGGCGTGACCGCGACCGGCTACGAGATTTTCACCGTGTCGCCCACCGGCCTCCACCGCCCGCCTTACGACATCACTCCGGGAGAAAATCCTCGCTGAGGATTTGCTCCGGGGTGAAGGGGCATTCGGCGGGAAAGGCGCTATCAATAAGACCGGTCTCTCGGCCCGCCCATTCGCGCGCTTCGACGTACACTTCCGGCAACAGTTCCGCGACTGCGGGATTAAGGCTGGGCGATTCCCGCAGGAGCTTTTTAATGCGTCGTCGCTGTTCTCTGATCGTGCCTGACCAGCTCGGCGACCGCATCTGAACCTGCAAGTGCCACTTCAAGAGGTGCGTCAGCAGAACTTCGAGCCGGCTATCGAGCTCACGTTTGTCACGACGGCCCATGCTTTCGAGCTCCTCGGCAACGTTCTCGACATCGAGCTGAGAGAGTTCGCCATTGCGCAGCAGCCGGGCCTGCTCCTGCGTCCACGCGAAGAAATCGTCGTCATAGGCGGCCGAGTTGCGGGGCATTGCGTTGCACCTCCGCCCGGGAGATTAGCACATCTCAAGGCTCCAGCCGCACCGTGGCATGGGCGCTGCGCCCGGCGGCGTCGATCACCGTGAGCTGGGTAAAGCCGACACCCGGCGGGCTCCAGTAGAGCTCGCGGCGCGGCTGCCCTTGCGGCAGCGGCCGTCCGTCGGCGAGCCAGCGCAGCCTGCCGGTGCCGCCCGAGGCTTCGAGCGGCACCGGCTCGCCGTGCCATTCGACCGTTGCGCCGTTGGGCGGGTAGAGGATTTTCGGCCCGCCGGCATCGCGTCCGGCGCGCTCGGCCAGCCCCGGATCGAGCCGCTGCAGCGCCGGCGGCAGGTTGCGCCGCGCGACGATGAGCGCGCCCGGCGGCGGCGGTTTCGGCCGGCTCTCCATCGTTGGCGGCCCCAAAAGGTCGGCGATCTTGAAGACGACCGGCGCCGCGGTGGTACGGCCGGTGATCCCCGGCATGGGCGTGCCGTCCGGCCGCCCCGCCCACACTGCGATCGTCACCTCGCCGTCATAGCCGACCGCCCAGGCGTCGCGGAACCCGTAAGACGTGCCGGTCTTGAACGCGAGCGTCCGGGCGCGCCGCACCTCGGCGGGCAGCATCCCGGGCGGCGGCGGCGCGCCGCGCAGGATGTCGTTGACGTACCATGCCGCGACCGGCCCGAAGATCGCGGTCTCGTGCGCCTCGGTCTCTCCGAGTCGCGTCGCCAGCGGCGCTACCGCGCCGTCATGCGACAGCGCGACATAGAGCGTGGCGAGGTCGACCAGGCTGATCCCGTCGCCGCCGAGCGCGACGGCGAGCCCCGGCTCGCTCGTCGGTTGCGGCAGTTTCAAGCGGATGCCGGCGGCGGCGAGCGCCGCCGTAAAGCGCGCCGGGCCGAGCCGGTCGAGCACCGCGACCGCCGGCACGTTCAGCGAATATTGCAGCGCCTCGCGGGCGCTGATCTCGCCCTGGAAGCGGCCATCGAAATCGCCTGGCGCGTAGTCGCCGAAATGGCGCGGCCGGTCGTCGAGCATGGTTTCCGGATGGATGATCAGCCGGTCGAACGCCATCGCGTAGATGAAGGGCTTCAGCGCCGAGCCCGGCGAGCGCGTCGCCCGCGCCATGTCGATCGTGCCGTGTCGCAGCCCCGAGTGGAAATCGGCGTTGCCGACATAGGCGACGATGCGGCGCTCGCGATTGTCGACGACGAGCGCCGCCAGCGTCGCCTGCGGGTCGAGCCCGTCCGCCTCGCGCTGCAGCAACGCCTCGACCGCGCCTTGCAGCCGTGGGTCGATCGTCGTGCGCAAAATCGTCGAATGCGGGCTGGCGTCGCGCAGTGCGCGCGCCAGATGCAGCGCGTGAAACGGCAGCGCCAGGCGCAGATGCGGCACCGGCTCGGCGGCCGCCTCGGCCAGCGCCTGAGCCGGGATCACCCCGGCCGCCGCCATGCGCCGCAGCACCGCGTCGCGCGCCTCGCGCGCCGCCGCGGGGTGCCGGTCGGGACGCAGCCGCTCGGGCGAGCGCGGGATCGCCACCAGCAGCGCCGCCTCGGCGGCGGTCAGATGCGCCGGCTCCTTGCCGAAATAGGCGAGGCTCGCCGCGCGCACGCCTTCGAGATTGCCGCCGAACGGCGCCAGGGTCAGGTAGAGGCCGAGGATCGCATCCTTGCCGAGCCGGCGTTCGAGCGCCAGTGCCTCGCCGCTCTCGGCGATCTTCGCGACAAGCGTGCGCGGCCGCCGCTCCAGCAACCGCACCGCCTGCATCGTCAGCGTCGACGCGCCCGAGACGACATGGCCTTGCGTTCCCCATTGCGCCGCGGC
>DASZLY010000292.1:0-7974 GCA_035552135.1 Allostellaceae bacterium | reverse complement strand
CGCTGTTCGGGCTGACGACGCCGCTGATGACCACCGCCTCGGGCGCCAAGATGGGCAAGAGCGTCGGCGGCGCGGTGTGGCTCAACGCCGAGAAGCTGAGCGCCTATGAATACTGGCAGTACTGGCGCAACACCGAGGACGACGATGTCGGCCGCTTCCTGCGGCTCTTCACCGAATTGCCGCTCGACGCGATCGCCCGGCTGGAAAAGCTGCGCGACAGCGAGATAAACGCGGCGAAGAAGGTGCTGGCGACCGAGGCGACGGCGCTATGCCACGGCCGCGAAGCGGCCGAGGAGGCGGCGAAGACCGCGGACGCCGTATTCGGCGCAGGCGGCGACGCCGGCGGGCTGCCGCAAGTCGCGGTGGCGCAGGATGCGCTGGCGAAGGGCGTGCCGGCCTTTGAGCTCTTGGTCCGCGCCGGGCTCGCCGCCTCGAACAGCGAGGCGCGGCGGCTCATCAAGAGCGGCGGCGCACGGCTCAACGACACGGTGATCGGCAGCGAGACGCAGCCGGTCTCGCTGGGCGATCTCGACACGGCCGGACAGCTGAAGCTCAGCGCCGGTCGCAAGCGCCACGTGCTGGTGCGCACGCAGTAGGTTGCGGCCGGGCTTAATGCCCGGCGTCGCGCGGCGGCTCGGGCTGCGCGGGCGCGGCGGCGGGCTCTTGCGGCAATTCGCTGAACGCGTCGAACAGGTGGCGCAACAGGCCCGGCGTCAGCGCCGATAGCGGGTTGACGGTCACGGTCGGGTTGTCGTTCGAGCCGCCGAGATGAAAGCGGAAGGCGATGAGGCCCTGGCCCTCGCCGCCCATCAGGAGCGAGCCGAGCACCGGGAAATTGCCGAGCACCGAGTTGAGCGCATAGGCCGGCGCCAGCGTGCCGTCGACATTGATGCGGTCCTCGCCGGGATTGACCGTGCCCTTGGCGTTGACACCGATCGCCCCGCCCGAGGCAATGACCCGGCTCAAGGCGATTGTACCGTGCAAGAACGACACATCGCCGCGCAGCGCGGTGAACGGGATGCCCGAGCCCGACATCATCCCGGCGATGCCGTCGAGCGAGCTCAGCGCCAGCAGCCGCGCCAGCGTCGGCGCGCGCACCAGGCGATAATCGGCGCCGTCGATATGCGCGCGCAGCACATCGTGCCCGTCGACCGAGGCGAGCGTGCCGTCGACCTTGAGGCTGCCGCCGACGACATTGTCGGCGATGCCGAAGAGCGCAAAGCTGGCGCCGAGATCGTCCGATTCGATGTGCAGCCTGCCGCCCGAAAGCCCCAGCGCGATGCGGTGGCCATTGGCGTAGCTGCCGTCGATCTTGATCGTGCGCCAGTGGCCGCCGTCGCGCAGCAGCGCGGCAGTCACGTCGTGCACGTCGCGGTGCGGCCCCAGCACCAGCCGCGCGACATGCGCGTCGATTGCCAGCGGCGTCGGGTTGGCCGGCCCGTCGTCTTGCAGCGCGCGTTCGGCGGCACGGCGAATGTCGAGCCGGCTGCCGCGAATCTCCGCGCGCCAGCCGCCCTCCTGGCGGCGGCTCACGGTGCCGCTGAGATCGTCGTCGGCGAGCATGAGATGGCGGATATCGATGCGCTCGACGCGGCGCTCGCCGGGGTCGAGGCTGATCGAGAATTTGCCGTCGAGCCCCGGCGCCTTGATGTCGAACTCCGGCACGCCGGTCAGCACGTCATCGTTCAGCGCCAGAACCACGCGGGCGCTGGCCGGGATTTGCGCGGCCTTCTTCCAGCCGGCTTCGTCGAGCGCCAGCGCCGCGGCGCCGAGGTCGAGCGCCGCCTCGACCTGCTCCCGCGCGCCGCTCGCCGGCACCGTGTAGGTGAGGTCGATCCCGACCGGGCCGGAAAGCCGGTCGTCGATAAAGTCCCAACCGAGGCGCTGCCGCGCCGCATCGTCGAGCGCGAGGCCGATGCGGTAACGAATATGCGGCCCGCTCTTGGGGTGGAAATAAAGATTGCCGTCGACCGTCGCGGTCGAACCGTCGAACTTGCCGCTGCCCTTGGCGTGCACTCCATCATGGCCGAGCTCGATGGCGAAATTGCCATCGCTAAGCGGGCGGTCGAAGGCGACCTTGGCGTAGGAGATGCCGGTCAGCGTGCCCTTCGCACCGTAATCGACATCCGCGAGCTTCAAGTCGGCGAGCAGCGGCAGCTTGAAATGCAGCTGCGTGTCGAGTCTGCCGCCGACCCGCGCCGGGTCGATCCCGGCATCGCGCGCATAGCGCAGCGGCTTGGCGTCGATCGCCTCCAGCGCGTCCTGCAGCGGGCCAGCCAGCCCGACATCGACGGTCAGCGTCTCGACCGGCGCGCCGATATCGCTGATCGAGACCGCGCCGCCGGTCACCTTCAGCGCCTTGGCCGTGCCGCCGGTCACCGTGAAGTCGAGCCGGCGATCGTCGAGCGTGGCGGTGCCGCTGACTTTCTTCGCAGGCGGGAGGCCGGTGAAGTAATCGACCGTCAGGTCGTGAAAGCGCATCGTGCCGTGCGGCTCGGCGAACTGGGCGTGGAATGTGGCGGGGTCGAGCGTCACGCCGAACCGTACCGCCATCTCGTCGAGCATGCCGTCGGGCAGATTGGCGGCGACCCATTTGCGCCCGCCGGGGCTGACGCCGCGCGGCCACAGCGCCGGGACCCGGCTCGTGGGGACATGCGTCAATGTTACGCCCAGCGTGCCGCCGAGGCCCGCCGGCCACGGCGTGCCGGTGCTGACGAGTTGCGGCTGCAGCCCGTCGAGCTTGCCGGCGACGGTGAGCACCGTGCCGCCGTTGAGGTCGAGCGCCAGCCTGTCGAGGCGCAGTTCCGCGCTGTCCGGAGCGTAGCTGGCGTGCAGCTCGCCTTGCGCTACCGCCAGGCTGCCGCCGGCGAGAAGGTCGGTGTCGATCTGCCCCGCGCCAAAGCCGAGATCGAGCCGGCCGCTTTCGGCCTTGCCGGTCGCGAGGTCGAAGGCGATATCGGCTGTTCCCGACACCGGCATCCGCGCCTTGGCGAGCGGCGCCAGCGCGGCTGAAAGAGGCGCCAGCGCCGCCGGATCGAGCCCGTTCACCGCCAGCTTCACATCGAGGTGCTGCGTCGCCGCGGCATAGCGATAGGTCGCGTGCAGCTCGGGCGCGGCCTTGCCGAGCGCGAGCGCGAACGACAGATCGCCGGTCGCCCCGTCGGCGCCGCGCTCGAGCGTCGCGGCGGCACGGTCGGCGCGCCACACCCGGCCGCTGATCCGGTCGTCGACGAGGATCGTCGCGTCGCGGATCGCGATCCGGCGCAGCTGGCTCCACGGCGTCCCCGGCCGCAGCGGCGCGAAGAGGCCGAGCGCATTGCCGAGCCCGAACTGGTCGGCCGAGGCATCCGGGTTGCCGACCCGCAGGCTGAGCCCGCCGCTCGCATCACGGGTCAGCGCCAGCACCGCGTGTTCGACGATGAGCCGGGTCGGCTCGATCCGCCCGCCGAGCATCGCGCCGAGGCTGAAGCTCGTCGCCATTTGCGGGAAATTGGCGAGCTTTTCGCCGCTCGGCAGCGAGAGGCTGACATCGCGTGCCTGCAGGTCGAGCTGGTGGGTGTCGCGGTCGATGCCGATGCTGATCCCGGCCACCGCGACACCGATCCCGGCACCCGAGCGCTGCAGCGCCGCTTGGACATAGGGCACCAGCCGGTCGAGCTCGATCGGTCCTTGCAGCAGCCGCCACATGCCGGCGGCAGCAATGAGGATCAGCACCGTCGCGATGCCGCCGAGCCACACCAGGAGCCGGTGCCCATGATGCGCGACGTGCTGCACCGGCGTGCGCGGCCCGCGCGGGCCAGGCTGCGGGGGCGCACGGCGCAGTGCACCGGCCCGGGCTTGACCCGAGCCGAGCGGCGAGCCAGTGTCGCCGCTGTCGCCGGAACCGTGCGATGACGCTGTTATCTGCCCTCTCCCCCGATGGTGCCAGGGGCGCGACGCTGCCGCTGGCGGGCGACCCGCGCCTGCACTCGCTCGGCCTCGCCGTGTGGAACGAGGCGCTCGCCGCTTCCGGCGAGGCGGCGGCCGAAACGCGCGCGTGGAGCGAGACGCCGGCAGGCGAAGCGCTGCTCGCGGCGATTTTCGGCAACAGCCCGTTTCTCACCGGCGTCGCGGTACGCGATTGGGCGTTCCTCATGCGCCTTGTCGAGGAGGGCGCCGACGCGGCCTTCGCCGCAACGATCGCCGAGGTGAACGAGCCGCCCGACGGCGAGGACATCGCCGGGTTGATGCGCCGGCTGCGCGTCGCACGGCGCCGCGTCGCGCTGACTGCCGCGCTCGCCGAGCTGGCCGGCGCCTGGAGCCTCCAACAGCAGATGGCGGCGCTGACCGGCTTTGCCGAGGCCGCGATCGACGCCGCGCTCGGCCATTTGCTGCGGCATCTGCCGGGCACGCCGTATGAGGCCGCTTCCGGTGGGCCGGAAGAAAGCGGGCTTGTCGTGCTCGGCATGGGCAAGCTCGGCGGCGGCGAGCTCAACTACTCGAGCGATATCGACCTCATCCTGCTATACGACCCGGCTCGGGCCGCGCCGGTCGAGCGCGACGTGCTGCACGGCTTTTTCAACCGGCTTGCTCGGGAACTGGTGCGCATTCTCGACGAGCGCACCGGCGATGGCTACGTTTTTCGCACCGATTTGCGGCTGCGGCCCGATCCCCGCTCGACGCCGCTTGCCATGTCGGTCGACGCGGCGCTCGGCTATTACGAGAGCGTCGGCCAGAACTGGGAGCGCGCGGCGCTGATCAAGGCGCGCCCGGTGGCCGGCGACCGCGTCGCCGGGCGGCACTTCCTCGCCGAGCTGCAGCCTTATATCTGGCGCAAGCACCTTGATTTCGCGGCGATCGCGGACATTCATTCGATCAAGCGGCAGATCCAGGCGCATCGCGGCGGCGGGCGCATCGCCGTCTTCGGCCACGACATCAAGATCGGCCGCGGCGGCATCCGCGAGATCGAGTTTTTCGCCCAGACGCAGCAGCTGATCTGGGGCGGCCGGCGCCGCGAGTTGCGCGTCGGCGGCACCTGCGAGGCGTTGGCGCGGCTTGCCGCTTCCGGGCGTATCGGTGAATCAGACCGCGCCGAGCTGACCGAGGATTATCGCTTCCTGCGCCGCGTCGAACACCGCCTGCAGATGGTCGACGATCAGCAGACCCATCGCCTGCCGGCCGATGCCGAGGGCATCGCCCGCCTCGCGGTGTTTCTCGGCTATCCAACCGCCGAGGCGTTCACCGGCGAGCTGGTGCGCCGCCTCGGCTCGGTCGAGCGGCGCTATGCCGAGCTGTTCGAGGAGGCGCCGAGCCTTGCCGGGCCGGGCAACCTCGTCTTCACCGGCGCCGACGACGACCCCGGCACGCTGGAGACGCTGGGGCGCCTGGGGTTTGCCGATGCCAGCCGCGTCGCCGGGATGGTGCGCGACTGGCACCACGGCCGCATCCGCGCCACGCACAGCCAGCGGGCGCGCGAAATCCTCACCGAATTGGTGCCTGGATTGCTCGGCATATTCGGCGGCACCGCGGCGCCCGACGCCGCGCTCGGCCGCTTCGACCAGTTTCTCGGGCGGCTGCCGGGCGGGGTGCAGCTATTCTCGTTGTTTCACGCCAATCCCGGCCTGCTGCGCCTCGTCGCCGACGTGATGGCCGAGGCGCCGCTGCTGGCCGAGAACCTGGCGCGCCACCCGGCGCTGCTCGACGCGGTGCTGAGCGAGAATTTCCTCGGCCCGCTGCCGCGCAGCGCCGCGCTGGCGGCGGAGCTCGCCGAACTGGTCGCCGGCGCGCGCGATTTCGAGGACACGCTCGACCTGTTGCGCCGCTGGGCCAATGAGCGGCGCTTTCAGGTCGGCGTGCAGCTTCTGCACCGCGCGCTCGATCCCGCGGCGGCGGGCGGCGCCTTTGCCGACATCGCCGAGAGCGTGCTCGGCACGCTGCTCCCGGCGGTCGGCGGCGAGTTCGCCCGCACCCACGGCCGGGTTCCCGGCGGCGAGATGGCGATCCTGGCGATGGGCCGGCTCGGCAGCCGCGAGATGACGCTGTCCTCCGACCTCGACCACATCCTCATCTACGACGCACCCGACGGCAGCGAGGCGTCAGATGGGGCCCGGCCGCTGGCGGTCTCGGCCTATTACGCGCGGCTCTGCCAGCGGCTCATCTCGGCGGTCACCGCGCCGACCGCCGAGGGGCGGCTCTACGAGGTCGACATGCGGCTGCGCCCGTCCGGCGCCTCCGGGCCGATCGCCACCAGCCTCGCGCATTTCGCGCTCTATCAGCGCGAGCAGGCCTGGACGTGGGAGCACATGGCGCTGACCCGGGCGCGGCCGGTGGCGGGCGCCGCGCGGCTCGGCCGCCGCATCGAGGCGGCGGTGGCGGCGGCGCTGCTTGTGCCGCGCGACCCGGCGCGCCTCGTCGCCGATGTCGCCGACATGCGCCGGCGCATCGCCGACGAGCATCCGCGCCCGGCGCCGCTCGATCTGCGCAATCGCCGCGGCGGCCTCGTCGATGTCGAGTTCGTCGCGCAATATCTGATGCTGCGCGAGGCGGCGCAACACCCCGAGGTGCTGCGCCGCGACATCGCCGGTGCACTCGCCGCGCTGGGCGAGGCGGGCAGCCTCGAACCGCGCGCCGCGCAGGCGCTCGGCTCGGCGCTCGACGTGCTGCGCACGGTGCGCGTGTACCTGACGCTGCTGTTCGAGGATGCGCCGGACGCCGCGGCGCTCGCCGGGCCGGCCGGCGCGACGCTGGCGCGCTGTGCCGGGGCGGTTGACTTTGCCCGGCTCGACGCGGATATCACCGCCGCCTGCGACGCCGTGCGCGAATGGTATGATCGGCTGATCGCCGAACCGGCGAAGACAGCGGCAGCCCAGGCCCGGCAACCCGAAGACCCGCAAGAAGGAGGCGTCCCACGATGAGCGTCAAGATCGGCGACAAGGCCCCGGATTTCACATTGCCCACCGATGGCAGCGGCTCGGTCACGCTGTCGCAGCTACAGGGCAAGCCGGTGGTGATCTACTTCTATCCGAAGGACGATACCTCGGGCTGCACCGCGCAGGCTTGCGGCTTTCGCGACTCCTTCCCCGATTACGGCAAGACCGGCGCGACGGTGATCGGCATCTCCAAGGATTCGGTCGTCTCGCACGACAAGTTCAAGGCGAAGCACCAGCTGCCCTTCATCCTCGGCTCCGACGGCGACGGCAAGGTGGTCGAGAATTACGGAGTCTGGGTCGAGAAGAGCATGTACGGGCGCAAATACATGGGCATCGACCGCTCGACCTTCCTCGTCGACAAGGGCGGAGTCGTGCGCGGCGTGTGGCACAAGGTCAAGGTGCCGGGCCATGTCGCCGAGGTGCTCAAGGCGGCGCAGGCGCTCTGATCTCGTCGCTGGCCGAAGGCGCCGTCGCCGTTCTCACCGCCGCCGACCCGGCGGCGAAGGTCGCACTCAGCCGCGCGGTCGGCGAAAGCTGGCGGCGCGGCGGGATGGCGGTGGGCGCCGCTGCGCCGCCGCCGCGCCCGGCACGACCCGAGCGCCCGGCGCTGCGGCCGCCGCGCGACATGAAGCGGCGGCGCAATCTCGGCTCGGCCGAGGGCCGCATCGCGCTGCTCCATGCGCTCGCCCATATCGAATTGAACGCCATCGATCTCGGCTGGGACATCGTCGCGCGGTTTTCCGGCGAGGACTTGCCCACCGCCTTCTTCGCCGAGTGGGGCGGCGTCGCCGCCGAGGAGGCGGAGCATTTTGCGCTGCTCGATGCGCGGCTGGGGGCGCTCGGCGCCGCCTATGGCGATCTGCCGGCACATGACGGGTTGTGGGAGGCTGCGGCGGCGACCGCGCACGAGCTGATCGCCCGGCTTGCGGTGGTGCCGCTGGTGCTGGAGGCGCGCGGGCTCGACGTGACGCCCGACATGATCGCCCGGCTGGAGCGCGCCGGCGACCGCGAGAGCGCGGCGATCCTGCATCGCATCTACGCTGACGAGATCGGCCACGTCGCGGTC
>DASZLY010000291.1:0-21560 GCA_035552135.1 Allostellaceae bacterium | reverse complement strand
GCCGCCGAGCGCGCGGTAGCGCAGCAAATGATCGGCGAGCACGCAGGCCATCATCGCCTCGCCGACCGGCACTGCGCGAATGCCGACGCAGGGGTCGTGGCGGCCGTGCGTTTCGATCTCGGTGTCGTTGCCTTCGCTGTCAACGGTGCGCATCGGTTTGAGGATCGAGCTGGTCGGCTTGACCGCGAAGCGCACGACGATGTCCTGCCCGGTCGAGATGCCGCCGAGAATGCCGCCGGCGTTGTTGCTGAGGAATGCGACCTTGCCGTCGACCATGCGCATCTCATCGCCATTGGCCTCGCCCGATAGCGACACCGCGGCGAAACCGGCGCCGATCTCAACCGCCTTGACCGCGTTGATCGTCATCATCGCGCGCGCCAGGTCGCCGTCGAGCTTGTCGTAGACCGGCTCGCCGAGCCCGGCCGGAACCCCGCTCGCCACCACCTCGATGACTGCCCCGGCCGACGACCCGGCCTTGCGCACGCCGTCGAGATACGCCGCCCATGTCGCCGCGGCGGCCGCATCCGGGCACCAGAACGGGTTCCGCGCGGTTTCGTCCCAGTCCCACTGGCCGCGGTCGATCGGGTGCGGGCCGATCTGCACCAGCGCACCGCGGACGGCGATGCCGGGCCCCAGCACCATGCGCGCGACGGCACCGGCGGCGACGCGCGAGGCGGTCTCTCGCGCCGAGGCGCGCCCGCCGCCGCGATAGTCGCGGATGCCGTATTTCTTCCAGTAGGTGTAGTCCGCATGACCCGGCCGGAAGCGGTCGGCGATGTTGCGGTAGTCCTTCGAGCGCTGGTCGACATTGTCGATCTGCAGCGCGATCGGCGTGCCGGTGGTCTCCCCGTCGAACGTGCCGGAGAGGATCTTCACCTGATCCGGCTCCTGGCGTTGCGTGGTGTAGCGCGACTGGCCGGGCCGGCGCTTGTCGAGCCATTGCTGGATGTCGGGCTCGGCGAGCGGGATGCGTGGCGGCACGCCGTCGACGATGACGCCGATCGCCGGCCCGTGGCTCTCGCCCCAGGTGGTGAAGCGGAACAGCTCTCCAAACGAATTGCCGGCCATGGCGGTCTCTTATCGCCGTAGGATGGGTTGAGCAACGCGAAACCCATCGCGCAAGCGCCAAGCCGATGGGTTTCGCTGCGCTCTACCCATCCTACATGCCGGCAAAGCAGCTACACCGTCGAGATGTCGGGCGCGTCGACCCGCTTCATGCCGACGACATGATAGCCGCTGTCGACATGGTGCACCTCGCCGGTGACGCCGGCCGACAGGCCGCTCAGCAGATAGAGCGCGGCGCCGCCGACATCCTCGATCGTGGTGTTGCGCTGCAGCGGCGCGTTGAGCTGGTTCCATTTGAGGATGTAGTGGAAATCGCCGATGCCATAGGCCGCCAGCGTCTTGATCGGCCCGGCGGAGATCGCGTTGACGCGGATATTGTCGCCGCCGAGATCGACCGCGAGATATTTGACGCTGGCCTCCAGCGCCGCCTTGGCGACGCCCATCACGTTGTAATGCGGCATGACCCGCTCGGCGCCGGAATAGGTCAACGTCAGGAGGCTGCCGCCGCTCTTCATCAGCGGCACCGCGCGCCGGCACAGATCGGTGAACGAGAAGCATGAGATGTCGAGCGTCTTGAGGAAATTCTCGCGCGAGGTTTGCAGGTACTTGCCGGTGAGTTCGTTGCGGTCGGAAAAGGCGATCGCGTGCACCAGGAAGTCGAGCTCGCCCCAGCGCGCGCCGACCGCGTCGAACACCGCGTCGAGACTGGCCTCCGAGGTCACGTCGGCATCGAGCAGAAAATCGCTGCCGAGGCTCTCGGCGAGCGGCCGCACCCGCCGGCCGAGCGCCTCGCCCTGATAGGTAAAGGCCAGCGCCGCGCCGGCATCGCTCAGCGCCTTGGCAATGCCCCAAGCGAGCGAGCGGTCGTTGGCGACGCCCATCACCAAGCCGCGCTTACCGGTCATCAGCGCGTTCTTGTTGCTCATGCGCGGCTCCGATGCGCGGGGGCCGGCCGGCCCCCGCTTCGATCTGATTTCCCGTCATCCTACACGAGCGGCACGGCACGGCAAATCGAGGTAGCTCTTGCAACATTCGGCGGGCCACGCTCGTTCCGGGAGTCGGCGCGCCGCCGCGCTGTTGCCGCGTGTTGGCGGCGGGCGGGCCGGATTGTAGACTCAGGCTCCACGGGAGCGCGCATGATGATCGAAGATATCGCCGAGGCCGAGCCGTTCGCGCCGTTCGAGCGCTGGCTGTTGCTGGCCGAGCAGAGCGAGGAGTTGGCCGAGACGATGACGCTTGCCACCGCGACGCCCGACGGCCGCCCGTCGCTGCGCGCGGTGCTGCTGAAGGCGGTCGATGCGCGCGGCTTCGTGTTCTACACCAACCTCGAAAGCCGCAAATCGGGCGAGCTCTTCGTCAATCCGCAGGCCGCCTTGTGCTTTCACTGGAAGTCGCTGAAGCGCCAGGTGCGCGCCGAGGGCATGGCCGAGCAGGTCGGCGAGGACGAGGCCGACGCCTATTTCGCGTCGCGGGCGCGCGGCAGCCAGATCGCCGCCTGGTCCTCCGACCAGTCGCGTCCGCTCGACAGTCGCGAGCAGCTCGAAAAGCGGGTCGAGGTGTTCACCCGCCGCTTTGCCGACCGCAGCGCAATCCTGCGGCCGAATTTCTGGTCGGGCTTCCGGCTGGTTCCCGACCGCGTCGAGTTCTGGCAGGACCAGCCATCACGCCTGCACGACCGGCTGGTGTTCATCCGCGACGGCGGCGGCTGGCGCCGCGAGCGGCTGTTTCCATGAGCGGCGACGCCCAGCAGGGCAGGTTACGCCAGCGCGCAACCTCTGCCTCGGTCGCGGTATCGGTGTTTCTCGTGGCGATCAAGTTCGCCGCCTGGCTCGCGACCGGCTCGGTGGCGCTGCTGTCGAGCCTCGTCGATTCGCTGCTCGACGTCGTTGCCTCGGTCGTCAACCTCTTCGCTGTGCGGCACGCGCTGGAGCCGCCCGACCGCGAGCACCGCTTCGGCCACGGCAAGGCGGAGCCGCTCGCGGCGCTGTGCCAGGCGGCATTCCTCGCCGGCGGTGCGGTGCTCGTCATCTTCGAGGCGATCAGCCGGATCGTCAGCCCGGCGCCGATCAGCCGGGCGACGGTCGGCATTGTCGTCATCCTCGTCTCACTGGCGATCGACGGCGCGCTGGTGCTCTACCAGCGTTATGTCGTCGCCCGCACCCAATCGCTGGCGATCGGCGCCGACGAGCTGCATTTCCGCAGCGACCTTATCGTCAACGTCGGCGTTCTCGCGGCATTGGTCATCGACCGGCTGTTTCCGGCGCCGATCCTCGACCCGATTTTCGGCGGCGCGATCGGGTTGTGGATCGTGTGGAGCGCGATCCGGCTGCTCCGCCTGTCGTTCGATCAGCTGATGGATCACGAAATGCCCGACGCGGATCGCGCCCGCATCCGCACCATCGCCGAAGCGGCGCCCGAGATCGCCGCGGTGCACGACCTCAAGACGCGGCTCGCTGGCCCGACCGCTTTCATCCAGCTGCATCTCGAAATGGACGGCGCGATGGATTTGCGCCGCGCGCACGAGATCGCCGACGGCGTCGAGGCGCAGCTGCGCGAGGCCTACCCCCGCGCCGAGATCATCATCCATCAGGATCCGGCCGGCCTCGAAGAGGCCCGCCAGGCCTTCCCGGCGCGTCAGGCGGGATAGGCCGGCGTCAGCTGCCCCAGCCTTCGGCGAGGCCGGGGATGCTGAGCCGCGCCGGCGGCTGGCGGATTGCCGCCGGCTCGGGCTCGGCCGCGTGGCGGTCGACGGCGGCGAGCCTAGCGTCGAGGTCGATCGGCTGGCTCGAAGTGATCTCCAGCTTGGGGTCCTCGAAGACATCGACCCGCCGGCGCTGGCGGCGTGGGTCCATCACCGTGCGGTCGCGCTCGCGCAGCAGCCTGGCGATTTCCGGCTGGTAGAGCCGCACCATCGCAGTCAGCCAGAAATTGACGAAGCTCGCCGGCTCGGCGGCCTCGAGGGTGAAGCGGTCGAGCATGCGGATGGCGTCGTCGGCGCGGTACCAGGTCTCGCCGGTTACCCAGCGATTGGTGGAGAAGAGCCGCACCGGCTCGCCCGCCGCGTCGACGGCGATCGCGACCAGATGGCAGACCTCGTCGCGATCGCCGCGCTTGGTCGGCGGCGCTTGCGGCGGGGTCGGCAGGTTCTCCTTGGCGATCGCCGCTTCGGGCAACAGGAACGGCGCGCTGCCCTCGGGCATCCCCTCGGCGCGCAGGAACAGGTGGAAATGGCCATGCTCGCCGGCCACGTCCGGCGCCGGGTGCTGGTGGTAGAAATACTGCGCGTGGCTGATGAGGTCGTAGCCGTCGCCGGGCGGGTAATGCTGCCATGCCGAGGCATCGCCGGCGCGAGCGAGGACCTCGCGCACGATGTTGCTGCCGCGCGCCGCCAGCTCGCTTCGGCATCCCCGGATAATCGCCGCGGCAGACGCCGCGCGCCCCCACCCATTCACGCGCACGCACCTGTTTTGATCGGTGAACGAAACGGGACCAGGATACCTATCTGCGCGGCGGCGACAAGGCCGGGTTGGTCAGGGTCCAGGCAACGACCTGCTTGGCGACGCTGCCCACGGCCTGGTTGAACGCCTCGACGATCTGCGGAGTCGTATTGGCGACAGCGGGTTGGCGCGCGGTGATCATGGTCTGAGCGATGATCTTGCGCTCCGGTACCTTGACCAGCTTGACCGCCAGCGAGACCACCGCGGCGGGCGCCCCGTTCGGCGAATCGTAGACCGCCTCGAAGTGGCGCAGATCGCCCTCGATCTCGAAATCGGCGCGCAGGTCGAGCGAATCGGGTCCGACCGCGGCGACCGCCTTGCTATTCTCGAACGCCTCGACCAGCACCGCACGCATCATGTTGGGCGTGCGGTCGGCCCAGTCGCCGTCGGCGAGGTAGTCGAGCGCGTTGGCCGCGCGGATCACCGCGATGCGGCGCGGTTCCAGCCCCTCGGGCGCATAGGGCGCGTTGATGACGATCTGCGCCTTGGTATGCGGCAGGCTGGCCGGCATGTCGGCCGGCGCCGCCAGCTGATAGAGCGGCCGGGGCGGCGAGGTGAACATTTTGGCGCAGCCGCCTACGTCCAGCGCCACCGGCGCTAAAAGAAGAAGAGCCAGCGCGGAGTGCCGAGGGATGCGAAAGTCTCTGATCATTTCGGCTGGTACCCTTCGCGGCGGTCGCCAAAGAGCAGACGGGACGGGTCGTGTTCGAGCTGACTGGTAAAGCGGCCGAGCCCCGAGATGAACTGGCGCGCTTCGCCGACCAGGGCGTCGACGTCGCCGAGCGTGTGCTGGCTGAAATTGCGGATGCCCGGCCGCACATCGACGAGCGCGCCGTCGAGTTGCTTGTTGGTGTCGTTGAGGCCCTTCGCCAATTTGTCGAAATCGGTGAGCGCCACTGAGCCCTTGTCGAGCGCGCCGCTAAGCTGGTCCTTGAGCCCGCCCTGCGACGAAAAGCTGGTGTCGAGATTGGTGAAGAGCGTCGACGCCGCTTTCAGCGCGCCGCCGGCATTGCTGGCGATTTCTTCGCTATGCTCGGAAAGGTTGTGGGAAATCTTCTGAATATTGTCGAGCGTCTGCGAGAACGCCTGACGGTTCTGGTCGCTCAGCACGTCGTCGAGATGGTCGAGGATGACGTCGAGCTTGTCCAAGAGCAGCGGCCCGCGCGCGGCGAGGCTGGCGAGCGTCGCACGTTTCGAGCGGATGACCGGGTAGTAGTCGCCGCGATGCGCCTCGAGCAGATCGGTGCTCTTGCCCGGCTGGATGAGAATGTAGGAAACGCCGCTCAAGATGTTGGTCTGGATTGTCGCGGAATCGTCCTTCTTGATCGGCACCGAGCTCTTGAGCGCCAGCGTCACCCGCACCTGTTTGTGTTCGTGTGCTTCGAGAACGCCGGGGTCGCTGATGAGCTCGATGTCGGAGACGGTGCCGACCGGGATGCCGTTATATTCGACCCGGCCGCCGGTGCTGAGGCCGGTCACCGGCCCTTCGAAATAGATGTAGTAGTGCGCGAAGGTGGTGCTGAACTGCGTCCCCGCCAGCCACAACACGGCGACAAAGGCGAGGAACACCATCGCCATCACAAAGGCGCCGACAGCGACGTAATGTGCGCGTGTCTCCATCTGGGCTCCCCCTCGCCCCCGGCTCAGCCAGCCGGCCCGGCCGGA
Organism: Allostellaceae bacterium; assembly: GCA_035552135.1. Lineage (GTDB taxonomy): Bacteria > Pseudomonadota > Alphaproteobacteria > ATCC43930 > CGMCC-115725 > DATARH01. Next base: position 15,333 of record DASZLY010000291.1, on the reverse strand, counting down.
TGGGCCGCCCGGCCGCGCGGACCGTGGAAATAGTCATGAATCCAGGGATGGCCGTCTCGAAGATGCTCTTCGAGCGTTCCCACCCGGATTTTCTTGTCGACCAGCACCGCGACGCGATCGCAGATCGCGAACAGGCTGTCGAGGTCGTGCGTCACGAGAAATACGGTGAGGCCGAGGCTCGACTGAAGATCCTTGATGAGCTGGTCGAACGCCGCCGCGGCGATCGGGTCGAGCCCCGCAGTGGGCTCGTCGAGAAAGAGGATGTCCGGGTCGAGCGCCAGGGCGCGGGCAAGCCCGGCGCGCTTGCGCATGCCACCCGAAAGCTGCGCCGGAAACTTGTCGGCCGCCTCGGGCGGCAGCCCGACCATGCCGATCTTGCAGGCGGCGATCTCGGCCATCAGGCGCTGCGGCAGCGCCAGATCCTCTTTCAGCGGCACCTCGATGTTCTGCGCCACCGTCAGCGAACTGAACAGCGCGCCGTCCTGGAACAGCACGCCCCAATGGGTCTCGAGCTCGTGGCGCCGCTCGTCGTCGAGATGCAGCACGTCGCGGCCGAGCACCTCGATGCTGCCAGACACCGGCCGGTTGAGCCCGACGACGGTGCGCAGCATCACCGACTTGCCGGTGCCCGAGCCGCCGACGACGCCGATCACCTCGCCGCGCCGCACGTCGAGATCGACGCCGTCATGGATGACCTGGCTGCCGAAGGCATTGACCAGGTTGCGCACCCGGATGACGTAATCAGTGCCGTTTGGGTCGGGGCCGTTTGGGCCGCCAGTCGGGTCGGATGCGGTCATCGTCAGACCTTCAGCATCGAAAAGACAATCGAGAACGCGGCATCGGTGACGATCACGAAAAAGATCGATTCGACGACGGATTGCGTCGTCAGCCGCCCGACGCTCTCGGCGCTGCGCGTGACGTTGAGCCCCTCGTAGCAGCCGACGAGGGCGATGATCGCGGCGAAGAACGGCGCCTTCACCACGCCGACCCATAGCGTCGTCGTGGTGACCGCGCCCTGCAGCTGGGTGAGAAAGTTCGGGATGTTGATGTCGAGCACCATCCACGACATCAGCCCGCCGCCGAGAACCCCCATGAAATCGGCATAGAACACGAGGAGCGGCAGGGTGATCCCCAGCCCGATCAGGCGCGGCAGCACCAGCACCTCGATCGGGTCGAGCCCCAGCGTGCGGAGCGCGTCGATCTCCTCGTTCACCTGCATCGTGCCGATCTGCGCGGTAAAGGCGCTGCCCGAGCGGCCGGCGATGATGATCGCCGACAACAGTACGCCCAGCTCGCGCAGGATCGAGATGCCGAGCAGGTTGACGGTGTAGATCTCGGCGCCGAAGCGGCGCAGCTGGTCGGCGCCCTGATAGGCCATCACCACGCCGATGAGGAACGACAACAGCCCGACGATCGGCATCGCGTCGAGCCCGACGCGCTCCATCTGCACCAACGTCGCCACCAGCCGCAGGCGGCGCGGCTGGCGCAAGAGCTTGAGGAACGTCACCACCACCAGCCCGGTAAAGCCGAGGATGTCGTAGACCTGGCCCGCCAGCGTCGCCGAGACGCGGCCGATGCGCTCGAGGAAGCCGACCAGCGTGTGGTGCGGCGGGATCGGGTGCGGCATCGGCTCGACCACGCCGCGCGAGCGCACCTGCTCGACCAGCGGCGCGAAGCGCGACGGCAGGTTTTCCAGCGCGACCTCGTTGCCGTGTGCGGCAAGCTCGTGCTCGGTGCGCAGCAACAGCCAAGCCCCGGCCGTGTCGAGCCGGTCGACCCGCGACAGATCGACCGTGACGTGGCGGCCCTGCGGCATATCGAGATTGTGCAGACGGCGATCGAGCTCGGCGGCGCCGACCACCAGCCAATCGCCTTCGGCGCGCAAGACCAGCTCGCCGTCGTCTTCCGATGCGGAAATGGTTGCGGCTGTCGGCATGCTGTCCCGATGATCAGCCGCGGCGGGCTAACCCTTTCCAACTACGCGAAAAGTCGCTATGCCGCAACGGTCAGCACGGTTACCGCTGGCAAAGCCCGCGCAAGGACTCCGGCATGGACCTCAAAGAGCATATCCGCTCGATCCCTAATTTTCCGAAACCGGGGATTTTGTTCTACGACATCTCGACCCTGCTCGCGCACCCGGCAGCCTGGAAGGCGACCGTCGAGCGCCTCGCCGATGCCGTGCGGCCGCTGCGCCCAGACCTGCTGGTCGGCATCGAATCGCGCGGCTTTCTCGTCGCCGCGCCACTCGCCTACACGCTCGGCAGCGGCTTTGCAATGGTGCGCAAGAAGGGCAAGCTGCCGGGCAAGACCGTGCGCTTCACCTACGATCTCGAATACGGTAGCGACACGATCGAAATCCAGGACGACGCGGTCGCGCCCGGCCAGCGCGTCGTCGTGGTCGACGACCTCATCGCCACCGGCGGCACCACCGAGGCGGCGATCAAGCTGGTGACGCAGCAAGGCGGCAGCGTCGTCGGCGCCGCCTGCATCATCGAGCTCAACTTCCTCAACGGCCGCAACCGCATCCCGGTGCCGGTGACCGCGATGGTGAGCTACGATTCTTAGGTTCCTGCGGGTCTAGTCGCAGGCGGCACCCTGCCCTGCGCTTCTGGCGACCACCGCGTAGACCGGTGCGCCGCCGCCGGACGGAGTGCGGTCGAGGCAGCGTATGTCGGTCCAGTTGCCCGCCTCGGTGAAATAGCGCGCGACGAGGCCGAGTTGCCCGGTCTCGTCGAACAGCCGCCAGCAGCCGGTCGCCGGCGTGCACAGACATCGGTTGGAGAAGGTGACGACCAGCGGCGAGCCCGGCTTCAGCACCCGGCCGATCTCGCGGATGATCTCGGCCGGCCGCCTGAAATGCTGAACGGCGCCGCAGATGGCGGCGCCGTCGAATTCTCCCGCGGCAAAATTGAGATGCGGATCGCGGTTGAGGTCCTGAACCCGCCATTCGTCGAGAAACGGGTTCTCGGCCAGCACGCAGGCGTCGACCCCGAGCCCGACGATGCGGCGGTAATGGATTTCCGGCGGCAAATGCGACACCCAGCTCGACATCACGTCGAGGATCGCGCCCCCTGCCGGCATCACCTCACGGTAGAGATCGGTGATCGCCGTCAGCGCCGCGGCATCGACCTGGGCAAACCCCATCTCCGGCCCGGGGCCGGCGGGGAATTGCTGGTCAAGCGCCAGGAAAGCGGGGATCGGCAGCGGCGTCATCGTCACGAATTCAGTTCCATCCATCGCTGAGATAGGGAATTCCGCGGCTCGCCTCAAGAGTTCGTGATCATCATTCTGCGATAGCCTCCTCCGCGGGGACGAGCGGCAGGCCGAGATCGGCCGCTACCGCGGGGTGAGTGACCCGGCCGCGGCAGATGTTGAGACCGGCGCGCAGATGCGCGTCGTCGCTGAGTGCGCGCCGCCAGCCTTTGCCGGCGATCGCCACGACAAAGGGCAGCGTCGCGTTGTTGAGCGCCACCGCCGACGTGCGCGCCACCGCCCCCGGCATGGTGGTGACGCAATAATGCACGACGCCTTCCTCGACATAGGTCGGCTCGGCATGGGTCGTCGGCCGGCTGGTCTCGAAGCAGCCGCCCTGGTCGATCGAGATATCGACAATGACCGAGCCGGGCCGCATCGCCCGCACCAGCTCGCGGCTCACCAGCTTGGGCGCCGCCCCGCCAGGCACCAGCACCCCGCCAATCACCAGATCGGCCGCGGCAACTTCGCGCTCGATATTCTCGACGGTCGAGAACAGCGTGTGCAGCTGCGAGCCGAACTGCATGTCGAGCTCGTAGAGCCGGGGCAACGACTTGTCGATCACCGTGACATGGGCCTCGACGCCCATCGCCATGCGCGCCGCGTTGGTGCCGGAAACACCGCCGCCGAGGATCACCACCTTGGCCGCCGGCACGCCGGGAACGCCGCCCAAGAGAATGCCGGCGCCGCCCTGCTCCTTTTCGAGGCAATGCGCGCCCACCTGGATCGCCATCCGCCCCGCAACCTCGCTCATCGGCGCGAGCAGCGGCAGGCCGCCGCGCGCGTCGGTCACCGTCTCGTAGCCGATCGCGATCGCGCCCGAGCGCATCAGGCCCTGCGCCTGCACCCGGTCGGCGGCGAGGTGGAGATAGGTGAAGAGCAGCTGATCCTCGCGCAGCGCGAGGATTTCCTCGAGCTGCGGCTCCTTGACCTTGACGACCAGCTCGGCGACCGCAAAAACATCGGCGGCACGCGCCAATATGCCCGCGCCCGCCGCCTCGTAGGCGCGGTCGTCAAAGCCGATCGCCGCGCCGGCGCCGCTCTCGACCACGACCTTGTGGCCGTGATGCACCAGCTCCCGCACGCTCCCCGGCACGAGGCCGACGCGGTATTCGTGACTTTTGATCTCTTTCGGAACGCCGATCAGCATCGCTCGCGCTCGCCCTCGTTGTGGTCGATGATATCGGCTGAGCGGGATGCAATTACCAGCCCTTGCGCGATGGTTCCCCACCCCTTCTGCGGCAAGTTGCCGCATCACGAGCGAAAGCAGCGGGGCGGCCGGATCAAGCGTGTACCTTGCCGGCGCAACCACATTGCTGACGGAACTTAACGCCGATGGAAATCCCGGCCATCATTGCGCTTATCTATCTCGCCATCGGCGTCGCGATCTTCGCGCACCCGCGCTCGCCGATGACCCCGCACGATTTCCACTGGCGAGTGCAGGTCGATGTGTTCCGGCGCAATTTCCGCGATGTGATGATCTGGCCGCTGGCGCTCTATCTGCTCGTCGCCGAACGCCGCTAGCCGTCCCTTAGCTTTGCGACCACCGCGTCGGCCAGAGGCAGCGACGCGGTAAGGCCCGGCGACTCGATCCCGTAGCAATTGACCAAGCCCGGCACGCCATGCTCGGCGGGGCCTTGCAGCGTGAAATCGGCGGCCGGGTCGTTCGGCCCGCTGATCTTCGGCCTTATGCCGGCATAGCCCGGCTGCAGCGCGCCGTCCTTGAGTCCCGGCCAATAGCGCCGAACCGCGGCATAGAAGCTGTCGCACCGGCCCGGATCGACGCTGTAGTCGACATCGTCGATCCATTCGACATCGGGGCCGAACCGCGCCTGCCCGGCAAGGTCGAGCGTGATGTGGACGCCGAGCCCGCCCGGTACCGGCACCGGGTAGATCAGCCGGGTGAACGGCGTCTTGCCCAATAGCGTGAAGTAGCAGCCGCGGCAGAAATAGGCGGGCGGGATCGTGTCGAGTGGGATGCCCTCGATCGATTTCGCCAAAGCCGGCGCGTAGAGCCCGGCGGCGTTGACGAGATAGCGGCATTTAATCGTCGCCGGCTCGTCGCCGCCGACCTCGAGCTCGAATCCGTCCGCGACCACGCGCCCGCCGAGCAACGGCGTCTTGAACGCGACCATCGCGCCGTGATCCTCGGCCTCGCCCTGATAGGCGAGCATCAATGCGTGGCTGTCGACGATGCCGGTCGAGGGCGACAGCAGCGCCGCGATGCAATTGAGCTGCGGCTCCATCTCGGTCGCCTGCGCGACCGAGAGCCAGGTGAGGTTGTCGACGCCGTTGGCCTTGGCGGCGGCCTCGATCTTCTCAACGCCAGGGATTTCGTCGTCGCTGGTGGCGACGATGAGCTTGCCGAGCGCCTTATGCGGGACGCCGCGCTCGCGGCAATAGGCGTAGAGGCGCTGGCGGCCTTCGACGCAGGCGGTCGCCTTCAGGCTGCCTTGCGGGTAGTAGAGCCCGCCGTGGATCACCTCGCTGTTGCGCGAGGAGGTCTCGAAGCCGATCGTGTAGGCCTTTTCGAGAACCACGACCTCCTTGCCGGCGAGCGCCAAGGCCCGCGCCGCGGCGAGGCCGATCACCCCGGCGCCGACCACCACCGCCTCGATTTCATCCACTGCCCTGCCCCGCTCCGCCACTCGCGGCCGCATGTTGGCCGGAATGGCGGCGGCGCGGAAGAGCCAAGGCGCTAGCGCGCCGCCCGCGCCCGCTCCGCGTTCATCAGCGCCGCCACGCGGTGCATCTCGACGCCGGCGAGAATGTCTTCGAGCCGGGCGGCGAGGCGGCGCCGCCAGTTCGGGTGCGCGTCGCTGGTGCCGGGCAGGTTGGCCTGCTCGACCTCGCCGGCGACGTCCTCGAGCTGCACCAGCATCAGCCGGGCGCGCGAACGGGCGAGAAAGGCGAGGATCGCCTCGCCGAGCTCGGCCGCGTAGACGGGCGCGGCGGCGCGCGGCAGGAATTCGCCGAAGCGCTCCCAGCCGAGCAGCCCCTCGCGCGCCAGCGCCTCCAGAATCTGCCAACGCGCGGTGTAGCGATCGGCGATATCGGCCATTTCCGCATCGTTGTCGGGGTAGAGCGCCAATTGCTGCCGCCATTCGATGTCCCGGCCGAGCCAAAACCCCTTGAGCGAGGCGAGGTCGTGCGTCGCCGCCGAGGCCGCGGCCAGCTCGGGATAATCGCCCGGCGGAATGAAATTGCCGTCCCCCCGCCGCTCGAACATCACCACCCGGTATGACAGCAAATTCGCCGCCTGCATCGTCTCGCGGAAGCCCGACGGCACGGTGCCGAGATCCTCGCCGACCACGGCGCAGCGCTGGCGGTGGCTTTCGAGCGCGACGAGGCGCAGCAATTCGGCGAACGGATAGGTCACATAGGCGCCGGCGACCGCGCTGCGGCCTTCCGGCACCCAATAGAGCCGCTGCAGCGACATAACATGATCGATCCGTAGTATGCCGGCGTGGCGCATGTTGGCGCGCAGCGCCGCAATGAACGGTGCGAAGCCGCGGCGCCGCAGTGCCAGCGGGTTGAGCGGCGCAAGCCCCCAATCCTGGCCGGCGCGCGACAGCGGGTCAGGCGGTGCGCCGATCCCCATGCCCGGCGCGACGAGTCCTTGCTCGGCCCAGGCCTCGGCGCCGTGCGGGTTCACCCCGACCGCGAGGTCGCGGTAGAGGCCGAGCGCGAGGCCTGCCGCGCCGCCGGCCTCGGCTGCGGCGCCGAGCTGCGCGTCGGCCTGCCATTGCAGAAACTCGAAGAACCCGACGCGCTCGCGCTGCCGGCGGGCAAAACCGGCGACCGCGGCGGAGCTTGGGTCGCGCAGCGCGGCCGGCCAGTCGCGCCACTGGAAGCGCCCGTCCCGGCCGTTATGCACCTCGTGCAGCGCCTCGAATGTCGCAAAGGCCCGCAGCGGTTTCCCGCCGCCGCGCAGGAAACGACGAAATTCGCGGCCGAGCGGGGTTTTCGCCGCGAGTTCGACCTCGCAAAACCGCAGGTACAAGGCTTCCAGCACCGGCCGCTTCAGCGCGGCGACCGCCGCGTGGTCGACGAACTCGCTCGCGCGCACTCGCCCCAGCACCCCGTCCGGCGCGAGCGCGCGGATCGCCGCGTCCTCGGCGAAGCCCGGAATGGCGGCGGGATCGATGTACAGGTAGTCGAGCTGCGCGCGGCTCGACGGCGAATACGGGCTCGAATGCCGCGGCTCGCTGGCGAAGAGCGCGTGCAGCGGATTGATGCCGACCGTCACCGCGCCCAATTCGCCGGCGGCGCGGGCGAGCGCCTGGAGGTCGGTGAAGTCGCCCATGCCCCAGCCGCGCGCGCCGCGCAGGCTGTAGAGCTGCGTGGTGAGGCCCCAGACGCGGCCGCCCGGTTCCAGCTCGGGCGGCAGGTAGCAACTCGCCGGCGCCACCGCCAGCGTCGCCGTCGCGGCGATGCTGCCGCACGTCAGCTCCAGCCGGTGATAGCCGAGCGGCATGCCGCCGGGCAGCGCCAGCGGGCCTTCATCCGGATTCCAGGCGCCCTGCGCCTCGCCGGCGGTCTCGAAGGCGAGCCGCCAGGCCACCGGACTGCCCTCGGCCAGCAAGTCGAGCGCCAGCACCGGCGCCTCGGCGGCGACGACATGCAGCGGGTCGAGCCCAAGCGGGGCGGCGTGGCGCAGCTCGGCGATCGCGGCCGCGGCCTTGCCGGGCTCCTGCGGCAGGCCGAACGCGGCGACGAGTGCGGCCAGCGTCTCGGCATCGGGTTCGTGGATCACGCCCAGCGCGTCGGTGTGCCGCGTCTCGACGCCGAGCGCCGCGGCGATGGGATGGAACGCCGCGGCGTCGACGGTCATCGCAAGTCGCGGATGACCGCCTCCGGCAACACCGTCTTGCCGCTCGCGTCGGTGCGGTTGATGAACAGCGCAAAGCTGCGCGCACGCAGCCGATAGGAATGCCCGGCGACGTAGAGCTTGCCGTCGGTGACAAGGCCGCTCGGCTCGGCGGTGTCGACCAGGCCCTCCCAGGCGAGCGCCGCATTGAGCCGCGGAAAGCGGAAATCAATATCTTCGTGGTAGGCGCTGATCATGACGAGGAAGCTCGCGTCGATGTCGCGCTGGCCGCCGGTGGTATAGAACTCGCCGGCGGCGCCGCCCAGCACATAGCCGAGCGTCAGCGCCACCGGGTTGCGCCAATCGTCGCCGGCCACTTCCTCGCCGGCCGGGGTCACCCAGGTGATGTCCTGCAGCCCGTCCTCCGACAGCACCTCGCCGCGGAAGAAGCGCGGCCGCGAGAACACGCGGTGGCGCCGCCGCAGATGGATGAGCTCGCGGACGAAATGGCGCAGCGCCTCGTCCTCGGGACGCAGGTGCTGCCAGTCGATCCACGAGATTTCGTTGTCCTGGCAATACGCGTTGTTATTGCCGCGTTGGGTGCGGCCGATCTCGTCGCCGGCGATCAGCATCGGCACGCCGAGCGACAACAGCACCGTCGCCAGGAAGTTGCGCTTTTGGCGGTCGCGCAGCGTGACGATCGCGGGATCCTCGGTCGGCCCTTCGATGCCGCAATTCCAGCTGTAATTGGCGTCGTTCCCGTCGCGATTGTCCTCGCCGTTGGCTTCGTTGTGCTTGTCGTTGTAGCTGACGAGGTCGTGCAGCGTGAAACCGTCATGCGCGGTGATGAAGTTGACGCTCGACCATGGCCGCCGCCCGCGATAGCCGAAAATGTCGGACGAGCCGGCAAGGCGCGAGGCCATATCGGCGACAAGCCCGCCATCGCCCTTCCAGAAGCGCCGCACGACATCGCGGTACTGGCCGTTCCATTCGGCCCAGCCGGGCGGGAAATTGCCGAGCTGATACCCGCCCGGGCCGACATCCCACGGCTCGGCGATCAGCTTGACGCCGGACAGCTGCGGGTCCTGGCGGATCGTATCGAAAAAGGCGCTGCCCTGGGAATACTCGCCGCCCTCGCGCGCCAGGGTCGGCGCGAGGTCGAAGCGGAACCCGTCGACATGCATCTCGCCCGCCCAATAGCGCAGCGAATCGGTGACAAGCTGCAGCACGCGCGGATGGTCGGTGTTGAGCGAATTCCCGGTCCCGGTATCGTCGGCATAAAAGCGCCGGTCGTCCTGCAGCCGGTAGTACGACAGATTGTCGATACCCCGGAACGACAGCGTCGGACCGAGATGATTGCCTTCGCAGGTATGGTTGTAGACCACGTCGAGAATCACCTCGATCCCGGCGTCGTGCAAACGCTGCACCACGGTCTTGAACTCGGCGATCATGCCGGTCGGCAGGAAGCGCGGATCGGGCGCGAAAAACCCGATCGTGCTGTAGCCCCAATAATTGGTGAGCCGGCGCTGGACCAGCATCCGCTCCGGCACCGCGGCGTGGACCGGCAGCAGCTCGATGGCGGTGACGCCGAGATCGACGAGGTAGTCGAGCACCGCCGGCGCGGCGAGCGCGGAAAAGCTGCCGCGCACCGCGGGATCGACCTCGGGATGCATCATCGTGAAGCCGCCGACATGCAGCTCGAGGATGATCGACTCTTCCCACGAGGTTCCCGGCCGGTGGTCGTTGCGCCAGGTAAAGGCGGTTTCGACAACCCGCGATTTCGGCACGAAGCGGGCGCTGTCGCGGCGGTCGAAGCCGAGATCCTCGCGCGGCCCGCCGACCCGGTAGCCGAACACCACGTCGTTCCACTGCAGCGGCCCGCTCAGGGACTTGGCGTAAGGGTCGATCAGCAGCTTGTTGGGGTTGAAACGCAGCCCGTTGGCCGGATCGTAGGGGCCATGGACGCGATAGCCGTAAAGCTGCCCCGGCCGCGCCTCGGGCAGATAGCCGTGCCATACTTCGTCGGTATATTCGGGCAGCGCGAGGCGGGCCTGCTCATGGTTGCCGGAGCGGTCGTACAGGCACAGCTCGACCTTTTCGGCATGCGCCGAAAACAGCGCAAAATTGACCCCGCGGCCGTCCCAGGTCGCGCCCAGCGGGTAGGGTGTGCCGGGCCACATCCGTGGCGACGCCATATTTTTCCCCTGAAGTCTCTTGTGAGCGAATGAGAACGCGAACCCGCCGTGCTCGTTCCTCCGGCGGCGAAGCCCGGCTCTTGCCGATGCTTTCCGAAGCTTAAGGGTTCTGCGGCGTCCTCTGATAGAGGCGCGCACGCGAGCCCGCGCGCTCGCCACGTCGGCGGCTCGCCACCGATGATTTTTCAGCCCTTAGTCTGCGACCGCACGATGGCGATGAGCGGACGCCAGCACACCGTGCCGCGAGGCGATTCGTCTTGCGGACTCAAGCGGCGCTGCGTTCCCGCCCGCGCGCCGCTTGGATCAGTCGTCGGCGGCGAGGCCGTGCTGCGCCGGCTTTGCGGCGCGGGCGATCAGCGCCGCGGCATTGCCGTGCAGGATCTGCTCACGCGCGTCATCGCCGATATCCGCTTCGGCGAGCGCCTTGTGCGTCCAGTCGCAGCCGAATTCGGTACCGTCCGTGCCGCAGACGATGCGCTCGGCGCCGTAGAGCCGCACGGCCGCCTCGATCGAATGCGGGCCGAACGAGTTGCAGTCGACATAGACCTTGGCCTTGCGGAAACGCGACGACGGCAGCTCCTCGTCCGGCGTGTCGAGCAGGCAGCGATGATCCATGCGCTCGACCTCGTAGGGCAGATTGCCGCCGAGATTGTGCACGACGACGGTCGCGTCGGGGTAATCGGCAAGGATGTCGGTGAGGCACAGCGTCACCATCACCGACGACAGGCTCGCCTGCATGTCGAGCGTGCCGTTGCGGCGGCGGGCGTTGTCGGTGTCGCCGGAGACCTTGGGGAACGCGTCGCCCGGCCGCGGGCCGTGATGGATGAACAGCACCGCTTCCTCACGGTTCGCGACCTCGAGCAGCGGCTTTGCCGCTTCCGCGTCCTTGCGGGTCAGGAAGTAGTTGCCCGGCAGTTGCGCGCCGATCACGCCCGGCAGCTGCAAGGCCCGATCGAGCTCGGCAGCCGCCGCCGCAACGTCGGCCAGCGGCAGCGCGGCAAACGCGACAAAGCGGCCGGGATGCGCCTGGCAGATCGCCGACAGCCCGTCATTGACCTTGCGGCACAGCGGCCCCGACACGTCGACCGGCTGCGACTCGACCCAGCAGAACGAGCCGAGCAGCGACAAGACGCTGGTCTGCACGCCCTGGCGGTCCATCCGCGCGAGGTGGAACTCGACATTGTCGAACGCATCGGCGAGCGGCGCCTCGCCCATGCGCGGCGCCTTCAGCACCTCGATGCCGGCGTCGTTCTTGAGGATGCGCGGCTCGCGCGTGCGGGCGCGCAGCGCGTCGGCGACTTCGGCGGGCCGCCAATGGGCATGCATGTCGATCATCATGACGGGGTTCCTCCTCGGGTTGCCGCCAGCTTAGCCGCGGCGCGGCTCGCCGCAAAGAGGACACGCGCGACGCGAGGCACCTACAAGTCGCGGGTGAAGATCACCGTGGCCAGCGGCGGCAGGTTGAGCATCAGCGAATGGGCGTGGCCATGCATCGGCTCGGGCTCGGCATCGATCCCGCCGGCATTGCCGATGCCGCTGCCGCCATAGTCGGCGGCGTCAGTGTTGACGCGCTCGCGATAGTGCCCGGGATAGGGCACGCCGATGCGGTAGCCCTGGCGCGGCACCGGGGTGAAGTTGCACACAACGACGGCGATGGCGTCGCTTTCGCCGTCGCGCCGCAGGTAGGAAACGACGCTCTCGGCGCCGTTGCTGGCGTCAATCCAGGCGAAGCCGTCGCCCTCGCAATCGCGCCGGTAGAGCGCCGGCGTTTCGCGGTAAAGCCAGTTGAGGTCGCGCACCAGCCGATGCACGCCGGCATTGAGGGGGTTCTCGAACAGCTGCCAGTCGAGCCCGAAATCGTGGTTCCACTCGCGCTCCTGGGCGAACTCCCCGCCCATGAACAGCAGCTTCTTGCCCGGATGGGTCCACATGAAGGCGAAATAGGCGCGTAGATTCGCGAAGCGCTGCCAGTTGTCGCCAGGCATCTTGCCGATCAGCGAGCGCTTGCCGTGGACGATCTCGTCATGGCTGAGCGGCAGGATGAAGTTCTCGTGAAAGGCGTAGAGCAGCCCGAAGGTCAGGTCGTTGTGGTGATGTTTGCGGTGGATCGGGTCGCGCGACACGTAGTTGAGCGTGTCGTGCATCCAGCCCATGTTCCATTTAAAGCCGAAACCCAGCCCGCCGACATAAACCGGGCGCGAGACCATCGGCCAGGCCGTCGATTCCTCGGCCACCGTGGTCGCGCCGCTGCCCTCGCCGAACACCACCTCGTTCATCCGCCGCAGAAAGGCAATCGCGTCGAGGTTCTCGCGCCCGCCATACATATTGGGGATCCATTCTCCCGGCTGGCGGCTGTAATCGAGGTAGAGCATCGAGGCGACCGCATCGACGCGCAGCCCGTCGATGTGGAAATCGCGCACCCAGTAAAGTGCGTTCGCCAGCAGGAAATTGGCGACCTCGCGCCTGCCGTAATTGTAGATGAGCGTGTTCCAGTCGCGGTGCAGTCCTTGGCGCGGATCGGCATGCTCGTAAAGGGCGGTGCCGTCGAAGCGGCCGAGCCCGTGCGCGTCGGAGGGGAAATGCCCCGGCACCCAGTCGAGCCAGATGCCGAGCCCGGCGCGGTGGCAGGCCTCGACAAAGTAGCGGAAATCGTCGGGCGTGCCGTAGCGCGCGGTCGGCGCGAACAGCGACACCGGCTGATAGCCCCACGAGCCGTCGAACGGGTATTCGGTGACCGGCATGATCTCGATATGGGTGAAGCCGAGATCCGCGACATACGGCACGAGCTGCTCGGCGAGCTCGCGATAGCTCAGATAGCGCCCGCCTTCGGCCAGGTTGCGGCGCCATGAGCCGAGATGCACTTCGTAGATCGAGATCGGCGCCGAGCGGTCGTTGGCGCTACCGCGATGGGCGAGCCACTCGCCGTCCTGCCAGGGGAAACGGCTGGGCGCGGCGACGACCGAGGCGGTACGCGGCGGCGGCTCGGCCTCTGCCGCATAGGGATCGGCCTTCAGCGGCAGCACCACGCCGTCGGGGCCGACGATCTCGTATTTGTAGACCTCGCCCGGGCCGATCCCCGGCACGAAAATCTCCCAGAACCCGCCGGAATGGCGCTTGCGCATCGCCAGGCGGCGACCGTCCCAGGCATCGAACCCGCCGACCACGCTGACCCGCTGCGCGTTGGGCGCCCAGACCGCGAAGGCGACGCCGGAGACGCCATCCATCGTCGCGACATGCGCGCCGAGCTTGCGGTAACTGTCGAGATGCGTGCCCTCGGAGAGCAGATAGAGGTCGAGGTCGCCGAGCACCGGAGGGAATTGGTAGGCGTCGTAAAACTCGTGCTCGTCTTCGCCCCAGCGCGCGCGCAGCCGGTAGCGCAGCCGCTCGCGCCGGCCGAGCCGGGCGATAAAGAACCCGTCCGGGTGCGCGAGCTCGCCGGTCCCGGCGACCAAGCCGCTCGCCGCATCGACCACCGCCATCGCCGTCGCGCCGGGCAGCATTGCCCGCACCACCAGTTCGCCGCCCACCTCATGCAGGCCGAGGAACGCGAACGGGTCGCCGTGCCGCGCCGCGACGATCGCCGCGATCTGCGGGTCCGGGCGCGTCTTGCCCGTTATCGGGGTGCTTGCCACATCGTCCATCGGGCGCGCCGGTCTCCGGGTTGTTCTCCGTGGCTTGCCGGGCTACGAACCGCTGCCCGCCGAACGGCTAACGCCCAAAGCGCGGCAACCGCGCCGCGCTACAGCTCGACCTCGATGAGATACGGCCCCGGCGTCGCCAAGCCCTCGGCGCAGCGGCGGTTGAATTCCTCCATCGTCGTCACCTTGGCGCCGGGCACGCCCATCGCCTTCGCCAGCCCGACCCAGTCGAGGTCGGGCTTGCCGAGATCGAGCATGTCGAGCGCCTTGCGGCCCGGATTGCCGGCGCCGACATTGGCGAGCTCGCCCTTCAGGATCTGGTAGGTGCGGTTCGCGAACAGCAGCGTGGTGACGTCGAGCCCCTCGCGCGCCTGCGTCCACAGCGCCTGCAGCGTGTACATGCCGCTGCCGTCGCCTTCCAGGCAGACGACCTTGCGGTCCGGGCACGCGATCGCCGCGCCGGTCGCCAGCGGCAGGCCGAGGCCGATCGAACCGCCCATGTTCGACAGCCAGTCGTGCGGCGCGGCGGATTTGGTCGGGGCGAAGAAGCCGCGGCCGGTGGTCACCGCCTCGTCGACGACGATGGCGTTTTCCGGCAGCAACGCGCCGAGCGAGCGGCCGAGCGCCATCGGCTCGATCTTGCCGGTGGCAAGCTCAGGCTTTGGGTCGTTGACCACCGGCACCGGCGTTCCCCTGGCGCCGACCGCCTCGACCAGCGCCTCGAGCGCGCCGACCGGCTCCTCGGCGAGCGTGCACAGCACGTGCGGCTGGCAATCCTGCGGATGCAAGAGGCTCGGCTTGTTGGGATAGGCGAAGAACGCCACCGGCATCTTGGCGCCGACGAGGATGATGTGCTTCAGCCCGTCGAGGACGCCGAGCGCCTGGTCGACGACATAGGGCACGCGGTCGAGAAACACCCTGCCCTGCCCGCGCTGGGTGCGCGCGTTCGAGCCCTGCGCCATCAGCTTGGCGCCGGTCCTGGCGCAAATCCGGCCGGCGAGGGCCAGCCCGTCCTCGCGCAGCGCGCGGCCGGTCAACAGCAGCATCGCCGGCTCGCCCGAGCGCAGCACCCTGGCGCATTCCTCGATCGCCGCCGCCGCGGCTGGTTCGCGCTTGGGCGCGGCCGGGATCGCCACCGGCCCCGAGCCGTCGTTCCACGCCGTGTCGGCGGGCAGGATTAGCGTCGCGATCTGCCCCGGCGGCATGCGCGCCGCGGCGACCGCGGCGGCGCCATCGGCGGCGATCGACATCGCGTTGGGCGAGGTCTTCACCCAATGCGAGTTGGGCGTTACCAGCGTCTCGATATCGCTGGTCAGCGGCGCGTCGTACTGGCGGTGATAGGTCGCGTGGTCGCCGACGACATTGACCATGCCCGACGCCGCCTTGTTGGCGTTGTGGATGTTGGCCGCGGCATTGGCATAGCCGGGGCCGAGATGCA
>DASZLY010000290.1:0-9000 GCA_035552135.1 Allostellaceae bacterium | reverse complement strand
CGCAGCGGCGGCGCCGCAGACGCCGTTGCCCCAGGGAATGCGCACGCAAGCCGGCCGGCCCTGGAACGGGCCGAGCACCAGCTCGCGCCCTTGAGTGAAATAGAACCCGGCCCAGTTGAGGTCGGAGAGGCCGTGGTAAAGGAGCGCCGCCATGTTGGCGGCATTGGCGATGCGGTCGGGCTCGCCGGCGATCAGCGATTTGAGCTGAGCGGCGAGGTCGCGGTAGAGAACGGCTTTATTAGGCTGCACCGGCATCTGGCGCGTAGAGGATGGCGCCCATCGGCGGCTCCGCCATCATCGTCGTGTCGGTGTGCCAATCCTCGCCGACGATATGCTTGTCGCCCGGCTCGCGGCGGATCATCTGGATCTCATCGTCGTCCTGCATCCCCTGGTAGTTGGGGTGGACGAAGATCGTGCCGAACCGGCGCGCGAACGCCTTGTGCTGCTCGGCGTCGAATTGCTGGTCGCGGAAGAAGACGACGGCATGCTGGTTGAGCGCGGCGCGGATTTCGCCGATCACGTCGTCGTCGAGATCGTCGCCGATGGCGGCGCCGTAAATCTCGGCGCCGCACGCCCCGGCGATCGGCTTCACCGCGATACGGCTGTTGCGCATGGGCTGCTCCTTGCCGCGAGCAGGTTATGGCGGCCGCCGAAAGGCTGCAATGCGCCCGTGCACCCTTCGAAACGCGCTATCGGCGCTCCTTGCATCTAGGGTCCTCAAGCAAGAGCCGGTGCGCCGCAAGCAGCCGGAAGGCCCAAACGAAATCGCGTGTCCGCTCATGGAGCAGCCCGTGCGGTCACATCCTCTTACCTGTTTTTACTTGACGGACGCCACGTTCACGAACGCTGCTTGAGTCGCATCGGGGATTCGCCGGGAGCGTGGTCCCGCTGTGCGCGGCGTCTGGCAAAATCAGCACGGCCCGCTGACTGCAAGCCCGCGCGTGCTGCTCGACATTGCCGCGGCCCTGGCGCATGACGGGCCGGTGCCGATCGACGCGGTGGTGAACCGGCAGGAGCTGGCGATGCCGCCGGCGGTGACGGCCGAGATGGCCAAGGGTTTTTCGCTCTTTATGGTGAAGGCGGTGATGAGCGGCCGCGGCGATGAGCTGATCGACCTCGCACGCAGCAATCTGTGGCGCTAGGTCGGGGAGGCCCCGATGGAGCTCACGGCCCTGCTTTTGTCGCGCATCCAGTTCGCGTTCACCATCTCGTTCCACATCATCTTTCCGTCGTTCACCATCGGCCTGGCGGCGTGGCTCACCGTCCTGGAAGCGCTGCATCTCACGACCGGCCAGCCGGCTTACCGCAGCGTCTTCGAGTTCTGGCTCAAGATTTTCGGTGTCGCGTTCGGGCTAGGCGTGGTCTCCGGCGTGGTGATGGCCTTCGAGTTCGGCACCAATTGGAGTGCGCTGTCGCGCATGTCGGGGCCGATCCAAGGGCCGCTGCTTTCCTACGAGACCTTCACCGCCTTCTTTCTCGAAGCGAGCTTTTTCGGGATCCTGCTGTTCGGCCGGTCGCGGGTGCCGCCGTGGTTCTATCTGTTCTCGACCGCGATGGTGGCGCTGGGCACGATGTTCTCCGCCTTCTGGATCATGGTCAACAACAGCTGGATGCAGGTGCCGGTCGGCTACGCGACGACCGCGAGCGGGCAATTCGCGCCGACCGACTGGCCGGCGATCCTCTTCAGTCCCGTCGTCTGGGTGCGCTTCCCGCATATGCTGCTGGCTTCCTTCCTCACCGGCGCGTCCTGCGTCGCCGGGACGGGCGCGTGGTACCTCCTGCGCGGCGAATACCACGCCGAGGCGCGCATCATGCTGCGCATGGGACTCTTTCTCGCCGCGGTGCTGGTGCCGGCGCAGATTTTTTTCGGCCACCTGGTCGGCGACTACGTGCACGACAAGCAGCCGGTCAAGTTCGCCGCGATCGAGGGCCGCTGGCATGACGAGCAGCCGGCAAGCGAGGTGCTGATCGCGCTACCCGACGAGGGGGCGGAGGCCAACCGCTATTCGATCAGCATTCCGGTGCTCGGCAGCCTCATCGGCAGCATGAGCTTCACCGCGAAAGAGGCCGGGCTCACCGATTTCCCGGCGCGCGACCGACCGCCGGTGGCGATCCCGTTCTTTGCCTTCCGAATCATGGTCGGCTGTGGGCTGTTGATGCTGTTCCTCGCCTGGTACGGCTCGTATCTGAGCGCCACGGAGCGCATCGGCGAGAGGCGCTGGATGCTGTGGGCGATCTTCCTCGGCTTTCCCTTGCCGTGGATCGCCATCCTCACCGGCTGGTTCACCGCCGAGGTCGGGCGGCAGCCCTGGACGGTCTACGGCGTGCTGCGCACCGCCGACGCGATAACGCCGTTTCTCACCGTGCGCGAAGCGACGATCTCGCTCGTCGTGTTCTGTGCGGTCTACAGCTTCATCTTCGCCTTCGGCATCCACTACATCTACCGGCTGCTGCGCGCCGGACCCGCCGGCGGACTGATCGAGCCGCCGGTCGGCGCGGTTCCCAACCGGCCGATGTCGGTCGTCGATCGCAGCGCGACATCCACCGCCCCGATGGGAGACCGGACATGATCCTGTTCTGGGTCGCGGTGCTCGCCATCAGCATGCTCCTTTACGTGCTGCTCGACGGGTTCGACCTCGGCGTCGGCATGCTGTTCGGCATGATCGGCGACCGGGAGCGGCGCAGCGCGATGCTGAGCGCGGTCGCGCCGGTGTGGGACGGCAACGAGACCTGGCTCATCGTCACCGGCGTCATCCTGTGGGGGGCGTTTCCGCCGGTCTATGCGACGCTGCTCTCGGCGTTCTACCTGCCCCTCCTGCTCATGCTCGCGGGGCTGATCCTGCGCGGCGTCGCGTTCGAGTTTCGCGCGCACGCCGAGACCAGCCGGTGGGTCTGGGACATCGCCTTCGCCGGCGGCTCGTTCGCCGCCGCCTTTGTCCAGGGCATGACGGTCGGCGCGCTGGTCGAGGGGCTGCCGATCACCAACGGCCGTTACACCGGGGGCGATTTCGGCTGGCTGAGCCCGTTCGCGCTGCTCTGCGGGGTCGGCTTGTGCCTCGGCTACGCGCTGCTCGGCGCGTGCTGGCTGGTGAAAAAATGCGAGGGCGACACCCGCGACGCGGCTTACCGGCTGATCCCGCGTCTGGCGATCGGCCTGCTCGCTTTTCTGTTCGTGGTCTTCGTCTACGCGCTGGCGGCGCATCTGCAAGTGATGGATCGCTGGCTCCAGCGCCCGTATCTCCTGGTGTTCCCGGTCATCGGCGCCGCCGCGATCGCCGGTCTCGCGCGAAGCGTCGCCCGGCGCCGCGACGGGGTGCCGTTCCGCATGGTCGCGCTGACCTTCGCGGCGGCGTTCGGCACGCTCGCGATCTCGTTCTGGCCCTATATGATCCCGTTCTCGATGACCATCGACGACGCGGCGGCGCCGCATGCCAGCCTCGCCTTCATGTTCTGGGGCGAAGGCCTCTTCGTCTTCCCGCTGATGCTGATCTACGCCGCCGTCAACTACCGCGTCTTTCACGGCAAGGTTCGCCCCGATGCGGGCCACCACTAGCCGGGGCGAACAATGAGCTGCCCCCGGGCACGGCTAATCACAACCTATGAGGTTTCGTCGACTGGCGGCGTCAGCCGCGCATTCTTGTGAATGCACCCGGGGACCGTCCAGGCTGCAGTTGCTCGGTCTTGCAACCGCGCTTTTCAGCCCTGCCTCGGGTGAACAATCTTCATAGCGTCGACACCTAGCCAGGTGGCGCGGCAAGGTGGGCCCGGCTTTCGCGGGACGCATGGTGGGCGGCGGCTACTCCACCGGCACGAAGATGCAGTTGCGGATCTTGGCGCCGACCGCCTGCGACAGGTGACCCTTGCCGCGCACGTCCTCGACCAGGATCACCTCGCCGGCGGCGATGATGCGCGCCTCGCCGTCGCTCGCGGTGATCTTCACCCCCGCGTCGAGATTGATGATGTACTGGCGGCGCGGCGCCGGGTGCCAGTCGAGGTCGTAATCGGGCTGCACCTCGCGGAAGATGATGCCGGTCGCCGGCAGGCGCTTCGACAATTTCCCGGCCGGGCCTTGCTCGACCCAATCGATCTCGATATCGCGGAAATGCGTCTCGCCCTGGTCGTCGACGTAGAGATTATGGACCCGCATCTGGGCGCTCCTCGCTGATGGTTCATCGCTAGACTAGCGGCGAACCATCAGCGGGCGCCAGCGCCGATCGGCGCTAGTAGTTCGGGCCGGGCGCCGGCGCGCCGTAATAGCCGTAATAGCCCGGCGGCGGCGCGTAATAGGCCGGCGGCGGCCCGTAATAGGCCGGGCCGACGATGGCGCGCACCGGCGCGGTCGCGATTGCCGCCGCGCCGGCCACCACCGCGCCGGCGGCGATAAACGGCAGCGCGATCAGCGGCGGGCCGCAATGCCAGCGCCAGCAGTGCGCCGAGGCGTCGGACAGCGGCACGAGCGATGCGCCGGCCACCAGCAAAGCCAAGGCCGCGCCGCGCGTATGGGTCATCGCCAGATCTCCATCTTGGGGGTCGTGCGTCGATTGGGGATACGCAGGAGCCGGTAGGATAGTTGCGCGCCGGATGCAACGCAACGGTATCGTTTGATTCTAAGCTATGATCGCGGCTTGCATCCCCGGCCGCGCTCATGCTGAGCTAGGATCAGCACAAGCGCCGCGCCCGACGGGGGCGTGGACCGGGAGAGCCGCATGGAATTCGGGACGTTCATGGAGTTTCCGCCGATCGCCGGCGCGGCGAGCGAAGCGGCGGCGTTCGATCAGGCGCTCGGCGAGGTCGCTTCGGCCGACGCATGGGGGCTCGACGCGGTGTGGCTCGCCGAGCTGCACGGCGCACCCGAGCGCTCGGTATTGTCGGCGCCGATGATGGTCGCGAGCGCCGTCGCCGCCGCGACCGAGCGGGTGCGGATCGGCCTCGCGGTGCAGGTGCTGCCGCTGTCGCATCCGCTGCGCCTTGCCGAGGAAGCGGCGACGGTCGATCAGGTGAGCCGCGGCCGGCTGATCTACGGCATCGGCCGTAGCGGCGTCGTGCGCACCTACGAGGAATACGGCATCTCCTACGACGAAAGCCGCGAGCGCTTTGCCGAGACGCTGGAAATCTTGCGGCTCGCCTGGACCCAGCCGACCTTCTCGTATCAGGGCAAATACCACAGCTTTGACAATGTCGCGCTGTCGCCCAAGCCTTATCAGAAGCCCCATCCCGAGCTGCGCATGGCGGGCGCGACGCCCGAAACCTTTCCGGCGATCGGCCGGCTCGGCTTCCCGGTCTTCGTCGCGGTGCGGCAGGGCCCGTTCAAGCAGCTCGTGCCTTATATCGAGGCCTATCGCGCCGCGTGGAAAGCGGCCGGCCATCCGGGCGAGGGCCAGGTCTATCTGCGCGTGCCGGCCTATCTCGCCGAGACCGAGGACCGCGCCCGCGCCGAGCTCGAAGCGAGCCTGATGAGCTTTTTCCACTACCAGGCCGAGCTCGGCCGCGACTCGGCGCGCCGCGCCGGCGGCGAGGTCGCGATGCAGCGGCTGAAGCGCGTCGAGCGCCTCGAGGCGCTGACCTTTGACGAGGCGCTTGCCACCCAGGTGATCTGCGGCACGCCCGACAGCTTCACCGCGCGGCTGCGCGAGGTGCAGGACGAGATCGGCCTCGACGGCATCCTCGCCGAGCTGAATTGCGGCGGGCAGATCCCGCATGACGGCGTGCTGCGCGCGCTCAGATTGCTGTGCCAGGAGGTCAAGCCGCGCTTTCACTGAGCGGGCATCAGCGCGATGAGCCGCGCGCGCTGGCTCGCCCTCGCGGTGCTTGCCGCGCTCGTCGTGCCCGCGGCGGCGCAGCGGCTGCTGATCGGCAGTTGGCGGGCGACGCTCGACCGCTCCGTCGCGACGCTCATCGTCATCACTGCGGACGGCGACGGCGCGCTGCACGGCATCGTCCGCTACGAGCCGCCGCAGGACGGGTTCGGCGGTTCGCCCTTCACCGCCCGAATCGAGAACGGCGCGTTCACGATCCGCCTCGTCAACGGCACGCGCTACCAGGACATGCATTGGTGCCGCGACGCGCTGTGCGGCACGTTCTACGCCCCCGACGACACCGCGACCCCGGTGCTGTTCGAACGGCCTCAGTGATTGCAGTGAGCCGAAAGTCGGTGCAAATAGGGTGAATGACGAGCGACAAACTGCCTGAACAAGACGATGAGCCGGCCAAGCGCGAAAGGGCCGCGGCCGCCGCTCGCTTGGCCGAAATTCGCCGAAGGATCGGCCGGTTGCCAGGACCTTCGTCGACGCAAATCATTCGGGAAGAGCGCGACAAACGGACGCGTCACTTATTACAGCTTATATCTTCGCGCCAATAACCGAGCGAGGTCCCCATGGCAGCAGCGGATGGCGGAGCGGCCGCAACCTTGGCGGCGCGGCACTGGCCGGACGGCGGCGTGTCGCGCGTGCCGAACTGGGTCTATACCGACCCCGATATTTTCGCGCGCGAGCAGGAGCGCATCTTTGGCGGGCCGAGCTGGCTCTATGTCTGCCTCGACGCGGAAATCCCCAACCCCGGCGATTTCACCCGCAGCCGGCTCGGCAGGCGCGAGGTGGTCGCGGTGCGCGGCGAGGACGGGCAGGTTCGCGTGCTGGTCAACCGCTGCGCCCATCGCAGCATGCAGTTGTGCAGCGCCAATCGCGGCAGCGCCAAGGAATTCACCTGCCCGTATCACCAATGGACTTACGACCTCGAGGGCAGGCTGCTCGGTGTGCCGTTCCGGCGCGGCCTCAAGGGCCAGGGCGGCATGCCCGACGATTTCCGGCCCGAGGAACACGGCCTCGAGCGGCTCGCGGTCACCGCGCGCAACGGGGTGGTCTTCGCCAGCTTCAGCCAGCCGAACGAGACCTTCGAGGACTATCTCGGGCCGCTGATGCTCGGCTATTTCGACCGCGTGTTCGACGGCCGCGCGCTTAAGGTGCTCGGCTATCAGCGCCAGCGTCTGCCGAGCAATTGGAAGCTGATGTTCGAGAACATCAAGGACCCCTACCACGCCAGCCTCTTGCACGTGTTCCTGGTGACCTTCGGCCTGTTCCGCATGGACCAGCAATCGGCGGTCGAGATGGACGACACCGGCCGGCACGGCGTACTGGTCAACCGCCGCGGCGAGCAGAAATCCAACGATGCGACCGCGCAGATGCGGGCTTTCCGCCAGGACCTGAAGCTTGCCGACCCGCGCCTCATCGATCCGGTGCGCGAATATCCCGGCGACGCGACGGTCGTCATGCAGACGCTGTGGCCGAACCTGATCGTGCAGCAGCAATCGAACGGGCTGGCGATGCGCCAGATCGTGCCGCTGGATGCGCAGAGTTTCGATTTGGTGTGGACGCATTTCGGCTATGCCGACGACCCGCCGGACATGACCGAGCGGCGGCTGCGGCAGTCGAACCTGTTCGGCCCGGCGGGGTTTGTCTCGGCCGATGACGGCGAGGCGATGATCCTGTCGCAGGCCGGGATCGCCGGCAACGACGACAGCGAATGTATGGTCGAAATGGGCGGGCGCGACACCGCCAATGCGCCGCACACCGTCACCGAAACCGCAATCCGCGGCTTCTACCAGCATTACCGCGCGGTGATGGGACTTTGATCGCCGCGGCGCCGGGTGTCGACGCCGCGCCGGAGCTGCGTTCCCGGCTCGCCGATCTCTATGCCGCCTATGACGACGCGCTCGGCGAAGGCGATTACGAGCGCTGGCCCGAATTCTTCACCGAGACCTGCCTCTACAAGATCATCCCGCGCGAAAGCTACGAGCTCGGTCATCCCCTCGGGCTGATGCAGGCGGAGAGCCGCGGCATGCTGGCCGACCGCGTCGCCGCGATCCGCAAGACGACCCTCTACGCGCCGCGCATCGTGCAGCGGCTGGTCAGCGGCATCGTCTTGCGGGCGATCGAGCCCGGCGGGATGCGGCTCGCCGCGAGCTTCGCGACATTTCAGACGATGCTCAACGAGCCGACGCAAGTTTTCCTCTGCGGCCGGCTTTACGACCGCGTCGTCGACGACGGCGGCACGCTGCGCTTTGCCGAGCGGATTTGCGTCACCGATTCGACGCTGGTGCCGACCTCGCTGATCTTCCCCATCTGACCCGTTCAAGACCGCGCCCCGCGGTGCTACATAAGGGGCAGCATTTGGAGGTATCCGCGATGGACCAGATCGACGACAAGACCCGCACCGAGCTCGAGGCCGCGACCTTTCGTGCCCTCGTCGCGCATCTGCGCGAGCGCACCGACGTGCAGAACATCGATTTGATGAACCTCGCCGGCTTCTGCCGCAACTGCCTGTCGAAATGGTACCGCGCCGCCGCCGAGGACCAGGGCGTCGCGCTGAGCGACCCCGAGGCGCGCGAGATCGTCTACGGCATGCCCTATGACGAATGGCGCAAGACGTACCAGAAAGAGGCGAGCGCCGAGCAGAAGGCCGGGTTCGCCGCACAGCAGCACAAGCACTGAAAATCTTCGCCTCCCCCGGGCTTGACCCGGGAGTCCACGTCTTCATTTCGTATCGTTGGAACGAGAAGACATGGATGGCCGGATCGAGTCCGGCCAAGGGGTTGTTCTGATCCGTGGAGGGGGTATGCCCGACGTTGGGGGAATTGCCGGCGACCGGCTCAAATCCTTTATCGAGCGCATCGAGCGGCTCGAGGAGGAGAAAAAGGCGCTGGCCGACGATATCAAGGAAGTCTTTGCCGAGGCCAAGGGAACCGGCTTCGACACCAAGATCATGCGTCAGGTGATCCGCCTGCGGCGCATGGACAAGGACGACCTTGACGAGCAGGACGCGCTGATCGACGTCTACAAGCGCGCGCTCGGCATGTTGCCGGCCGAGAGCGAGGCGGCGGAGTAGCTATTCGCCCTTGAATGCGCTACCAGCTAGCTTCATTTCTAGCTGGGAGGGCGAATGCGCGAAGTCGGAGCCTTCGAGGCAAAAAATAAATTTAGCGAGCTGTTGCGCCGCGTCGAAGCA
>DASZLY010000289.1:0-9262 GCA_035552135.1 Allostellaceae bacterium | reverse complement strand
GGCATCGGCCGCGAGGTCGCGCATCTGGCGACGATGCGGCGCATGTCGCTGTCGGTCGCCGGAATGCTGCAGGCCGGCAAGACGCCGGCGGCGGAAGCCTCGATCGTCAAGGATCTCGGCACCAATTTCGAGCAGGCGCTGCCGAATAAGGTCCGGCTGATGGCGCCGGTGCGCGGCGACAGCTCGCCCGACAGCAACGACGATCGCTTCGAACAGGCGCTCAACTACACCACGCTGATCGCCCCCAAGCTGACGATCCAGGGCGGCACGCGCGAAATCCTGCGCGGCATCATCGCCCGCGGCCTCGGCCTGAGATGATCTGGGCTGCGGTGACAACCTCTCGCCGTCATTCCGGGGCATGGCGCAGCGATGAGCCCGGAACCCATGAACGCAGCCTTTTGCCCACGACTCGCGAACGCCGGCTGATAGCCGTCGAAGTCCGTCGTCATGGGTTCCGGGCCTCGCCCTGCGGGCGATCCCGGAATGACGGTTGAAAGTGGACCATGCCTGACCTCCGCCCCCTGCTCTCCCCGAAAAGCCTGTGCATCGTCGGCGCGGCAGCCGACGAGACGATCCGCGGCCGGCTGACCAAGCAGCTCATCGGTCACGGCTTCGACGGGCCGATCTACCCGGTGACGCGCAGCCAGAGCGAAATCCTCGGCCACAAGGCCTATAAGAGCGTCGCCGACATACCCGAGCCGGTCGACCTCGCGGTCGTCGTCGTCCCGGCCGCGCATGTCATCTCGACGATCGAGCAATGCGGCGCCAAGGGCATTCCGGCCGCGGTGATCATCTCCTCCGGCTTTGGCGAGGAGAAAAGCGCCGAGGCGGCGCAGCGCGACGCCGATCTGCGCGCGGTCGCGGCGCGGTTCGACATGGCAATCTGCGGGCCGAACTCGGAAGGACTGGTCAATCCGCTGCGCCCGCTGGTCGCGACGTTCAGCCCGGTGTTCCACGATACCTCGAAAAAGCTGCTGCCTGAAGGGAGCCAGGCCAAGCCGATCGCGGTGTCGTGCCAGTCGGGCGCACTGACCTTCTCGTTCCTGTCGCGCGGCGCGTCGCGCCAACTGCAATTCACCACCCAGGTCAGCTCGGGCAACCAGACCGTGCTCGAGGCGCACGACTATATCGAGGCGGCGCTCGACAGCGGCGCTGCCGACATCTTCATGGTCTATCTCGAAGGCATCCGCCAGCCGGCGCGCTTTCGCGCCGTCGCCGACCAGGCCGCCGCGGCGGGAAAGCCGCTGATCGTCGCCAAGGTCGGGCGCTCCGACGCCGGCCGGCGTGCCGCCGCCTCGCATACCGGCGCGCTGGCGCAATCGGGCGCGATCGACGATGCGGTGTTCCGCCATCACGGCATCGTCCGCGGCGAGGACCTCGACCACATGCTCGATGTCGCCGCCGCCTTCGCGTTCTGCAAGCTGCCCCGGGGCAACCGCGTCGCGATCATCACCGGCTCGGGCGGCAGCGCGGTGTGGATGGCCGACATCCTTTCGGCGCACGGCCTCGAAGTGCCCGAGCTGGAAGCCGAGCTCCAGGCCAAGATCATGGCGATGCTGCCGAGCTATGCCTCGGCCCTCAACCCGATCGACGCGACCGCGCAGGCGATCGGCGAGGTTGGCTATGCGCCGATCGTCGCGCTGGTGCGGCAGTCGCGGCGCATCGACACGATCCTTCTCATCTCCTCGGTCGCCAACGAGACCACCGCCCGGAAGCGCGCCGACGAGCTGAACGGCATCGTCGCCGCGACGCCGCAGCCGATCCTGATGGCGACCTACACCACCGCGACGCCGGGCGCGCTCGGCGCCTTCGCCGAGGTCGGCATCCCCTGCTACACCTCGATGCCGAGCTGCGCGCGGGCGATCAAGGCGCTCGCCGATTACGGCCGCTTCCGTGAGCGCATCGCGCGCCGCGCCGCGCCGCCCGCCACCACCGCCTCGGTGCGCGACACGGTCGGCAAGGCGCTCGCCGAGTCGGGCAAGGTGCTGACCGAGGTGCAGTCGAAAGCGCTGCTCGCCGCCTATGGGGTCAAGCGCGTGCCCGAATTCCTCGCCACCAGCGAGGACGACGCCAGCGAAGCGGCGGCACGGATCACCGGTGAGATCGGGGGCGCGGTCGCGCTCAAGGTGCAGTCGGCTGATATCATGCATAAGACCGAGGCCGGTGCGGTGTTGCTCGGCCTCTCGGGCGACGCGGCGGTGCGCGACGGTTACCGCCAGGTGCTGGCGCGCGCAGCGGCGGCGCAGCCCGGCGCCAGGATCGACGGCGTGCTCGTCCAGGCGATGGCGCGGCGCGGCCAGGAGATGATCCTCGGCGTCACCCGCGACGCCACGTTCGGGCCGATGCTGATGGTCGGGCTGGGCGGCATTCATGTCGAGGTGCTGAAGGACGTCGCCTTTGCGCCGGTGCCGCTCGACGCCGAGGACGCGCTGGCGCTGCTCGGCGAATTGAAGGGCGCAGCGCTGCTCGACGGCGTGCGCGGCGCCAAGCCCGCCGACAAGAATGCACTCGTCGAACTGATGGTGGCGCTGTCGCGCTTCGCCGCCGACCATGCCGACCGCATCGCCGAGATCGACCTCAACCCGGTCATCGTCCACGCAGCGGGCGAGGGCCTCAGCGTCGTCGATGCGCTGATCGTGAAACAGTAATCCCGTCATTGCGAGGAGCGCAGCGACGAAGCAATCTCCACCGGATTAGCCTCCTGCGGAACGAGATTGCTTCGCTGTGCTCGCAATGACAGGAAGGATAACATTTCAACGCAGAGGTGACAACATTTCAACGCAGAGGTAACGCAAAGGACGCGAAGGCAACGTGACTCGGCACGAAGCGCCAAAAATCACAGTGAGGCAGTGAGCGGTGAGATTGCCGTCGCTTAAAATCTCACTGCCTCACCGCCTCATTGTGAATTAAAGCGGCTGCGCCGCGCTTCGAACAGGTTCGCGACCTCCGCGTGTCCTTTGCGTCCTTCGCGTTAAAGGGTTTCTTTTTCGAGGAGCACATCCATGACCGACCTCGGCACCTATCGCGATATCGGCGTCACCCTCGACGGGCATGTCGCGACCGTCGAAATCCGCCGGCCGCCGCATAATTTCTTCGACAGCGATCTGATCGGCGAAATCGGCGAGGCGTTCGAGCGCATCGACGCGAGCGACGATTGCCGCGCGTCCGTGCTATGCGCCGAGGGCCGCTCGTTCTGCGCCGGTGCCGATTTCTCGAAACGCATGGACACGGGCACCGCCAACGAGGGGACGCGCAGCCGCGCCGGCAAGCATCTCTACAAGGAGGCGAGCCGCCTGTTCCGCACCAGAAAGCCGATCGTCGGCGCGATCCACGGCGCGGCGGTCGGCGGCGGGCTCGGCCTCGCGCTGGTGCCGGATTTCCGCGTCACCTGCAACGAGGCGCGGTTCAGCGCCAATTTCAACCGGCTGGGCTTCCATCCCGGCTTCGGGCTGACCGTGACCCTGCCGCGCCTCGTCGGCGCGCAGCAGGCGGCGCTGTTGTTCTACACCGGCCGGCGCATCCCGGGCGACGAGGCGGTGCGCATCGGCCTCGCCGACCTCTTGGTGACGCAAGACGAGGTGCGCAAGGCGGCGCAGGCGCTGGCGCTGGAGATGGCGCAGTCGGCGCCGCTCGCCGTGCTCTCGACGCGCGAGACGATGCGCCGCGGCCTCGCCGACGCGATCGACGCGGCGACCGAGCGCGAGCTTGTCGAGCAGGATTGGCTGCGCCGCACCGAGGATTTCACCGAAGGCGTCAAGGCGATGGCCGACCGCCGCCTGCCGAACTTCCAGGGCCGGTAATTTTCACTGTCGTCATTGCGAGGAGCCGAAGGCGACGAAGCATCTCCTGCTGCGGAGGGTCAAGACGGCACGAGATTGCTTCGCTCCGCTCGCAATGACGCTATTGAAATTGGGGATTTGTTCCCTATTTGTTCCAAATGGTCTCTGTCGCCCGGTCGATCTTGCGCTGGCTCTGGCATCTGCTGACGCCAACGCCGGAACGCAAACCGCCTCCTGCTAGTGCAGCGGATAACAGGAGGACATCAGGAGGCGAGCCTCCTGATAAAAGGCGGGGGAACGCGGAATCGCGGCAACGCTGGAGAACCGCCGGGCTACACGCCCAGCAGCTCGACGTCGAAGATCAGCGTCGCGTTGGCCGGGATGACGCCGCCGGCGCCGCGCGCACCGTAGCCGAGCTCGGAGGGGATGATGAGCGTACGCTTGCCGCCGACCTTCATCCCGGCGACGCCTTCGTCCCAGCCGCGGATCACCTGGCCGGTGCCGAGGCGGAAGCCGAACGGCGAGCCGCGATCCACCGAGCTGTCGAATTTCTTGCCCTTCTGCCCGTCCGGCTGCTGCAGCCAGCCGGTATAGTGCACCGACACGTTGTTGCCGGCGACGGCCTCGGCGCCGGTGCCGACTTCGCTGTCGGTGTAGATCAGGCCGCTCGACGTGCTGGGCATGGGTCGCTGCTCCTTGAGGCCGGTGTTATGCTACAAACATAACGGTAAACACCGCGCCGATCGAAATGAGGTCATGCCGTGAATAGCCCCATCCTGCCAAGTGGAATTTTGGCCGAGACCATTGCCGCCGTTACCGGGATTCTCGGTCCCGAGCTCGACGGCATCACGGTCGAGCGCGCGGTGATCGGGCTGTTCTTCACCGGCGTCAAGCTGTCGACCGGCCATGCCGGCGCCTGCGCCACGCCGATCAAGACGATCCCCGAGGCGGTGTGCTGTCCGTCCTCGGCGATGGCGATGCCGTTTCCCGGCAAGATCAAGGGCAAGAGCGCGCGCGACGCGATGCAGGAGGCGTTTTCCGATCACGGCATCCGCCGCGGCCTCGGCATTGCCGCGCTCAATGCGCTCAGTGAATTGTGCTGGGAGCGCCGGCCCAACCCGGAAGTCGAGCTTTTGCGCGGCGTCGATGCGTTCGACGCCAACGCCTTCCGGCCGGACGATCTGACAGTCGTGGTCGGCGCGTTCGTGCCGTTCCTCAAGGAGCTGAAGCGCCGCAAGCAGCCCTTCCTGGTGCTCGAAAAGGACCCCGATACGCTCAAGGCCGAGGAAATGCCGTTCTACCGGCCGGCCGAGATGGCGCGCGAGGTAGTGCCGCAGGCCGACGTGCTGCTGATGACCGGCACCACCCTACTCAACGACACGCTCGAAGACCTGCTCTCCTGGGCGAGCCCCGAGGCGCGGGTCACCGTGGTTGGGCCGACGGTCGGCCTCTTGCCCGATGCGTTTCTCGCGCGCGGCGCCGATTATCTCGGCGGGGTCAAGATCACCGACCCCGACGCGTTCCTCGAGCTGCTCGCCGAAGGCGGCTCCGGGTATCATTTCTTCGGCCGCGTCGCCGAAAAAGTGGTGCTCGCGCGCCGCGCGGCGGTCGCGAAGGCGGCGTAAACCGCCGCCGTCATTGCGAGGAGCAGCGCGACGAAGCAATCTCGTGCCGTGAAGGGCCAAGGCGGAACGGGATTGCCATGCCGCCTTGCGGCTCGCAATGACGCTAGCGGGAGGAAAGCATGAGTGTTCGGCTCGGCAACGGCGCCTACAGCTTTGAGGTCGAAGAGGACTGGGCGAAAATCCCCGGCGAGATCGTGCTCGGTGATGTCGCGGCGGTGGGGGTCGACAGCCGGGACAATGTCTACGCCTTCAACCGTGGCGATCACCCGGTCGCGGTGTTCGACAGCCAAGGCAATCTGCTGCGCACCTGGGGCGAGGGTGTGTTCAGCCGGCCGCACGGCGTTCATGTCGCGCCCGACGACACGATCTGGCTGACCGATGACGGCGACCATTCGGTGCGGCATTGCACGCTCGACGGCAAGGTGCTGCTGACCCTTGGCGTGCCCGGCACGCCGAGCCCCTATATGTCGGGCGAGCCGTTCCACCGCTGCACCCACACCTGCCTCTCGCCGCACGGCGATTTCCTCTACATCTCCGACGGCTACGGCAACGCGCGCATCCACAAATACACGCCCGGCGGGCGGCTGCTGTCGTCTTGGGGCGAGCCGGGCACCGGCCCCGGCGAGTTCAACATCCCACACAATATCTGCTGCGACCCGGACGGCTGGATCTACGTCGCCGACCGCGAGAACCACCGCGTCCAGATCTTCGACGGCGACGGCAAATGGGAGACGCAGTGGCACTACCTCCACCGCCCCAACGGCATGTGCTTGGCGAAGGGGCACAGCCCGCTCTGCTATATCGGCGAGGGCGGGCCGGCGGGCGAGATCAACCGCAACTGGCCCAATATCGGCCCGCGCGTCAGCATCCACACCACCAAGAACCATGAGGTCATGGCTCAGCTCGGCCGCACGCCGGGCGGGATGGAGCCGGGCAAGTTCACCTCGCCGCACGGCATCGCCGTCGACAGCAAGGGCAACATCTATGTCGGCGAATTGTCGGGCCGCTCGTGGTCGCGCTTCGCGCAAGGCGATGCGCCGCCAAAGCGCCGGGTCATCCACAAACTTGCCAAAATCGCGGATTAGCTCCGGCTCAATGTCATGTTGCCGAACTCGTCGAGCCGCGCGGTCCAGCCCGGCGGGACGAGGCAAGTCGCGTCGTATTCCTCGACGATGCACGGGCCGTCATGCGGCGTTGTGAGGGCGCTGCGGTTGACGACCCGCGCTTCCAGCCAACCCTGGCGTGGTCCGAAATAGGCGCGGCGGGCCGGCGTCGCGATCGCGATGTCGGGCGCGAGGCCGGAAGTGGCGGCCACCGCCGCGCGCGGCAGGTCGGGAATGCCGGTGCCGATGACTTCAAGGCTCACCAACTCGACCGGCTCGTCGACCCCGGCGCGGTGGCCATAGGTGCGTTCGTGCTCGGCGCCAAAATCGGCTTCGAGCGCCGTCAGCGCCGCGCGATCGACCGGCCTGTCGCGCATCGCCACCCGCAGCTCGAACGATTGGCCCTGGTAGTGCAGGCTGGCGCTGCGCCGGATGCGGACCCGATCCGGCCCGAACCCATCCTCGCCGAGCCGCGCCCGCGCCTCGTCCTCGAGCCCGTCGAGCACCGAAGCGACCTCCGCCGGGTCGAGCTCGCGCAACAGCCGCTTCCGCGTCTGCGTAAAATAGTATTCGAGGTCGGCGTAAAGCAGCCCGAACGACGAGAACACACCGGCCGACGGCGGGATCAGCACGCGGTCGATCCCCATCTCCGCCGCCATTCCGGCTGCGAATAGCGGCCCGTTGCCGCCAAACCCCACGAGCGCGTACTCGCGCGGGTCGCGGCCGCGCTCGCTCGAGACGGCCTTCAACGCCCGGATCATGTTCGACGCCGCGATCAGATGCGCCCCATGCGCCGCCGCCTCGACGCTCATGCCGAGCGGCCGCGCGATCTTGCTCTCGATCGCCGCGCGCGACTTCTCGGCGTCGATCTTGAGCGCTCCGCCGACGAGATGTGTCGGGTTCAGATAGCCGAGCACGAGGTTGGCGTCGGTCACGGTCGGCTCGGTCCCGCCCTGGCCGTAGCAGACCGGGCCCGGTACCGCCCCGGCGCTGTGCGGCCCGGCCTGCAGCGCGCCGCCGGCATCGATCCACAAGGTCGACCCGCCGCCCGCCCCGACCTCGGCGAGATCGATCGCCGGGACCTTGAGCGAGTACCCGGCACCCGACAACAGCCGCGACCCGAGCACGATCCCGGCGCCGACCTGGTATTCGGTCGCGCGCGTGACCTCGCCGTCCTCGATCAGCGACGCCTTCGCGGTCGTGCCGCCCATGTCGAACGAAATAGCCTTGCCGATTCCGATCCGCCGCGCCAGCGCCCGCACGCCGACCACCCCGGCCGCCGGCCCCGACTCGATGATATGCATCGGCGTCACCGCCGCCGCCTTCGCCGTGGTGAGCCCGCCATTCGACTGCATCAAGAGCAGCGGCGCGTCGATTCCGATCCGCTGCGCCTCGGCGATGAGGCGGGTCAGGTAGCGCTCGACGATCGGGCGGACATAGGCGTTGATGACCGTGGACGACGAACGCTCGTACTCGTTGATGACCGGCAGCACCTCGGCGCTGGTGCACAGCGTCAGTCCGGGCGCGACCTCTGCCACGATCTCCTTGACGCGGAGCTCATGCGCCGGGTTCTGGTACGAGTGCAGGAGGCATACCGCCACCGCCTCGACCCCCTCGCTCACCAGAAACCGCGCCGCCCGCTCGACGCTCTCCCCATCAAGCGCCCGGTCAATCCCGCCCTGCGCGTTGATGCGCTCATCGACCTCGACCCTGAGCCGCCGCTCCACCAGCGGTACCGGCTTCGTCCACGACATGTCGTAGAGCCGCGGCATCCTGAGGTTCCGGATCTCCAGCACATCGCGGAACCCGCGCGTGGTGATGAGCCCGGTCTTCGCTCCCTTGTGCTCGAGGATGGCATTCGACGCGACGGTCGTGCCGTGCAGCAGCTCGATGATCCGCGCATCCCCGATCTCGCCGAGCAGCGCCGCCAGCCCCTCGACAATCGCCCGCGCATAATCGTCGACCGTGGAGGATATCTTGCGCGTATAGCGCTCCCCGCCCTCACCGAGCACGACGATGTCGGTAAACGTACCGCCGATATCGACGCCAATGCGGTAGGATTTCGCCATCTACTTTGGCCCGTGGTCGTAGCGTCCTTCGAGGCCTCGCTGTGCTCGGCACCTCAGGATGAGGGTTTTTCTTACTGCCATCCAAAAGCCTCCCTCATCCTGGTGGCCGCAAAGCGACCCTCGAAGGACGCGCTGTCTTAGGCTTATTTCGCCGCGATCCCCCAGCTATAGGTCGGCGGTTCGCGCCAGGCGCGCGCCGCCCGCATCTGCTGGCGCAGGGCCTCGGTCGCGGGCGCATCGACCGCGTCGCGGGCAATGACAACGCCATAATCCTCGCGTGCCGCGCGCGTGCTGACGAATTCGTTTCTCACGTCTTTCAGCACCCGTGCGGGATCGCGCTCCAGCGGGTCGCCCCAACCGCCGGCGCCGGCGACCTCGTGGCGGAAGAGGTCGCCCTTGTTCATCGTCATCGTCAGCTTGGAGGGAAGCGGCGCGGGGTTCTTGTCGGGGTTCAGGTAGTTCATCGACGGCTTGCCCGGCCCGCCGCCATAGAGCCCGTAGGGGCGAAAGTCGCGCCGGTCGGAGCGCACCTGGAGGATCGCCTCCTCGGCCAGCAGTTTGTATTCGCGGCGGAACGGCGCGCCGCCGCGGAACTTGCCGGGCCCCATCGCGTCCTGAATGAACTCGTAGGCGGTGATCTGCAGCGGCTGCTCGGTTTCGGTCACTTCGATCGGCTGCGAGGCCAT
>DASZLY010000288.1:0-16792 GCA_035552135.1 Allostellaceae bacterium | reverse complement strand
TGGCGCCCCTGCATCAGGCAATCCTCGATCCGCGCCTTCTCGCGCAGCTCGCGCACCAGCCAGACACCGGCGATCGCCAATAGCAGGATAACGATCAGCCCCATCGACGCATTGGTGCGCCGCGCCTCGCCTTCCTCGATTTCGCTACGCCGTAGCATCGGCATATCCCTGCGACCCTATGGGCCGCGACGCAGTCTAACGCGTTTGGCACTGTCGTGCACAGCCAGATCGGCGGCGCGAGGGGTGGTTGGCGTGGCGTCATTTCATCGGGCGATCCTGGTGGCGATGCTTGCCGCGGCGACCGTGCCGGCGGCCGCAGGGGCGGCCGACAAGCCGATCGCGCTGCGCTGGCCGCGCGATCTCGGACCGGCGATCGCCGCGCTGCCCCGGCTCGTCGCGCGGCCCGGTGACCATGCCGCCGCCGCGATCAATCATGCGCTCGCCGCCGACGACACCGATGCAAGGAACGCGGCGGCGGATTGCCGGGCGAGGGGCAAGCAGCACCGCGACTTCTCGCGCAGCGTCCAGGTGACGATGCGCGGTCCCCGCTATTTCAGCGTCACCGCCACGCGATCCTGGTATTGCGGCGGCGCCTATCCCGACTGGAGCACCGCCGCGTTCGTCTACGATCTGGCGAGCGGCGCCGCGGTGGATTGGCAAAAGCTGCTGCCCGCTAGCCTGGTTGACGGCACCACGGATTACACCACGCCGGGCGACGGCATCGCGTCCGCGGCGCTGACCAAGCTCTATATTCCGGCCGCGACCGACGACGCCGACTGCCGTAACGTGCTGACGACTTGGCAGGGTGGGCTCGGTTTCCTGCTGTGGCCGGACGCCGCGGCGGACGGCATTGCGCTCGCGGCGAACAATCTGCCGCATGTCGTCAAGGCTTGCGGGCCGCCGGTGACGATCGGCACGGCACAGCTGCGCGGGCTCGGCGTCGACGCCGCGCTGCTCGACGCCATCGACGCGGCCCATGCAAACGGTTGGTACCAGCAGCCCCCGGCCAAGCATTAGGGCGCATTGCGGCATGGCCCTGCTCTGCGCTATTCACCAACGCATAGACGCGCAAAAGGAATTCGTTGCATGGCTCAGCCGGGCCCGCTCGCGGGCATCACAATCGTCGATTTATCCCGCATTCTCGCCGGGCCGTATTGCACGCTGCTGCTCGCCGAGCTGGGCGCGCGGGTCATCAAGGTCGAGGCGCCGAAGACGGGCGACGACGCCCGGCAATACGGCCCGTTCACCAACGGCAAATCGACCTATTTCGCCTCGGTCAACCGCGGCAAGGAATCGATCGCGCTCGACCTCAAGGCGCCCGGCGACCGCGAGATTTTCGAGCGGCTGTTGGACAAGGCCGACGCCATCGTCGAGAATTTCCGCCCCGGCACGATGGAACGGCTCGGCTATGGCTGGGAGACGCTGCACTTACGCTATCCCCGCCTCGTCTACGCCGCCGCCTCCGGTTTCGGCCATACCGGGCCGTTTTCGCACTATCCGTCCTACGACATGGTGGTGCAGGGCCTTGGCGGGATCATGAGCATCACCGGCCATCCCGGCGAACCTTCGCCACGCATCGGCGCATCGGTCGGCGACCTTGCCGGCGGTCTTTATACGACGATCGCTTTGAACGCCGCGCTGCTGCACCGCGAGCGCAGCGGCGAGGCGACCAAGGTCGATGTCGCGCTGTTCGACTGCCAGCTCGCGCTCTTGGAAAACGCGATCATGCGCTACACGACCTCGGGCGAAATTCCCGGGCCGTTGGGCGCGCGGCATCCGTCGATCACCCCGTTCGAAGCGTTCAAGGCCAAGGACGGCGATATCATCATCGCCGCCGGCAATGACGGGCTGTGGCTCAAATTGACCGAGGCGCTCGGCCATCCCGAGCTGGCGCAAAACCCGAACTACAAGACCAACCCGCTGCGCAACCAGCACCAGTCGCAGCTCAAGGCCGAGATCGACGCCATTCTCTCGACGAACACGCGCGACCATTGGATTGCCTCGCTCGAAGCGGCCGGCCTGCCGTGCGGCCCGGTCAACAACGTGGCGCAGGCGATCGCCCACCCGCAGGTCGAGGCGCGCAATATGTTGGTCGAGGTCGACGACGCGACCACGGGGCCGCTCAAGCTCGTCGGCAACCCGATGAAGCTGTCGGCATTCGACGATCCACGCAGCCGTGCTCCCGCTCCCGATCTCGACGCGGATCGCGCCAAGATCCTGCGCGAATTGGGGATGTGACGTCGCGTCATAAGCCGTTTGGGAAAGCACCTTGAGGTCGCGCCGCGGGTTTCAGCAGCGGCGCTGGCGGCTGTGGCGCGTGCTCGGCTGGACGATCCTCGGCGTTTTGGTGATCGCTCTCGTCGGCGCCGGCGGCGGGTTTCTGGTGCTGCGCACGTCGCTGCCCGATACGACCGGCCGCATTGCCGTCGCGGGGCTGCACGGCGAGGTCACCATCGCCCGTGATGGCGACGGCGTACCGACCATCACCGCGGCGGATGACGACGACCTCGCCTTCGGGCTCGGCTATGCGCATGCGCAGGACCGGCTGTTCCAGATGGAGCTGCAGCGCCGCTACGGCGCGGGACGGCTCGCCGAGATTTTCGGCGAGACCGCCGTGCCGGTCGACACACAGATGCGCGTGCTCGGCCTCTACCGTGCCGCCGAGGCGGCGTTTCCAAAATTGTCGCCGCAGGTGCGCAGCGGGATCGAGGCCTATAGTGCCGGGGTCAACGCCTATCTCGCGACGCGCGGGCTGGCCTTGCCCGCCGAATTCCTGCTGCTGCGCTTCAAGCCCGAACCGTGGAAGCCGGTCGACACGCTGGTCTGGGGCAAGCTGATGGACTTCCAGCTTGGCGGCAATTACCGCGGTGAGCTGCTGCGCGCCCGGCTGGCGCAGACCGTATCGGCGGACGACATGGCGTTTCTCTATCCCGATTACCCAAAGGATGCGCCGCGCACGCTGGCGGCGCTGCTGCCGCTTTATCGGCAGCTGCCGCTCGGGCCGCTCTACGCAAAGCTGCCGCCGGCGATGGGGCCGCATTTCGCCTCGAACAACTGGGTGGTCGACGGCGCGCATACGGCGAGCGGCAAGCCGCTGCTCGCCAACGACCCGCATCTCGGCTTCGCGACGCCCGGTTTCTGGTATCTGGCGCGATTGAAGACGCCCGAGCACGACATCGCAGGCGGCACCGTCGCCGGCACGCCGCTCGTCGTCATCGGCCACAACGAGAAGATCGCCTGGGGCTTTACCACGACGACGGCCGATATCGAGGACCTGTACATCGA
Organism: Allostellaceae bacterium; assembly: GCA_035552135.1. GTDB lineage: Bacteria > Pseudomonadota > Alphaproteobacteria > ATCC43930 > CGMCC-115725 > DATARH01. Next base: position 13,507 of record DASZLY010000288.1, on the reverse strand, counting down.
GAAGCTCGATGCGAAGGATCCGACCCACTACATGGTCGCCGATGCCAGCCTGCCGTTCCGGACGCGCCAGGAGACGATCGACGTTCGCGACGGCAAGCCCGTGACGCTCACTGTGCGCGCCACGCGCCACGGCCCGGTAGTTTCCGACATGCTGCCGCAAGGCACGATCGACACCGGCTATGTGTTGGCGCTGCAGGCGACGTTTCTCGACGACGACGACAAGAGCGCCGAGGCGCTATGGGACATCGACCGCGCGACCGACTGGCCGAGCTTTCGCGACGGGCTGAAGAACCTCGTCGGCCCGCCGCAGAACATCGTCTACGCCGATACCGGCGGGACGATCGGCTTTATCGCCGCGGGGCGGATCCCGATCCGCAAGAACGGCGACGGCTGGCTGCCGGTGCCGGGGTGGAGCGGCGATTATGACTGGCAGGGCTTCATCCCGTTCGATGAGCTGCCACAGGCGACGAACCCGGCGTCCGGCCACTTTGTCAGCGCCAACAACAAGATCGTGCCCGACAGCTATTCCTATTTCATCAGCCGCGACTGGGATTTGCCGGACCGCGCCCAGCGCATCGAGGCGCTGCTCGCGGCGGCACCGCAGCAATCGCCTGACGCCAGCGCGGCAATCCAGGCCGACACGCTGTCGCTCGAGGCAAAGCGCCTCGTGCCGCTGATGACGAAGGCCGTGCCGTCGACCGACATGGCGCGCGAGGCGGTCGAGCGGTTGCGCGACTGGGATTTTCACATGGATGCCGACAAGGTCGAGCCGCTGTTGTTCACCGCATGGCTGCGTGCCTTCGCCCGCTCGGTCTTGTTTGGCCGCCTCGGCGACGCGGCAGCCGATTATTGGGATCTGAAGCCGCAAGTGATGGAGGCGGTGCTGACCCAGCGCCCCGATTGGTGCGCCGACCCGAAGAAGCCGGGTCGCGAAACCTGCGAGACGCGGCTGTCGGAGGCGCTCGACACCGCGCTCGACGAGCTGAAGCGCGACTACGGCCCTGAGATGGCGCATTGGCAATGGGGCCGTGCCCACATCGCCTATTTCCCCAACGCCGTGTTCGAGCGCGTGCCGCTGCTGCGCGACTGGCTGCGCGTGACGATCCCGACGCCGGGCGGCTACGACACGGTCAATCGCGGGCCCAGCGTCATCCGGGACGACACGTTGCCTTACGAGCAGCGCTTTGGCGCCGGGCTCAGGGTCATCACCGATCTCGCGGCGCCGCAGGATGCGCGGATGATGATCGCGCCGGGCCAGTCGGGAAACCCGTTGTCGCCGCATTACGCCGACCTCTTGGCGCGGTGGCGGGCCTTCGACTGGCTTGTGCCGGACCGCGCCGCCGCGACCGGGACGCTGACTCTGGCGCCCGCCCAATGACCGCCCTCCTCGTCTCGGTCGAGAATGTGCGCCGCGCCGAGGAGGCGATCGGCAATGCAATCGCCAAGACGCCGCTCGTCGCCGCGCCGACGCTGTCGGAAGCGGCGGGCTGCGCGGTCTGGCTCAAACTCGAGACGCAGCACCCGACCGGGTCGTTCAAGGAACGCGGCGCGCTCAACAAGCTGCTCACGCTCAACGCCAATGAGCGCGGCGCCGGCGTGGTCGCGATGTCGGCCGGCAATCACGCGCAAGGCGTCGCCTATCACGCCCGCCGGCTCGGCATCCCGGCGACGATCGTGATGCCCGAGGGCACGCCCTTTACCAAGATCGACCGCACCGAAAGCCTCGGTGCGACCGTCGTGCTGCAGGGCGACAGCCTGGCCGCCGCGCGCGAGGCCGCCGACGCGCTGGCGCGCGACAAGGGGCTGGTGCCGGTGCATCCTTATGACGACGCGGCGGTGATTGCCGGCCAGGGCACGATCGGCCGCGAAATCCTTGCCGAAAAGCCCGAGCTCGATACCCTGATCGTGCCGATCGGCGGCGGCGGGCTGATCTCCGGCATCGCCATCGCCGCCAAGGCCGCGAAGCCCGGCATCGAAATTATCGGCGTGCAGTCGGCGCTGTACCCGGCGATGGCAGACGTGCTGGCGGGCAGGCCGCCGGACATGGCGCCCTCCGGAGCAACGCTGGCCGAAGGCATCGCGGTCAAGGAGCCGGGCCGCATTACCCGGCAGATCGTCGCCGCGTTGGTCAGCGACATCCTGCTCGTCGACGACGCGCAGATCGAGGCGGCGATCGAGCATCTGGTCGACCGCGAAAAGCTCGTGGCCGAGGGCGCCGGCGCGGCCGGGGTCGCGGCGCTGCTCGCCAATGCCGGGCGGTTTCGCGGCAAGCAAGTCTGCATCGTCGTCACCGGCGGTAATATCGATGCGCGGCTGCTTGCGTCGGTGCTGATGCGCGGGCTGGTGCGCGAGGGCTGCCTGGTGCGGCTGCGCTCGGAGCTGCCCGACGTGCCGGGGGCGTTGGCACGATTGAGCGCGGTGATCGGCGGGCGCGGCGGCAACATCGTCGAGGTGCACCACCAGCGCCTGTTCCAGGACGCCTCGGTCAAGCGCGCCGAGCTCGACGTCGTTATCGAAACGCAAAGCCGCCGCCACGTCGCGGCGATCATCGCGGCGCTGATCGCCGCCGGCTTTCCGACCGAGCTGCTGTCGGCGACCTCCGACCGCCTGCCAGCGGCGCCTATCGCTCCGTAGCTCCGGCCGGCACCACCAGCACGCGGCCGACGCGTCGGCCGTCCATCTCGACGACCTCGAAACGGAAGCCGCCGGCAAGGACCCGGTCGGCGACCATCGGCACGCGGTTGAGCCGTGCCATCAGATAGCCGCCGAGCGTATGGAAATCGGAATCCTCGCCCGTCAGATGGGCGACCTGCAGCGCCTGCTTCACCTCGTCGAGCGCGACCATGCCGTCAAACAGCCAGCTGCCGTCGTCGCGGTGCACCACGCGCGGGTCGGTGTCGGCGCCGCCGGGCAGCTCGCCGACCAGCGCCTGAAGGATGTCGTGCAGCGTTACCAGCCCTTCGAGATCGCCGTATTCGTCGACGACCAAAGCCAGGGACTCCCCGGTCGACTTGAAGACTTCGAGTGCGCGCAGCACCGTGACCGTGTTCGGCAGGAAGAGCGGCGAGCGCAACGCCCGGCGCACATCGAACGGCGCCTCGTTCAGCACCTCGTCAAGCAGGTGCTTGACCTGAACGATGCCGGCCAGTTGGTGCGTACCGCCCTGCACCACGGGAAAGCGCGAGAACGAACTGTCGCGGATATGCTTGCGGATCTCGTCAGCCGGGTCGTCGAGGTCGATGAACTCGATCTGGGTACGCGGCGTCATCACCACGCTGACCCGCCGGTCGCCAAGGCGCAGCGCCATCTCGACGATCGCCGTCTCGGCGAGCGGAATGTGGCCGGCGGCGACGCCCTCGCGCAGCAGGAAGCCGATCTCCTCGTCGGTCACCGGGGTGGGTTCGCCGCGCACCGGCAGGAGCTTGAGGATGAGGTCGGCCGTCGCGCTCAGCAGCCACTCGATCGGCGTGCCGAGAATGGCAAGCCGGCGCATGAACCGCGCGAGATGGCTGGCGATGCCCTCGGCATCGCCGAGCGCGATGCGCTTCGGCACCAGTTCGCCGAGGATCAGGGAGAAATAGGCAATGCCGATGACGACGATCGCCATCGCCGCGACATGCGCGTAAGGGCCGATGCCGGACACCGTCGCGAGATAGCGCTCGAGCGGGTCGCCGAGCGTGTCCTGGCCGAGCGTGCCGGAGAGGATGGCGATCACCGTCACGCCGATCTGCACCGTCGCGAGCAAACGCGATGGATCGGCCTTCAATTCGATCGCCGCCTGCGCCCCGCCGCTGCCCTCGGCGGCGAGCGGCTGCAAGCGTGCCGGCCGCGCCGAGACGAGCGCGATCTCGGCCATCGCGAAAAAGCCGTTAAGGAGGATCAGCAGAAAGATGATCGCGAGGTGCAACCACAGCATCGCAACCCCCTGAGGGCAATCTCAGACGGAGCGATCTTTTTTGCCTCTTGGCCGGACTTGATCCGGCCATCCACGAATAAAATGGCGGCTATTCGTGGACCCCGGGTCAAGCCCGGGAGAGGCGCTCAAGCGGGAGCGCTCCCCGAGCGGCAACTAGCGCGAATAGAATTCGACGACGAGGTTCGGCTCCATCGTCACCGGATAGGGCACATCGGCCAGCTTCGGCGCGCGGATAAAGCTGCCCCGCATGCGCTCGTGATCGATTTCGAGATAATCGGGCACGTCGCGCTCGCTCGACTGCGTCGCCTCGAGGACGAGCGCCATCTCCTTGGCCTTCTGGCGCAGCTCGACGGTGTCGCCGTCGCTGAGCTTGGCCGAGCCGATATTGAGGCGCTTGCCGTTGACCAGCACATGGCCGTGATTGATGAGCTGGCGCGCGGCAAACGGCGTCGGCGCGAACTTCATGCGGTAGACGATCGTGTCGAGCCGCCGCTCCAGCAATTCGATGAGGTTCTCGCCGGTGTCGCCCTTGCGGCGCACCGCCTCTTCATAGAGGCGGCGAAATTGGCGTTCGCCGATATTGGCGTAATAACCCTTGAGCTTCTGCTTGGCAGATAGCTGGGTCCCATAATCCGACGGCTTCTTGCGCCGCTGACCGTGCTGGCCGGGGCCGTATTCGCGGCGGTTGAGGGGGCTTTTCGCGCGGCCCCACAAATTGACGCCGAGACGGCGATTGATCTTGTACTTCGATTCCGTACGTTTGCTCATCCGTGGCGATCCCGTTTCGGGTTGTTGTTATCCCAATAGTGCTGCCGCCGCGTCGCCGCCCGGAGCCGGGGCTTTCGCCCACATTCTTGGGAAGAGGCGCGCACTATAGGCAGCGCGCGCCGGAAGTCAAATTCGCGGCGCTCCGGCCGTTGCCTGTTATCCCTGATATTGGCGGCAATTTATCAGGCGGAACAGGGCGCCAGCCGGGGTTCCTCGCATCGATCATTTGGCGACGCTACACCACGATTTGGGCGATTTAGAGGCCGCGCTGATTGGCGCCGTTGCGTCCTACTCCGCCGCCGCAGCCCTTGAGGCGCGCTTGCGGTCGTTGGCGTCGAGCAGGCGCTTGCGCAGGCGGATCGCCTTGGGGGTCACCTCGACGAGTTCGTCGTCGGCGATATAGGCGATCGCCTCTTCGAGGCTCATCTGGATGGGCGGCGTGAGTCGCACTGCCTCGTCCTTCGAGGTCGTGCGGATATTGGTGAGCTGCTTGCCCTTGGCCGGGTTGACGTCGAGGTCGTTGTCGCGGGTATGCGCGCCGATGATCATGCCGGGATAGATCGCGTCGCCATGCGACACGAACATCGAACCGCGCTCCTCGAGGTTCCACAGCGCGTAGGCGACCGCCGCGCCGCCCGCGGTCGAGATCAAGACGCCGTTGATACGGCCCTCGACCGGGCCCTTGTAGGGGGCATAGCCGTGGAAGATGCGGCTCATCACCCCCGAGCCGCGGGTGTCGGTGAGAAACTCGCCGTGATAGCCGATCAGGCCGCGGGTCGGCGCGAGGAAGGTCAGGCGCAACTTGCCGCCGCCCGACGGGCGCATGTCCTGCATTTCAGCCTTGCGCCGGCTCATCTTCTCGACGACGACGCCGGCGAATTCCTCGTCGACATCGACAAAGACCTCCTCGACCGGTTCAAGGCGCTGGCCGTTCTCGGTGTTGAACAGCACGCGCGGGCGCGAGATCGACAGCTCGAACCCCTCGCGCCGCATCGTCTCGATCAGCACCCCGAGCTGCAATTCGCCGCGGCCGGTGACCTCGACCGCGTCGCGCTGCGGGCTTTCCTTGACGCCGATCGCGACATTGCCCTCGGCCTCGCGATAGAGCCGTTCGGCGATCATCCGCGAGGTGACCTTGCTGCCCTCGCGCCCGGCGAGCGGGCTGTCGTTGACCGAGAAGGTCATCGCCAGGGTCGGCGGGTCGATCGGGTCGGCTTCGAGCGCTTCCGTCACCTCGGGCGCGCAGAGCGTGTCGGCGACCGTCGTCTCGGCAAGGCCGGCGACGGCGATGATGTCGCCGGCGCGCGCCTCGTCGACGCCGATGCGTTCGAGGCCGCGATAGGCGAGGAGCTTGGTGAGCCGCGCCTGCTCGATGAGGCGGCCGCCGCGCGTCAGCGACTTGACCGGCATGTTGAGGCGCGCGACGCCGGAATGGATGAGGCCGGTCAAGACGCGGCCGAGATACGGGTCGTAATCGAGCGTCGTCGCCAGCATCGTGAAGGGCGCGTCGGGGTCCGCCTCGGGCGGCCGGACGTGCTTGACGATGAGGTCGAAAAGCGGCGCCAGGTTCTTATGCTCGTCCGCCAGATCGGCGACCGCCCAGCCGTCGCGCCCCGAGGCGAAGAGCGTCGGGAAATCGAGCTGATGCTCGTCGGCGTCGAGCAGCGCGAAGAGATCGAAAATCTCGTTGTGCACCGCTCCGGCGCGCGCGTCGGGCCGGTCGATCTTGTTGATGACCACGATCGGCCTGAGGCCTCGGCGCAGCGCCTTGGCGACGACGAACTTGGTCTGCGGCATCGGCCCTTCGGCCGCATCGACCAGCACCAGCACGCCATCGACCATGCTGAGGATGCGCTCGACCTCGCCGCCGAAATCGGCGTGGCCGGGCGTATCGACGATGTTGATGCGGGTGTCGCCCCAGATCAGTGAGGTGCATTTCGCCAGGATGGTGATCCCGCGCTCGCGTTCGAGGTCGTTCGAATCGAGCGCGCGCTCGGCGACCTGCTGGTTCGCGCGAAAGGTGCCGGATTGGCGCAGCAACTGGTCGACCAGGGTCGTCTTGCCATGGTCGACATGCGCGATGATCGCGATATTGCGGATATTCTCGGTCACGGATGCGTACGGGCCTCTTCGCGGCGTGGCACCTACACCAAGCCGGCGGAGGCGATGAGTTTGTCGAGCGCGGCCTCGGGCCGGGCACCGACATGGCTGATGATTTCGGCGGCGCACAGGCTGCCGATCGCTCCACAGGTGGGGAGCGGCAGGCCGCGGGTCAAGCCGAACAGCACGCCCGCCGCATAAAGGTCGCCGGCGCCGGTGGTGTCGATAACGCGCGCCACCGGCGCGGCAGGGACCGCATGCGCCGCGCCCCCGGCGAGGAGCACGCTGCCCTTCTCGCTGCGGGTCAGCGCGGCGATCTTGACCTGGCCGCGCACCGCGGCGGCCGCCTTGTCGAACGACTCGGTCTCGTAGAGCGAGCAGATCTCGGCCTCGTTGGCGAACAAGATATCGATATCGCTAGCCACAAGATCGCGAAATTCGTCGCGATGTCGGCCGACGCAGAACGGATCGCTGAGCGACAGCGCGACCAGCCGGTCGGCGCCATGCGCGACCGCGGCCGCGCGGCGGAACGCCGCCTTGGCGCGCGGCGGGTCGAAGAGATAGCCCTCGAGATAAGTGATCTGCGCGGCGCCGACGACGCGCGGGTCGATGTCCTCGGGGCCGAGGTCGACGCAGGCGCCGAGATAGGTGCCCATCGTGCGTTGCCCGTCCGCCGTCACCAGGATAAGGCAGCGCGCGGTGCCCGGGCCGCTCGTTGCCGCCGGCGTGTCGAAGCGAATGCCCATCGCGGTGATGTCGTGGTGGTAGATCTCGCCCAGCGTGTCGTCGCGCACCTTGCCGATATAGGCGCCGCTGCCGCCGAGCGAGGCGATCCCCGCCATCGTGTTGCCGGCCGAGCCGCCCGAGCTCTCGACACCCGGCCCCATGCGGCCGTAGAGCGCGTCGGCGCGCTCGGCGTCGATCAGGGTCATCGCCCCTTTGGCGAAACCCTCCTCGGCGAGAAACGCCTCGTCGGCATGGGCGATGACATCGACGATCGCATTGCCGATGCCGGCGACATCGAAAGTGGCCGCGCTCATTCGTTGTCCTGTTCTTCGCTGTGCGGGAAAAGCGCGCGCAGTATAGGGAGCTTCCTCGTCACGACAAGCACCGGCGCCGCCATGGCTGGGTCGCGGCGATTCGCCGGCACCCAGCAACGGCCGCGCCAACCGGCGCGGTTGTCTTAACCCTTAACCTATTGGTATTGCCGGTTTACGACACCCGGCCAAGGATAAATCTTTTTGTTTTCCGCCGACTCAAACGATATGATTTTGGGCGGGGGTAATTCGAGGTGGTCGCATTTAAAGGCGGCGCCGCGCCAATCCGGCATCGCGGCCGGGTGAAGGCCCGCGGCTGATTATCCTCAACAGCTCACAGATGGGGTGCGGCAACGATGTTTGGCCGAAAGAGACCGGATACGGAGGATCGCAGCATGGCTGATTCGCCCGACGATTTGGGCATCCCGATGAAACCGTCCCGGCCGATCGGGTCGCCTGCCTCCCTTGCCCAGCTCGGCCGCACGCCCGCGGCGGTGCCGCCGCGCGTGCCGGAGATGGCCCGTCCGCCCGCCGAGCCGCCGCGCCCGGCCGAGCAGACCCGCCGCGCGGTGACCGAGCCGATCCCGGTGCCGGTCGCCCCGCCGCCGCTGGCCGCCGCGCCGCCACCGCTATCGCCCGCGCCACCGCCGCGGCGCGCCGAGGGCGGGCTGCGCCAGCTCACGGTCGGCCGCGAAATCTCGCTGTCGGGCGAGATCGCCTCGTGCGACACGCTGATCGTCGAAGGCAGCGTCGAGGCGAATCTGCAGAATTGCCGCGATGTCGACATCGCCGAGACCGGGCTCTTCAAGGGCAGCGCCGAGATCGACAACGCCGATGTGCGCGGCGCATTCGAGGGCAACCTCATCGTCCGCAAGCGGCTGCTGATCCGCTCAGGCGGGATGGTGTCGGGGACGATCCGCTACGGCCAGATCGAGATCGAGCTGGGCGGGCAGATTTCCGGCGATGTGCAGTCGGCCGCCGGCGACATCGTCGCCGAACTGCCGAACGCGCGGGCGGTGTCTTAGCCTTCGTAGGGCGGGTTAGCGAAGCGTAACGCGCCGCTGCCGCCGATGGGTTTCGCGGGGCTCAACCCATCCTACCACGTTGATCCATCCGCCACCGCGGCGACGGCCGGGGCTATTTTTCCGCCGCTGGAGCGGCTGACGGATGGCCCCCGGCCTGCGCCGGGGTGGTTGTTTTACTCGGGGCTACGCCCGCGGCGGCTTTTGCCGCGATGAGAGCATCCGGTACCGTCTTCGCGCCGTAGCGGCACAACTCGGCGATGACGCAGCTCGGGCAATCGGGCTTGCGTGCCTTGCAGACATGGCGGCCGTGCAGGATCAGCCAGTGATGCGCATGCAGCTTGTATTGCGGCGGCGTCACCGCTTCGAGCCCCAATTCGACCGCGTGCGGCGTCTTGCCGGGCGCGATCCCGGTGCGATTGCCGACCCGGAAGATATGCGTGTCGACCGCGATCGTCGGTTCCTCGAACGCGACATTGAGCACGACATTGGCGGTCTTGCGCCCGACCCCGGGCAGCGCCTCGAGCGCTTCGCGGTCGCGCGGCACCTCGCCGTGATGCTTCTCGACGAGGATGCGGCTGAGGGCGACGACGTTCCTGGCCTTGGTGCGGTAAAGCCCGATCGTGCGAATGAGCGGCTCGACCCGCTCGACGCCGAGCGCCGCCATCTTCGCCGGCGTATCGGCCAGCGCGAACAGCGCCGGCGTCGCCTTGTTGACCCCGACATCGGTCGCCTGCGCCGACAGCACGACCGCGACGAGCAGGGTGAACGGGTTGATGAATTCGAGCTCGGTGCGCGGGATCGGCCGGGTCTCGGCCAACCGGCGATAGAACTCGGCGACTTCCGCCTTGGTGAATTTCTTCCGCATCGCCGGCGAGCTTAGCGCATTTTTCGCGTTGGCAAGGTCGACGCAATATATGCTGCGCCGCAAATGACCGAAGCCGCCGCCGCCACGCCCGCGACGCCCCGCCACGTGTTCTTCGAGCGCGTGCTGCTGCCCTATCGCAGCCTGCCGCCGCGCGGCTTCAATATTTTGATGCTCGGGCTGGCGGCGCTCAGCATCATTGTCGGCATCGTCTTCGTCTCGCTCGGCGCGTGGCCCGTCTGCGGGTTTTTCGGGCTCGATGTCGGGCTCGTCTATCTCGCCTTCCGCCTCAGCTATCGCAGCGCCCGGCAGCGCGAGACGCTGCGCCTCGCCGACGAGGAGCTGACCGTCGAGCGCGTCGGCATCCGCGGCGACCGGCGGCTGTGGCGCTTTCAGCCGTTCTGGGTGCGCGTGGTGTTCGAGGAAAACGAGGACGAGACCAACCGGCTGTCGCTCGCCTCGCACGGCCGGATGCTGCCGATCGGCACGTTCCTGCCGCCGCCGGTGCGGCGCGAGGTCGCCGCGACGCTGCGCGACGCGCTGCAGCGCTGGCGCGGCTCGCTCAATCCGGCACAGAACGAAGGTTAGGGCAGCGCCAGGCGCTCGGCGATGACGCGCAGCGTCTGGGGGTTGGCGAGCATCGTCGTGTGCGCGCCCTCGATCGCGATGTTCTCGCGGCCGGTGCCGGGAGCATCGACGCAGCTCTTCCAGGCGACGACGCCATCCTTGGGGCTGTAGATCGCGACGGTCGGCACCGGCGGCGGCGCGACGAGATGCTCGAGCATCACCTGCTCGCCGCTGTGGAGCGGCGCCAGCGCGCGGTAGAACGGTTCGAGCGGCGTCGCGGTCGGCAGGCGGAACGGGCTGCACACGGTGATGACGCGGCGCACCCGGCCGGGATGCGCATTGGCCAGCGCGCGGGCGAGGACGCCGCCGAGGCTGACTCCGACAAGGCTCGCCCGGCGGCCGCTCGTCTCGGTGCTGTGCCGCAAGATGGCGTCGACGATGGCGACCGCGTTGGCGGTCGGCCCGATATTGACCCCGGCGCCCCACCCTTCGACCGCATAGCCCAACGCCTTCAGCCAGCGGCGCAGCCCGCGGCTCATGTGGTCGGTGCAGAGAAACGCCGGGAGCACGATCACCGGATGCCCATCGCCGAGCGGCACGGGGCCGAGATGGATGCGCCGCGGCCCGCGCATCTCGCGCAAGACCGCAAGCCCCTCGCCCATCAGGTCGCGCCAGGACGGGCCGTCGAGTGCGCCGGCGCGGGCGAAGATCGCCTGCGGCTTCGGCCGGCGCGTGTCGCGGTGCTGATGAAGATGCAGGTTCACAGCCCGAGCACTTCCTTCATGCCGTAGAGCCCGGGCGGACGGCCGATCACCCAGCGCGCGGCGCGCACCGCGCCGGTCGCATAGATCGCGCGGTTGGTCGCGCGGTGCGACAGCTCGAGCCGCTCGCCGGCACCGGCAAAGACGACGTGATGGTCGCCGACCGCGTCGCCGCCGCGCAGCGAGGCAAAGCCGATATCGCCGCTGCGGCGCGCGCCGGTGATGCCGTCGCGGCCGCGCTGGCTGACCGCGTCGAGCGCGACGCCGCGCGCGCCGGCGGCGGCGCGGCCCAAGGCGAGCGCCGTGCCGGAGGGCGCGTCAGCCTTGCCGCGATGGTGCATCTCCATGATCTCGATGTCCCATTCGGGGCCGAGCCGCGCCGCGACCTGCTCGACGAGGCCGAGCAGCAGGTTGATGCCGAGGCTGGTGTTCGCCGCCCAGACGATGGGAACCTGCCTGGCGGCGGCGCGGACCGCCTCGCTCTCGGCCGGCGACAGGCCCGTGGTGCCGATCACCAGCGGCGTGCCGAGCTCGGCGGCGAGGGTCGCGTGCGCCGCGGTCGCGGCGGCGGCGCTGAACTCGATCACCACGTCGCTACCGCCGATCAATTCGCCGGGCGCATTGCCGGCCACGATGCCGAGGCGGCCGATCCCGGCGAGCTCGCCGAGATCGCTGCCGATAATGGCGCTGCCCGGGGTGGCGGTGCCGCCCGACAGCGCGCAGCCCTCGGCGGCGGCGATCTCGGCCAACAACATACGACCCATCCGGCCGCCACAGCCGATGACGCCCATCCTGATATCCGTCATGGCGCCTCTCCCCGAATCGGAAGCCGCAACGCCTACTCTGTGTGACAAAAAGAAGACAAGGACAAAGTGCGGTAAATCTCGGGCGACCTTCGTGCGTCCTTCGAGGCTTCGCTCCGCGAAGCACCCCAGGATGAGGATTTTTCTTGATACCATCGCCAAACCTTTCATCCCCGGCCTTCGCCGGGGCAAGCTCCGAGGTGCGAGCGGAGCGAGCCTCGGAGGACGCGCGGTGGCGATGCGGCAACCGGCCAGGCGGCTTTCTCACACCGTGGTTTTCGGCTAAACCGCGCGTGTCATGGCACTCTTCCGCTCGGTGGCGACGGTCGGCTCGTGGACGATGGTGAGCCGGCTGTTCGGCTTTGTCCGCGACATCCTGACGGCGGCGATCCTCGGCGCGGGACCGGTCGCCGATGCGTTCTTCGTCGCCCAGCGCCTGCCCAATCTGTTCCGCAGCCTGTTCGCCGAGGGCGCGTTCAGCGCCGCGTTCGTCCCGCTCGCCAACAAGGCGCTGGTCGACGGCGGAAAGCCGGCGCTCAAGGAATTCGCCGAGGACGCCTATGCGGTGCTGTTCGCGGCGCTGCTGGTGTTTGTCGCGCTCGGCGAAATTTTCATGCCCTGGGTGATGCGCGCAATCGCCCCCGGCTTTGAGAAGGACCCGGCCAAGTTCGAGCTGGTCGTGACGCTGACCCGCATCACCTTTCCCTATCTGCTGTTCATCTCGCTGACCGCGCTGCAGGGCGGGCTGCTCAACACCGTCGACCGCTTCGCCGCGGCCGCGGCGACGCCGGTGCTGCTCAATTTGTTCCTGATCGCCGCGCTTCTCTTGATGGCGGCGCTGCACTGGACAGACGGCACGGTGCTCGCCTGGGGGCTGACGCTGGCAGGGATCGCGCAATTCTGCTGGCTGATGCTGTCGTGCCGCCAGGCCGGGATCGGCCTCAGGCTGCGCTGGCCACGCCTGACCGCGGGCGTGCGGCAGACGCTCAAGATCATGGGGCCGGGCGTGCTCGGCGCCGGGGTGACGCAGCTTAACCTGGTGGTCTCGACCGCGCTCGCGTCGACGCTGCCGGGCGGCTCGGTGTCGTATCTCTATTACGCCGACCGCCTCAACCAGCTGCCGCTCGGCGTCGTCGGGATCGCGGTGGCGACCGCGATCCTGCCGCCGTTGTCGCGCCAGGTGCGCGGCGGCGACGAGGCGGGCGCGATCGCGACGCAGAATCGCGGGCTGGAGCTGGCGCTGCTGCTGACCTTGCCGGCGGCAACGGCATTGGCGATCCTGGCGCTGCCGATCCTCGCGGTGCTGTTCGAGCGCGGCGCCTTCGGCCCGACCGAGGCGGCGGAAACGGCGTCGGCGCTGATTGCCTACGCCGTGGGGCTGCCGGCGTTCGTGCTGGTCAAGGTGCTGGCGCCCGCCTTCTTTGCGCGGCACGAGACAAAGACCCCGGTCAAGGTGGCGATCGTTTCGCTCGCCACCAATTTGCTGCTGACGCTGGTGCTGATGCGGTTCTTCGCGCATGTCGGGGTGGCGGCGGCGCTGTCGGCCGCTGGCTGGCTGCAGGCGGTGCTGCTGATGACGCTCTTGGCGCGGCGCGGCCATTTCCATTTCGACGCGCGCTCGCGCGCCAGCCTGCCGCGCATCGCCGCCGCGACGATCGGCATGGGCGC